>JBBQSY010000105.1:0-11834 GCA_038213495.1 Bacteroidales bacterium
GCATCCAAATCTGTTTAGTTCTCACCATACAGAAAAAGATTTCGAACAGCTAATTCTGGATTTTCAATAGCTATATATCTGATTATCAATAACCATATAATTCAGAGCTAGCTAAAACCTTAATTGTTCGGACACGTATGAACAAATATAAATAAAAAGAATACGGGATATGGGTAATCTGTAAAAAAAAGAATAACTCTTATTTCAGCTTATGTGTCCATGTGTAATCTCCGGCGGAGTCTTTTGTTGTAGTGCTTGTGCTTTTGCGTGTATCGATGCGAATGCGGGTAAAATAATCGCGAAACGACAGGGAGAAAAACACGCTCCCGACGGTGGGTTTGTCGGAGTTGCGATAGTTGAGCCAGAGTTCGCGGGGTTGGCCGATCCACACACCGGTCATAATATTGGTAAATGAATTTTGCCTGAGCAGTTTTTTGCCGGTTTTATCGAAAACATATTCCCACTCGCATCCATAAACAGCTTGCCCGCTGGGCTGAAAAGCAGGCAGAAACCAGATACTGACTGTTTGATCCGGATTCCTGTTCACAAAGGAATTGAAATAGAGGTTGCATGTATCGCGGATAATTTGAAACTGAGTGTTGGCCAGGCTTAACGCGGAACCAGAAGCAACTAGTTTAACGGAATCGTACGTATCTGTATTTTCAGAAATAGTGTAAAGTGAATCAAATGTTAGATGCTTGGTAACTTTAAATGAATTATCCTTGCTATCGCCGGCAAAAGTATGCCAGGAATTGTTTTCCTTGTAGCTGAACCATTCTGAGGATGAAACATTCTCCGTTTTACTGAATTTACTGGTTGCCAGTTGTGTATAGAATTCGCATTCGATGAAATTGCTGGCCAGCGCAAGGTTTTCGTTAAACCGGAGTGTATCAAATTCACGTAATACGGATTGAGCCTTTCCCGTAAGGACAAAAGCAAGCATTATAATTAAGAACAGAATTTTTTTCATCCGGAAGTTATGCTATTTACAGTGCAAGGTATAAAATATTCCAAATGAGAAATCGATTCGTGAAAGGTTTTGGTAATCTGCTTTTTCCAGTTTAATAACCTCTTTTGTAATCCCGTCATTCTTTGTAAATTCTTTCAGGAAAGCTTCCATATAGCTGCCTTTAATTCCTATGCTGAGATTCGGAATTAGCTGATAGTTTAGAGATAAAGAAGTTGATAGCCCGGGAGACGATCCCTTAAAAAGTGCAGAATCTGCCAGGGCTTTACCGATATTCCTGTAAAAAAGCCAGGAAGGGCCAATGCCGGCCTTCACCTCCAGTTTATTGCCTGCCAGCGGCAGACGGCCATATATCATTGGCGAAACCGAATTGATTTTCATTGTACTCGACAAATTGATATAAAAAATCCGCGAAAAAAATTCAAATACGATACTGTCGACCTGCTGTTTGGTGTTAAAACTGGTATAGGTTGCACCTACTCCGAAATAATCATTAAAGAAATATTCAGTTTCCAAACCATAATGCCAGCCTGAGCGTAATTTATTTAAATAATCCCTGATTTCGGGATTGATACTGTCGGGTGCTTTTTCAATCAGGAGGCTTGGACCAATAAGAGCGCCTGCAGTAAAACGGCCCGAAGGCACAGAGCCTGTTTCGTTTTCCCGCTGCTGGGCTTTGCCATTGAGTCCTATGAAAAGGACAAAACATAGTATTAGAATGTAAATTTTCGACATACTGTATCGTTGGATTTTGAAACCAGAGGCATCAGTAATTGTTCGATAACGTAATATTCCTATAAATAGTCTAAAAAAAAAGTATAAAAAAAACGACGGTCCTTGAACGAACCGTCGTTTATATACTTTGGTTACTTACTCTTATCCGAAGGAGTTGGAACCGAAGGCTGTTCCTTATAGTTTTTCAGCTCATCGAGAATAACTTCGATAGCTTTATTAAGCTGATCATCTGTCCCTTCATATTCCCTCGATGGATCGTTATCGATTTCAATATCAGGATCCACACCGTATCCTTCGATTATCCATTTACTTTCGTCGGCCGAATAGCTGGCAAATTCAGGTTTGCGGAGGTCGGCTCCATCAACAAAGGGCAATGAGCCCCTGATGCCGACAACGCCGCCCCATGTCCGTTTGCCGATCACTTTGCCAATCCCGTATTTCTTGAATCCGTAAGGGAAAAGGTCGCCGTCGGAAGCTGAATATCCGTTGATAAGTAAAACCTTTGGCCCAAGCATCATTTTGGTCGGTGTATGACCTATGACCTCTGTATTCCGTGCTATATTGCTCCTTTGAATTTCACGATTAAGGCGTTCGATAATCATGGGCGAAACATTACCCCCACCATTCCCACGATCGTCGATGATCAGTGCCTTTTTTGCCAATTGCGGATAGAAATACTTGACAAATTCATTTAATCCTTCGGGACCCATATCCGGTATGTGAATATAGCCAACCTGCCCGTTTGTTGCCTTATCAACTTTACGGATGTTGTTTTGTACCCAGGTATAGTAATATAGTTTGGATTCATCACCTACCGGTACTACCAGCACTTTGCGCCCACCTTCGGCCGGTGAGCTGTTAAGTGTAAGTTCAACATTTTTACCCGCTTTGTCGATAAGTGCGGTATAGATATCAGCCATTTCTTTGGTTGATTTGCCGTTTACGGAAGTAATATATTCACCTTTCGCAGCACCCACACCGACTTGTGTTAAAGGAGAGCGAAGATCAGAATTCCAATTGGCTCCCTGCAGGAGGCTGTCGATACGGAAATATCCTGAAGGGTCTTTGCTGAGGCGTGCACCCAATAAGCCAAGGTTGATTTTTTCAACAGGTTTGCGTTCGCCTCCGCTGATGTATGCATGACCAACACTTAGTTCCGCAATCATTTCACCTATCAGGTAAGTAAGATCGTTGCGGTTGTTCACATAGGGAAGCATAACCGCATATTTGTCGTGCATCGCTTTCCAGTTAACGCCGTGCATGGTAGGCATGTAAAAGAAGTCGCGCATCTGCCTCCATGCTTCGTCATAAATTTGATTCCATTCCTGCCTGTTATTCACCAGGACTTTAAGATCGGATAAATCAATATGTTTTTCGATATTGATTTTGGACGACGGAAGGTCAATCATCGAAAACCTGTTTTTCTGCCTGATAAGCATTTTCTTTCCGTCAGCCGTAATGTCGAAATTAATATCTGTGCCAAGTTCAGTTTCTTTTTTTTGTTTCAGATCATACACTTTGGCAAAGCGTCCTTTGTCGTTGATAGTGTTGTAGTAAATTTTATCTTCAACCGACCAGATGTTCATATAGTTTCCGGCCTCAACGGGAATTTCGATTATACGCTGCTGTATTCCTTCCACATCAATTTTAACCGGTTTTACATCCGGCTCCAGGGTTTTCTCAGTTTTGTCATCTTTCTTGCTTTTCTTATCTTTTTTACTGCTTTTTTCAGCAACGGGTTTCGCATCTTTTTTGTCTTTCGCATCTTCCATTTTAACTTCGTCGTTCGAAGGTGCAAAAGGCGAAGGCGTGTCTTTTGCCAATGTAACCAGGTAAAGTTTGGCCATGTTTTCGTAAGCATAATTCCACTCAACTTCGCTGTAAATGGGATCGAAAGTGCGGTCGGAAGTAAAGATCAGGTATTTGCCGTTGCGCGAAAATGTGGGTTGATCGGATGAAAACCACTCATCGGTTACGGCATATTTTTTTTCGTCAATGGTATTATACAGCATAATCTGCTGCATCCCATTCTCCAGGGCGCGGGTATAAGCAATCCAGCGGCTGTCGGGCGACCAGTCGGAGCTCCTGAATTCCCATATTCTCGATTTTTCAACCAGTGTTACCTTTTTCGAATCAATATCAACATATTGAAGGCGAAGCATCTTGTCGTTCCAGATTATTTTTTTACTGTCGGGCGACCAACGGATGGTGAATTTATAGGTATCGGCTCCGGTTGTAAGCTGAACAGGAGGCTCGCTTCCGTCCTGTTTAGTAAAGTAAATTTCGTATTCGCCGCTTGCATCGCTGAGGTAAGCTATCCATTTGCCATCCGGCGACCAGAATCCTTCGCGGTCGTGGGCGTTGCTGCTGGCTGTTAAATTACGGGTGATGCCCTCTTTTACCGGGACTGTAAATATGTCGCCCCTTCCGGACACTACAATACGGTTGCCATCGGGCGAAGGATTCACCTGGCCCATGTAACGGGTGGCATCTTTCAGCTCGCTGCGCGCCGTATTAAAATCATCAGCGATCTGAATGGTAATTTTCGATGATGTTTGTGTTTTGATATCGAAAAGATAGATAAAACCACCATTCTCATAAATGATACGGTTATCGCCGGCTGAAGGGAATTTAATGTCGTATTCAGTGTAGTTGGTAACTTTCCGGGTTTGCCTGGTTTTGAGGTTATAACAAAAAAGGTTCATAGTTCTGTTGCGGTCGGAACAGAAATAAATCTCATCGCCAAACCACATGGGAAAGATATCCTGGGTATTGTTTTCGGTGATATTGCGGGTGGTTTTTGTAGCAAAATCATGAATCCAGATTTCGTCGGCCATGCCGCCTTTATAATACTTCCAGGTACGGAATTCGCGGAAAACACGGTTGTAGGCAAGTTGTTTCCCGTCAGGCGAATACGAGCAGAATCCACCCGCAGGCAGCGGGAGTTCCTGCGACATTCCACCCGTTGCGGGAACTGTAAACAGCTGCCCTGTAAAGTCGTTGAATGTTTGTTTACGTGAGCGGTAAATAACGTTTTTGCCATCAGGCGTCCAGCCCATCACGATATTGTTTGGTCCCATGCGGTCGCTGATATCGTCGCGCCCCAGCGTAGCCGTTGTGGTTAATCTTATAGGAACTCCTCCCTGCGAAGGCATGGTATAAATTTCGGTGTTGCCGTCGTACTGGGCGGTGAAGGCCACTTGTTTTCCATCGGGTGAAAAGTGTGAAAACATTTCATATCCTGCATCATTTGTTAATTTGCGGGCCATGCCACCACTTATGGAAACAGTGTATAAATCACCGGCATAAGAAAATATGATTTGATTGCCATTTACCGTTGGGAAACGAAGCAGGCGTGCTTCGTCCTGCGCTGCAAGTATGCCGGGGACGCATGTGAGTAATGCTATTAATGTAATAATCTTAATAAAATGTTTCATTGGTTATGTAAATTTTAGATTAGAAATAGGTTCAAAACGGAACAAAGTTAAACATTCAGTTGTTCGCTCCGATTTTTATTATTCAGATGCTCAATACATTCTTTTAGTTTAAATATTTAAGTTTTTCTCCCATAGCCGGATTAAAAAAATACTAATTTAGCCAAACTATTACAGCAACCCTGACCATGGATTTATTTGTTTACGACAGTTGGTTTTTTACCTGGGTCATCCTCCCGGGACTGATCTTTTTTGCACGTATCCTTGACCAGAGCATTGGTACAATGCGGCTTATCTTTCTTTCGAAAGGGATGAAACATATTGCTCCTTTTCTAGGTTTTTTCGAAGTAATCATCTGGCTTCTGGCTATAGGTCAGATTATGCAGCACCTGGATAACTGGGTTTGTTACATAGCTTACGGTGCAGGTTTCGCCACCGGGAATTTTGTAGGAATGATCCTGGAGGAAAAACTGTCGCTGGGTACTTCTATTATCAGGGTTATTTTAACCCACGAATCGCCTGAACTCATCACTGCATTAAATTCACACAACTTCGGACTTACAATTCTTGATGCCGAGGGAGCTAAAGGGAAAGTTAAAATTATTTTTTCAATAATACGACGTAAAGAGATCCCGGTTTTTCTGAATACATTGCATGTGTACCATCCTGCCGCATTTTACACTATCGAAGATGTGAAAACAGCCAGGGATGGTGTTTTTAAAAACGTGCCGCAAAAATCATTGTCGCATGGGGTAGCTGCATTATTAAAAAAATCGAAGTAATATATAATCTGATTTTTCCTCCTTTTTTTGTACTGTAAAATATTTAATTTCAACAACTAACTAATTGAATTTCAATGAAAAAGAAAAACATCGGTTTTAATTCAAAACTCATCCACGGAGGTGAGTTTAACGATGCACTCGGAAGTGCAACAGTCCCGATCTATCAAACTTCAACCTTCAAATTCGAAAGCGCCGAACACGGGGCAGCCTGTTTTTCGGGGGAGAGTAAAGGCTATATTTATACACGGATAGCCAATCCAACCATACACGCATTGGAAACCCTGCTTGCAGAACTCGAAAATGGCTTTGGAGCAATTGCAGCCAGTTCAGGCATGGGTGCGGTAAATATTGTTTATGGCACCCTACTGAGCCAGGGCGACCACGTTATATGTTCGGCTGCGGTATACGGGCCTTCGCGGATTGTGCTCGAAACCTATTATAAAAAATTTGGGATTGATGCAACATTTGTAAATACCGCCTATATCGAAGAAATAAAAAATGCAATCAGGCCGGAAACAAAGCTTTTGTATATAGAAACGCCATCGAATCCTACCATGGAAATCAGCGATCTGAAAGCATGCAGCGAACTGGCACACAGTCATGGCATCCCGGTGGCGGTGGATAATACATTTTGCAGCCCTTACCTGCAGCGGCCGCTTGATCTGGGTGCGGATATCGTGCTGCATTCCCTTACCAAGTTTATTAACGGGCATGCCGATATTATAGGAGGTGTGGTTATTGCAAAGGATGAAACTTTGTATAAGAAACTTCGATCTGTAATGGTTACCCTTGGATTTAATATGGACCCGCACCAGGCATACCTTGTAATAAGGGGTCTAAAAACATTGAGTTTGCGTATTGACAGGGCCCAGGAATCGGCCATGAAGTTAGCTGCCTACCTCGAAAATCATTCCAAAGTCGCATGGGTGCATTACCCGGGACTTGCTTCGCATCCACAGCAC
Source organism: Bacteroidales bacterium (assembly GCA_038213495.1). Taxonomy (GTDB): domain Bacteria; phylum Bacteroidota; class Bacteroidia; order Bacteroidales; family UBA4417; genus UBA4417. The sequence continues at coordinate 6,881 of JBBQSY010000105.1, forward strand.
GAATTGGCAAAAAAACAAATGGATGGATTTGGAAGCATGATCAGTTTTGAATTGAAGGGTGGTGTTGAAGCCGGCAGGATACTGATGAACAGCGTGCAAATGGCAATTCTCGCAGTCTCGTTAGGCGGAGTTGAAACATTGATACAGCATCCTGCATCAATGACCCATTCGAAAGTTTCGGCTGATGGAAAATTAAAAGCAGGAATTACAGATGGCCTTGTTCGTTATTCTGTGGGCATTGAGGATGTGGCTGATCTGATTGATGATCTTGAACAGGCTTTGGAAAAGGTATAGCTTTACGCGACTTTTTTTTTGCTTACTCTTTGTATTCGACCTGAGTTAAATCCGGCCCTTGTGCCGGATTTTCTTATATTTGTATTTTATATTATCCATGAAATTGATGAAAAAGAATAGCCTGTTATTGCTTTTTCTGATTTGCTTTTTAACTGCCAGTCCACAGAAAGTTGCTGTTGTGCTAAGCGGAGGCGGAGCCAAAGGCGTTACTCACATAGGTGTCTTGAGGGCTCTTGAAGAGAATGGCATCCCCATCGACTATATTGCCGGCACATCCATGGGCGCAATAATCGGCGGATTGTATGCTTCAGGCTATTCGCCCGACCAGATGGAGCAAATACTTAATTCTGATGAGTTTGCGAAATGGGTTTCCGGAAAGCTTGATCTGGAATATACTTATTTTTTCAGGCAAGGCCAGCCGAATTCTTCCTGGCTCAGTTTCAGATTTAAATATGACTCTATCCTGCAAACTAAACTGCCGACGAACATTGTTTCACCGGTCCGCATGGATTTTGCTTTCCTTGAATTGTTCTCAGAAGCCTCTGCCGTATCGGAATATGATTTTAACAGGCTTATGATACCATTCCGTTGTGTGGCTTCCGATGTGCGGTTCAACAAACCCTATATTTTACGAAAGGGCGACCTGGGTTCGGCCATCAGGGCATCCATGACCTTCCCTTTTTATTTCAAACCCATCCGGATCGACGGACGGCTGCTCTTCGATGGAGGTATGTATAATAATTTCCCTTCCGACGTGGTGATGGAGGATTTTTTTCCTGACATTATTATTGGCAGCAAGGCAGCCGGAAATTATGATCCGCCTAAAGAAGACGATATTATTTCGCAACTCAGCAGCATGCTGATGGGTGAAACAAAGTTCAACCTTTATTGTGATGCCAGCGTTTTAATTGAGCCACGCCTGAAAGATGTGAATGTTATCGATTTTTCGAATACGGATGCTTTTATCGACAGCGGGTATGTGGCTGCCCAGAGAATGATTCCTCAAATCCGTCAATTTGTGCTCGATACCGTTACGCAGGCCATGCACGATACCATAAGGAAAAAATTTAACAGCCGAAAGCCCGAACTCAGGGTGAATAGTGTGGAAATAAGGGGGCTACAGCAAGGACAGTCGCTGTATATTGCAAATGCTATACTTGGCCAGGTAAAAGGACGAAAATCCAACAGGAATTTTTCCTATGACCTTCCTATTGAAGACGTTAAAATAGCTTATTTCAAGGTGTTGGGTGAAGACAGGTTAAAATCAGCATATCCTTCACTGGATTATGACAGCAGTTTGAAACATTATAAATTTATTATCGATGCAAAGTACGAAAAAGGTATAAAAGCCGATTTTGGTGGCAACCTGTCATCAGGCGGAAGCAATGAAATTTTTCTGCAGCTGAACTACAGTCTCTGGAGAAAATTTGCTTATACGGCCAAACTTAATGGTTCATTCGGACGGTTTTACAATTCAGCATTGGTTGGCGGAAGATTCGAAATACCGGGGCATAACCCCAAATACGTTGAAATGGAGTACACCTTCAACCAGTTTAATTATTACAGGACCCGTTCGTTCTTTTTCGTTGATGCTGCTCCTTCCTATCTTTACGAAAATAATACACATTTTCGCATTGATATGGGATTCCCTTTAACATATAAAGGAAAGTTTGAAGCTGGAATTACATGGGGCTCAAACCGGTCCGATTATTTTCAGACAAATACAGCAACAAAAGAAGATGAAGCTGACCGGACAAAATTTAATTTTTACAGCCCCTACCTGGAATTTGAATTAAATACATTAAACCGCAAGCAATATTCAAACCAGGGGTATAGGATATACTCATCCATACAGTTTGTGAGCGGGCTCGAGAAACATACTCCAGGAACGACCTCGGTGCTAAGAGGGAACTATACGGATTATCACAATTACTTCATATTCAGGTTTAAATTTGATAAATATTTCAGTGCCGGCAAAATATATAAACCGGGTGTCAGTTTTGAATTTAATGCCAACAATCTTTCAGGCTTCAGAAATTATACGTCCACAACCTTATTCATGCCACTTTATAACCCTGTATACGAAATGGCAACACTTTACCAGGCAGTATACAGACCTGCCGGGTTTATTGCTATTGGTATGCGCAATATCTTTACCGTAAGCAAAAATATAGATTTTCGCCTCGAAGGGTTCGTTATGGCTCCGTTTCGGGAATTAGGCAGCAATTCGATGCAGCAGGTTGTGAAAAGCAAATTTCTTCCTACCCTTCATCATACGATATCAGGGAGTTTTGTGTATAACACACCGATAGGGCCTCTTAGTGCAACATTAAACTATTATGATGATAATACACCCGTTTCTTTTTTTGTAAATATCGGGTACATAATTTTTAACAGGTCTGCATTTTGAAATTTCTAACTATGAGCCCACTCCGAAAAGTCACAATTTATTGATTTTCAACTTTTTTACCCCTGACCCCTAAAGGGGAATGCGTTGAAAACCAATAAATTGGACTAAGTCCCCTTTAAGGGATTTAGGGGTAAAAGACTTTTCGGAGCAGACTCAACTATTCATCACTTAAATAATCTTTTTTGCCACATATTTCACGGATTTGCACAGATTTAGAACTGCTTTAAGCAGTTTTTATAAAAAAAACAGATCTCAGGCATATATACTTATCTGTGTAATCAGCGTAATCTGTGGCTAATATTTATCCTGCCTTGTATAGAACAGGCTGATTAGTTATACGAATCAAGGGTTGAAATTGTAACTTATTAGTTGCCAGGCGAACTCTTCCAGAGTTTAAAACTCTGGAAGAGTTTAACGCCCCAATAGACAAAACATGAATTCAACCCTTGATTCGCATTAGTTACTGAAATTTATATTTCGTATCTGGCAGCTTCTAATAATCTGATTTTATTATGAATCAATTTTTAATAAATTGACCTGCATATAGAAATGTTATTAAATTTGCATTCCCTTTTAATAAGAAAGGCCGTTGATAAACTTACTTTTTTCGGAAGAGAAAACACTGACAACCGCTATTTCATCGAAATAGCGGGTTTTATTTAACCCAGATCAATAGTTTAATTACTAACGTATTTACAGATGGAATCCACCAAGCATCCCGATCAGAATCCTGAAAAAGCCACAGAGCTTAAACAGGAGGAGAATTCACTTCAGGAAAATCCTGTCGACAAGGTTGAAGAATCATCATCAGATGCAGACGTCGCCGCCAAAAACAAGGCTGATGTTATAGCTGATACTCCGGATGAGGCAATTGCTGAACCGGAAGCTGTAGTTGAAGTTGATGTTGCAACAGAGCCGGAAGAATCAGCCGAAACGGAAGTTATTGCTGAAGCCGTAGTTGAAGTTGCAACTGAAATTGCCGTTGAACCGGAAGTAACAACCGAAACTGAAGTTACTGCTGAAGCCATAGTTGAAGTTGAAGCTTATTTTGCAACAGAACCGGAAGAATCAGCCGAAACGGAAGTTATTGCTGCTGAAGCCGTAGTTGAAGCTGATGATGCAACAGTGCCGGAGGAATCAGCCGAAACAGAAGTTATTGCTGAAGCCGTAGTTGAAGCTGATGTTGCAACAGAGCCTGAGGAATCAGCCGAAACAGAAGTTATTGCCGAATCCGTTCAGGAACCCGCAACAGTTGATGAGACAGAGATTGCAACAAAAACTGAAATGGTATCCGGAGTAACCGAGCCCAATGAGAATTCGGATGCTGATGGAAAGGCAGAAGCTGAAGAAACAAGTGAGGAAAGTGAAGAAGAAGAGGATGAAACGGAATCTGTCGATACAGATTATGGTCAGATGGATCGCGAACAACTCGTGACATTGCTCGAAGAAACGGTTCGGAATGAGGATGTTAATGAGATAAAATCAAAAGTTGCCCTTATAAAAGTAGCATACCTGGCACTCACTAATAAAGAGCACCAGGAAATGTATCAAAATGCCGCCGCCAGCGATGAAGCTGAGAATTTTGAAGTCGCCGATCCGTTGGAAGAGCGTTTCAAAGCTGCTTTCGGTATTTATAAACACAATAAATTCCGTTTCACCGAGGACCAGGAAAAAATTAAAATACAAAACCTGGAAGCAAAAAAGAAGATTCTTGATGAGCTGAAAGTTCTTATTAACTCGGAAGAAACTCTCAAAAAAACATACGACGAATTCAAAGCCTTACAGGACACCTGGAAAGGTATTGGTATGGTTCCGAAGGCTGAGGCACAGGGATTGTGGCAGAATTATCATTTCCTTATCGAGAAGTTTTTTGATAAAGTAAAAATCAATAAGGAACTTAAAGATCTTGACCTGCGCAAAAACCTGGAACGCAAAATTGAATTATGCGAAAAGGCTGAGGAACTGGTTCTTGAATCGTCTGTTTCACAATCTTTCAAGCGCTTGCAGGAACTTCACGAAGAGTGGAAAGAAGTAGGCCCGGTTTCCCAGGACAAACGTGAAGAAGTCTGGGATCGTTTTAAAACCGCTACCGAAAAAATTAACGACCGTCGCCACGAGTTCTACAAGCAAATCCAGGGTGATCTCGAAGCCAATTATGCCGCCAAAGTGCTGCAGCACCGGCCCGAGCCGAGCGACGATCTGCTCGTTGGAGGCCTGGGCGAGCGCCGGCAGCTTGACGACATAGCGCAT
>JBBQSY010000106.1:0-11807 GCA_038213495.1 Bacteroidales bacterium
GTTGTGTTCAGTCAATCAAAGATACTCCCGATAGCTATCAGGAGTAAAAGCAATTCACAACTAGGTTTGTGTTCTATGATGCAGAATGTCAAGTTATTAAGGTGAATGTATAGTAAGTGCATTGAGCGTTGATCTTGTAGATAATATCCGCATTTTTCAAATAGTATAAAATTCTGTGTCAACTTCTGTATTTATTAATTTTACCCGACCGCAACCATTTGCATTCAAATATGTTTAATTTTATATTCAATTGCCTAATTGTATAAAGATGATAAAAAAGCTACTCAATTATTTCGTTCCGTTTCTGCTGCTGAGTTTGATACCGGCTGCCCCTTTTGCACAATGTACTCCGCAGGCTTGTACCGATCCCGAAAACAATGGGCAGGTATGCCCTGCTACCATGCCATTGGCATATATCAACTATCCTTACAGCGAGGTAGCAACTATACTTATTCCGAAATCGGATTCATCCGGTGTGCCTCTTCATCATTTTACACTAACGGCCGTTAAAAATCTTCCAAACGGAATAACCTGGGAATCCAATGCGCCCGGAAACGTATTCACTGCGGGCAATTCCTATTGCATCCACCTGCATGGAACTCCGACCGTGGCCGCTACTTTCTACCTCCGGATTGAGCTGGATATCTATATCGATTTCTTCGGACAGCCTCTACTGGCCAAGCACGTTGTCGATTCAACCTCCCTGTATATGGTAGTAAGCGGGAGCACCGGTATTAATGTCAATCATGCCAACCTCGAGATCAATGGCAATTTCCCGAACCCTTTCTCCGGCTTTACAAGCATCAGGTACAAAGCCCTGCAGCCGGGAGAAACAACCTTTGAAGTATATACATTGATGGGAGAAAAGGTACACGTGCAAAAGCTCACCTCGAATGCTGGCGAAAATGCATTTCTTTTTAACGGTTATGCCCTGAAACCAGGCACCTATCTCTACCTACTCAGAGACGGAACTTCCGCGATCGCTAAAATGATGGTGAAGATATACTAACCTTGTTACCGGCCTTAAATTTTCACCTGATGAAACATTCCTCCTTTGTTAGTCCTTCGCTTGTATGTGCGGTATTGCTATTGCTTGTATGGTCATCTGTTTCAGTGGCTCAGTCAGGCCATGTGCGCGGAAAGGTAAAAGATGCCCTTAGCGGGGAGAGCCTGCCGGGAGTGAGTATCCTGCTTCCTGACGGAAGCGGTGCCGCCACAGATGACAAAGGAAACTATTCGATCCGGCTTTCACAGGGGGAACTCACGATTACCTACTCGTTTATAGGATATAAGAACGAAAAAGTTACAGTTCAGATCAATAAGGATGAAACCGTTGTAAGGGATGTCAGTCTCAGACCGGTTCCGGTTGAACTGAATCCGGCTGTTATTTCTGCCTCCCGATACGAGCAGCGCCTGTCGGATGTAACCGTATCTATGGAGGTTATACCATCAAACTATATTAAATCAATAAACACTACGCAGTTGGATAAGACCATCAGCCTGATGCCGGGTGTGGATGTTATCGACGGGCAGGCCAACATCCGCGGAGGTGGAGGGTTCAGCTACGGGGCCGGCAGCCGTGTACAGGTGCTCATCGATGAGTTGCCAATGCTTAGTGGTGATGTAAACGATGTTAAATGGGATGCATTGCCGATAGAGATTATCGACCAGGTGGAGATAATCAAAGGTGCCTCTTCCGCCCTTTACGGATCTTCTGCATTGAATGGCGTGATTAACCTGCGCACAGCTTCGCCGGGTATAAAACCTGCCACCAACATAACTGTATCCAGTGGAATGTACATGAAACCCAAACGCGATGAACTCACCTGGTGGTGGGACCACAACCCGCTGATCGGCAACCTGCAGTTTTCTCATCTCCGCAAGGCAGGTCCTTTTGATATCTCAATAGGTGGCAGTGGTATGTATGATGAAGGATACCGGAAGGATAACTATTTGAAATATGGACGCATGAACGCCGGGTTAAGGTTTAATTCGCGGAAAGTGAAAGGCTTAAGCGCCGGCTTGAACACTAACTATCAACTTCAGTCCCTGGCCGATTTTATCGTTTGGCAGAATGCCGATTCAGGGGCATTCCTTCAGAATCCCGATGCCTTCACTCCCATGAAAGGAAGCAGGTTGAACATCGATCCCTATATCACTTATTTCGATGGACTGAACGGAAAACACAGCCTCAAGACACGCTATTACAGGGTAAATAACAAGTTTGAAGAGGATGCTGATAAAAACAACGGTTCGGATTACTTTTACGGGGAGTACCAGTTCCATAAAAAGTTCAAAAATAACCTTCACTGGTCTATAGGGGCAGCAGGTTCGTATACCAAAGGCACCTCTAATTTATACGGGAATCATTCGGGTTCAACCATGGCGGTATACAGCCAGTTCGACCGTAAATTTTTCGAAAAACTTTCAGCTAGCCTTGGGTTGCGGTGGGAACGCTATACCCTCGACCGTACGGATGATGAATCCAAACCGGTTATGAGGCTTGGATTAAATTATGAGCTGTCGAAACTCACATTCGTAAGGGCATCCTTCGGACAGGGCTTCCGTTACCCTTCCATGGCAGAGAAATACACTTCCACCGGGCTGGCTTCCGTTAAAATATTTCCAAATCCGGTGCTGAAGCCTGAAACCGGCTGGAACACTGAACTGGGCATCAGGCAGGGGATTCTGCTTGGCAAATGGAGCGGTTTCCTGGATGTGTCAGGCTTTTGGACCGAGTACAACAACATGATGGAGTTCATTTTCGGGCTTTATAATCCGGATTCAGTTGCCCCAACCATCGATTATATCGGGTTTAAATCCATTAATACAGGAAAAGCGCGTATTAATGGCGTGGATATTTCACTGACGGGACAGGGGCAGGCCGGACCACTTAAGATGAAGTTTTTTGCAGGTTACACCTATATGAACCCCATCGATCTTTCGAGAGATGCCCAGGGTCCCGATACCCTTGAAAACCAGATTCTGAAATACCGTTACAGGCATGCCGCAAAAGGGGATATGGGTGTGCAGTACAAAAATTTCGATACAGGCATAACCATGGTGTACAACAGTTTTATGGAACGCATCGACGCGGCCTTTGAAGAAAAAATCCTTGGGCGGTATTTCTTTCCCGGGTTGAAAGCATACCGTCAAAAAAATAATAAAGGCTATATGTTTATGGATTTCCGCTTCGGATGGCAGATGACCACTACATCAAAAATAAACCTGCAGGTAAAAAATCTTCTGAACAAAGAGTATATGGGCCGTCCGGGCGATATACAGCCACCACGTTCGGTAAATCTGCAGTATGTGCTGAAAATTATATAGTATTATTTCCCGTTGCAAGAGCAGCCTTGTTAATTTAAACTGCCATTTTAAAGTTTAATTATGGGGCAACAATTATAGGGCGGATTACCAGGGTTTGGTTCTAAAGGGACATTTCAAGTTCTATTCCTGAAAGTGCCGGCTCTTATTATTATGAAACTTCATCCTTATCAAAGGCGAATGATATGGATTTTCTCAATGCCTTACATGCCCGATTTGGACTGATCATTCTAAAAATTGTGCATATTTGTGTGTAAATAAAAGCAAAACACCCGCAAACGTAATGTTTACAGGCGTTCTATTTTTTTTTAAAGTGACCCCGATAGGATTCGAACCTATGACCCGCAGCTTAGAAGGCTGCTGCTCTATCCACTGAGCTACGAGGCCCGGAACGGGTGCAAAGATATAAAAACATTTCTTATCTTATTCGTCAATATTGCTCCCTGACAGAATCTAGCGATTGCCTTGATTGTTAGGACTCCCGCCTTTATTTTACTCTGCTATCATGGGCAGGAACCAGATATATTATTTATTTTTTTATTTGTAAGCGTATTACTTTTTTCCTGAAGTGCAATAAACTACTAAATGATTCTGATTGCCTGCCTGCTTTTACTACTTCACTGACTCGCATACCAACACGCTACACTGACTACACTAACTACACTAACTCGTTGCACTTTGAAAACAAAAAGCAAATACCTGACTTACGGCACATTCTTCCTGATTGTTATACTAGTAATTGTTCAGGTAACAGATGGTTTCACCGGAATCTTGCTCCTCCCGCTTTCGCGTTTTGTTTATTACGCCCTCACTTTAGGGTCTGGTATTCCTGTTTTTGTTCAACTGGCATTTTTATCCGCACTGTTCATTTTACTCACAGGCTTTCTGAAGTTCAGCCTGCCGGGATTTGGTTCTTATTTCCTGCAGCCTGCCGGTGGAAATGCGATAGTCTACTTTTCGTCCCAGGCAATTGCCTCCCGTAGAAGTTCGACCAAAAAGGAAGCGACCAAACCGGAGATTGCCGTTAAAAAACCGGAAACCGAAACAGGCATTGTAATGGTATCAGCGGGATACATCATGTTTGCAAACAAGGCATTCTTCAGGATAACCGGGTTTCAGCCCCTGGATGTTTTTGGCAAGGATTTTGCCTCGTTTATCCGCCCTGATTCATTAATAAACTATACAATCCTGAGCAGGATTGCACCAGAAGAAATAAAGCAATTACCGGGTATCGTACTCATCACCAAAAACAATACAAAGATAGTAGCCTGCTTCGCAACAAACATCGAAAATATTTTCAATCCGGATGATGTGAATATTTTTAATATCACGACGGAAGAGACTCCTGAAAATACCAAGAAATCCATGGATTCATTATTTTTCGACTCGATCGAGAATGTTGAAACCATGCATTGGATATGGGACGAAAAAGGAATTATTTACATGAACAACAGTTGCCGCAATAACCTGCCGTTTTCGTTGGGACAAATTTTAAGCAAGCCCGGTTTGATGTTGAAATCAGTTGTTAAAGAAGAACGTGACGGTATCAGAAAAGCTTTGAAAGTGTTTGCTCAGACAGGCAAGTTTAATAGAGATATTTGCTGCAAGGATGAAAGCGGCGACTCCAGGTATTTCAGAATCAGCATCAGTAAAATGCCGGAAACTGAGAATTTCCCGCAACGAAATCATGCATTAGCCTACGATATTACCGACGAAATCCGATCGCTGAAAATTGCGGAAGCAGCAACACTCGAAGCAGAAACGGCAAACAATAACAAAACAGCCTTCCTGGCTAATATGTCGCACGAAATCCGGTCGCCACTCAATGGCATTATAGGATTTTCAGAATTGCTTGCCGATAAATGCCTTACAGATGCTGAGCGCGAGCGATACCTGAACATCATCCAGAACAATGGAAATGCCCTGATATCCTTGCTTTCCGACCTGATTGATATTTCGAAACTCGATACCGGCAAACTCGAAATTAACAACCGGAAATTTTCGCCTGCAGGTTTACTGGAAGAACTTAAACACCAGTTCGGCAATAGCTTGCAAGGGGAATCTGACAAGGTTAACATTGAGTTTGCGTATGATGCCCTGTTGCATAATCAGCAAATAGAATCCGACCCTAACAGGCTAAGGCAGATTCTTGTAAACCTGATCACCAATGCAATAAAATTTACGTCAAAAGGATCTGTTGAGATCGGTGCTGACCTTTCAGGAAAAGACATGCTATTCTGGGTAAAGGACACGGGTAGTGGTATACCTTATGCAAACCAGCAGGCTGTTTTCGAAAGATTTCGCCAGGTCGAAACTCCGGATTCAAAACCTATTCTTGGCTTCGGTCTGGGACTGGCAATATCAAAAGCTTTAGTTGAATTACTCGGCGGCCACCTCTGGGTCGAATCAATACCTGATCAAGGATCTCTCTTCGTATTTACTATAAAAACTAACATTGTAAGCAATAACATGGAAACAACTCAATTAAAAGTCGCCAACAGCTCTAATCCTTATGATTTCAAAGAGCACACAATCCTGATAGCTGAGGATATTGATTTCAGCTTCCTCTACATAGAAGCCGTACTTCGCCGCACCGGAGTAAAAATTCTATGGGCTCAGAATGGCAAAGAAGCCATTGAGCACGTAAAATCAAATCATAGCATCGAACTTGTGCTTATGGATATGCACATGCCGGTTATGAACGGGTATGATGCCGCCGGGATTATTTCGAGTCTCAGGCATGATCTGCCTATTATTGCTCAAACTGCATTCGTATTACCGGAGGATGTAAAAAAATGCTATGCGTCAGGATGTACCGGATACATTTCCAAACCAATCCGCAAAGAGCAGTTGATGGATCTTTTAACCGAACAATTTGATAAAATTGATCATCATGCCGAAGCTGTGCCCATGTACAGGGTAAGTAACGGCTAGGCTTCAAGAGCCTGATATTTAATAATGCTTCCTACGTTCTCCTGATTAATGGCTTTGTTGTTAAAAGGCTGTTATTTCTGAAAGTACTTCAGTATTTTTAAAGATGAGAATGACTCCCTGTGATTGCCCTTATTTGTTCGTCATTTTAAAAAAAACCCTGCAGATGCGGGGTTTTTTGTTTTCGTCAACGCAGCAAGTTCAAGTTTTTCAAGTGACTGTCCCGAAAAATTAAGCTGTAAAATTCAAAACTATTTCCTTTGCGTTCGTTATCAATAACGCTGCGTCTTTGCTGTAAATCTTTCTTTTTAACGTAAAGACGTAATAATGGGACTATGTCCGCAAAGTTTATGAACAGTCAATGTAAATATTCGAGCCTTACCTGAAAAGCGGAGGCTTTTGTTTGTTGAACTCCGTAGCATCCTGGTACAATCTGGCAAAGGACAGCAAAGTAGCTTCATCGTACAGATTACCAATAAAACTGATGCTTGTAGGGTGATTTTTCTTGTCGAATCCATTGGGAACAACCACGCATGGGTTTCCGGTGAGATTAGTCAGGAGCAGTTGATTCCCTCCGAAACTGGGTGCGATTATCACATCAAACTGTTTCATTACTGCATACATTTCCTGGATAAGTTTATACCGCAACCGGTTCGCCTGTATATATTGCACTGCCGGGATAAATTGTGCCGCGCGAAAAATATTGGGCCAGGCGTTCTTGTCCTGTAGATTGAGTTCATCATCTTTGTTGGTCCGTGTAAGATCATCAAATGCAGCAGCAACTTCAGCAACAAGTATAATGGCCAGTGATTTAACAGGAATGGTGGCCGAATCAGGCAACGCGACAGGCGTTAGTGTAAAGCCCATTTTCCTGAATTGGTCAAGTGTAATGCTGTCGTTTGCGCGGTTTTCATCATCCGTATCAAAAATCGATTTAAGGTAGCCGATTTTCAGTTTTTTAAAATCAACGGATGCATTGTAATTAAAAGGATAAGCGGTAACGCATTGGTCAATGCCATCCTGGCCCAACATAGAGTTGAATACCAGGGCGCAATCGAAAGCACTGCGGCAGATAGGACCCACTTTATCCATGCTCCAACTCAATGCCATACCGCCTGTGCGGCTTACGCGACCGAAAGTCGGGCGTAAACCTGTAACACCACAGCGGGTGCAGGGCGATACAATCGATCCCCATGTTTCGGTGCCTATTGCAAAAGGTACAAGCCCGGCGGCTGTCGCCGATGCCGATCCGGCCGAGGAGCCACTCGATCCCTGGTTCAAATCCCATGGATTGCGTGTTAAACCTCCAAACCAAACATCATCCATAGCCAGCGAGCCAAGTGAGAATTTTGCCAGCAGTATGGCCCCGGCTTCATCGAGTTTTTTTACAACTTCAGCATCTTTATCAATGGTCTGGTCCTTATATGGGGCTGCTCCCCAGGTCGTTTTATAGCCTTCAACGGCAAATAAGTCTTTTATACCATAAGGAATTCCGTGAAGAGGGCCACGGCTTATTCCCTTTGCTGTTTCTTCATCAGCTTTTCGGGCTTGTTTCAGGGCGCGATCTTCGGTAAGCGTAATTACACAATGAAGTGTATCGCTGTATTTTTTTAACCTGTCGAGAAAAAGACGGGTGAGATCAACGGAAGTAATGCTCCGGTTTCGTATCAGCACCGAAAGATCAGCAACGGAATACCAGGCAAGATCATTTTTATCCGCAGGCATGGAAACGGCAGAAGGAAGTTTCCAGTCGATGGGATTCTGTGTCTCATCAATTACTACGCCTGCAGGAACCGGGTTAAACCAGATTGCAGGTGGAACAGAATTGTCAATTGACTGGCTATGGATTATTTTGTAATCGCTTAACTGGCTTTCGAGGGATGTGATCATGGAATCGCGTTCAGAAGCAGTCATCGAGAGGTCGAAAAGTTTTTCGGTTGCCGAAATGAGTTTTGGATTTACATCCGTTGAAGCCGTTTGGTTTTTGCAGCCGCTAAAAACTAATATTCCTGAAGCCAGGACGAAACATGCAACAAGTATAGGGTTTCTCATAAATAAGGGTTTAAGATTATGAACAACACGAAAATATAACCGATAAGTACGGTTACAACTATTCAAATGTAATAATTTATTTCGATTGTGCGGGAGGCGAGGCTAAACTGTCCTGCTGCGTTTCAGGCAGAATATCCGGGTTCGCTTTAACGGGGAACATGACCAGCCTTTATCAAACCGGAAAATCCGTTTAAGCCATTGGTTTATAGCGTTTCTGATAATTTGCAAACCACTTTTTAAAACAATCAGGGTTTACAAATGTTTTATATCCGGGAAGGCACCGAAAATCGTTCTCATTAGATATTTCACTGAAACCCTTATCAGAAAGCAATTTTCCTGAAACAGGAGATGCAATATAGATGCAGACGCCAATTGCTTAAGCCTGTTTTAAAGGAGTTCCGGAAAACAACAGTAATCTGAAGGAAATCAAATAATTGCGGATAAAAGCGACATTTTTTCGATTTAATCAGCTGCAAAAAGCAAAATTGAATAAATTATTAACAACTTAAAATAGTTAAAATGAAAAAAACATTGCAGGAACACCTTGACCCAAAATTCGGTTCTAAAAACATACTTTCTTTGGACGGAGGTGGAATAAGAGGTGCATTGACTCTTGGTTTTTTGAAAAAAATTGAAACCATTTTACAGGATAAGTATGGCAAAGGTTATTTGCTTTCCGATCATTTTGATTTGATTGGCGGAACTTCAACAGGTTCAATTATTGCAGCTGCCCTGGCGACAGGAAAGACCGTTGATGAAATTAAAGACCTCTACATGGATTTGGGAGGTAAAATATTCGGAAAGAAACGAAATTGGTGGAATCCGCTTGAAACATGGCGTTTTCTAAAAGCGGAATACGATTACATTGCTTTGGAGGAAAGTTTGAAAAGCGCATTCGGAACCGTCCTGCTTGGAAGCGACCAGATCAAAACAGGGTTATGTATTGTTGCAAAGAGGGCTGACACAAACAGCGTATGGCCCCTTATAAATCATCCACAGGGGAAGTTTTATGACACCAAACTTGGCAAAAACAAAAATATCCCACTCTGGCAGGCCGTAAGGGCAAGCAGTGCTGCTCCAACTTATTTTGCTCCGCAAATGATTGATGTTGGCGATGGTCAAAAAGCTGCATTCGTTGATGGTGGTGTGAGTATGGCTAATAACCCTGCCCTTACTTTGCTTATGGTTGCTACTTTAAAAGGGTTTCCATTCAAATGGGAAACAGGAGAGGATAAGTTAACGATTGTTTCTGTTGGTACAGGTTACACCGTATTTAAAAAGCAAACTGGTGAAATTGAAGAAGCATGGATGAAAACATGGGCAATGAATGTTCCTGATATGCTGATGCAGGATGCGAGCTGGCAAAACCAGATAATGTTACAATGGATGTCAAATTCGCCAACAGCACACGTTATTGATATGGAAATGGAATCGCTGAAAGATGATTACATAGGAGGGAAGCCGTCGCTGAAATATCTGAGATATAATTTCCCGATAACGGAAAATGATTTGAACGGCCTGGATTTAGGTAAAACATTCACTTCGTATGACGTGGACAGCCTCGCGGAAATGAGTAATTCCGAAAACAGGGAAATTCTTTATAAAATAGGCGAAGCGGCATCCGGATCTATTTTGAAATCGCATTTTGAGTAATGCATGCTTTGTATTAAATCTAATTGGTTATCCCCTTTAAACACATGAACCACATCTTGTCCCGATTTTTTGGGATAAGATGTGGTTCATAATTTCAGCGATATTGAAAGGTGGCAAATCTCTTAATCAAACAGTTCATTTTTGGGAAGAGTAAATGAAAATACGGTTCCAACCTTAACCTGGCTTTCAACCCGGATTTTACCTCCGAGTTTCTCAACAAAATCCTTGCATAATATTAATCCAAGTCCGCTGCTGGGTTCGCCTTGTGTGCCGCTCCTGTTGCTTTTGGAATTAAGCAGGAATAAATTCGCTATCATCTTCTGATCCATGCCGATGCCTGTGTCGGTAACGCTGATTTCAACCTCACCTTTCTCACTGTTTGAGGAGTGAATAGTTACTTTACCGCCTTTAGGCGTAAATTTTATCGCATTCGAAATCAGGTTACGTACAACGGTTTGAAAAATATTTTTATCCGTAAACACATAAAGGGTTTCAGGAATATCATGTGTTAATCCAATGCTTTTTTTATTAGCCTGCTCTATGGCAATTTTCATGCATTCTTCAACTAAATTCTTAACCCGGTGTTTTTTAAAATTCAATCGACCGGTTCCCAGTTGAAACAGTGACCACTGCAGCAGATTTTCGAGCAATTGATAAAGGTTGGCTGCGGTTGTGTTGAGATTCGATGCCAAACGCTGGATAGCTTCCAGTTCCATATCCTGAATATCTTCTGCCAGGAGTTGGGTAAGTCCCAGGAAAGCATTAAACGGGCTTCGGAGGTCATGGGCGATAATCGAAAAGAACATATCCTTTTCGGCGTTCAGTTTCTGCAGTTGCTCGTTTTTAAGGGTAATAGCCGCCTGAGCTCTTTTGTGATCGGTAATATCGGTGCATTGCCCAATATATCCGATAAATTCACCCTTACTGTTGTAGTTTGGCGATGCTATATCATGAATCCAACGGTATTCGCCATCGTAACGCTTAAGGCGGTATTCCATGGCGAATTTTTTTTGTTTGCGGTACGATTCGGAATAAATATACCTGCACATGGGCAAATCTTCAGGGTGAACGCTTTCCATCCATCCGTCATTCGATTCCTGCTCTATGGTGCGACCCGTAAACCGGAGCCATACCAGGTTGAAATAATGGCATGGTTTGTCAAGGCCTGATGCCCACACCAGCACCTCGCCCGAATCAGCAAGAATTTTAAAATTCTGTTCACTTTCGATGAGCGCTTCTCTCGCTTTTAAAAGGTCGGTTATATCCTTTTCGTGCGCCTCTTTTAATGCTTCTGTTTCCTGGCGCATGTTTTGCATCTCCAGTATGAGTTGTTCTCTGGTTTTCTCGTTATCGCTCATACCGTGTTTACTAATAAGACTGCAAATGTGTGTATTATAGAAAAGATTTTTCTTGAAGATATTTTTAAGATCGGGGAAGAATACAGGAAATCAACCATTGGTCAACCCGGTTTCAAATTTAATGCTTTATCAGGAATAATGCCTCGTTGTGTTAATAAAAAATCAGCATGAAAATCATAAAAACTCTATCAATCTAAAATTCACCTTTATACCCTGCACCTCGGAAAGCAAACAAGTTTGCACCTCGTTTCAGGGCATAAAAAAAACCTCTTGCTGTGCAAGAGGCTTTTAAGTTGTCGGGGTAGTAGGATTAATAAATTGATCCATGGTGGGGGTGGATTCAACATAAAAGCCTTCCTGCGGAAGGTATTTTTTTATACCCTGCACCTCGGAAAGCAAACAAGTTTGCACCTCGTTTCAGGGCATAAAAAAAACCTCTTGCTGTGCAAGAGGCTTTTAAGTTGTCGGGGTAGTAGGATTCGAACC
>JBBQSY010000107.1:0-11427 GCA_038213495.1 Bacteroidales bacterium
AAAAAGGTGGCTGTTAGGCACACACCAAAGCTATTTGAACAAAAACAAACTTGAATACTATCTTGACGAGTATGTTTTCAGGTATAATAGACGAACATCAAAAAGTAGAGGGCTATTGTTCCTGAGACTTATTGAGCAAGGAGTAACGGCTGAGCCTATTTCTTATGAAAATATCATCAAAAAATCAGCACGGGAGATGATCGGATACCCCATATTAATCAATATTAAAATCCGGGAATAACTGAAAGGAACTATTCGTGAACCGGCACTTTCAACCTGTCACCAGTTCCCTGGATCATTATCCGCTCCCATTCTTTTCCATAACCAGGTTGCGAAGGGCCTTTCGGGATATTTTTACCGTTTCCGTTATCGAGCAATTTGTGACCTTCGGAGTTTTTCACATTGCCGTCGATATACTTCATGAAAAGGTATCGGTAAAATGCTTTCCAGTCGCTGACAAGGTTATCCCCTGTTGAAACAGAATATTCAGTAATGAAATCAAGCGCTTTGGCAGGATCCTGTTTGTAGGCTTCCGAAGCTTTTTTATCAATACTGTTCACTTCCGAAATATATTTATTTTCAAGCTGCTGCTGGTATTGTTCAATTTCAGGATGAATGAGGTTGTACCGCGTATAAGCCCAGTTATTTACCTGGCTGAATGCCCAGTAGGCGGAAGTTTCGGACCAGGTTATCATGGAGCCGTTCCCGATGGCATAGCTTTTGGGAATTTCGTTTATACCGCAATACATGGGTGCGTAAACACAGCCATCGGCATCATCAGCACCAAACCAGAAAATACCACCAACAGGATCAGGAAGCCAATTCCTCGACTGTGCCACAAAGCTATAACCCGTTTGCTGGGTGGCGATGGCTCTTTCGTTAAGATACATCACACTATCCACCACAAATTCCATCGGACGCCAACGGTAAGGCAGTTTAAAAGGGCCTGCACCCGGATCGTTGCGCATATCGAGGGGCGTATCCTCGTAATGATCGCGCATGCCTGCCATAACCTGCTGTAGAGTAACCGGCGAATCGGGTTTTACCCACAAAGGAAGCCTGTTCGAAACAAAACCATTTGGATTTTTACTGCCATCCAACAGTATATTGTTATGCGAAAACTGTCCCAGGGCATATTTAGTATAAGTATCATTCTCCCTGATCTCCTTATTGATTTTCCTGAAAAACGACCAGACCCTTGCATCGCAAAAACGGGCGCCTCCATAATTTAATGGGTTGAAAACATCGGAAAAACTGAATGCCTCGTCGCTGCCTTTGTAAAAACCATACTTCTTAGCAAAACTGATTACATCGGCCGAATGATAGGTAGTTTGTTTCAGATCGTTCCAGTTATTTTTTTTCTGAAACGGAAAAGTTGTAATCCTTGCCTGGTTGGCATGTCCGCTCACATATCCATCCGGAATTAAGCGCGCAACCCAGACGGCTCCTTTTTCGTATTTCCCTTTGCCTATCATTTCCATGATCCATGCTTCGTTGGCATCCGATATTGAAAAAGATTCGCCACTTGTATAATAGCCATATTGCTCAACAAGTTCAGTCATCACTTTTATCATTTCACGCGCTGTTTTCGAGCGCTGAAGCCCGATCTTCATCAGCGAACCATAATCCAGTATTGCTCCGGGCTGTTTAGCCAGGGAGTCAAGTCCTCCCCAGGTTGTTTCGCCAATGGCAACCTGGTGTTCGTTCATAAACTGAATTACCGAATACGTGTGGGCAACTTCAGGGATTTCGCCAAGCAGTTTACCGTTTTCGTAATGATATACTTTGCACATATCGCCGGGATTGTGTAAATCCGCCGGGTAAAAAGCCATGGCTCCGTAACGGGTATGCGAATCGGCGTTATAGGTGATCATCACCGAGCGATCAGTGCTGGCACCTTTGGTTACTATAAGATTGGTGCAGGCTAACAGGCTCGCAAAACCAAAAAGACTATTAAAGAAAACTGAGATCAGGATAATACGGTTTACCATACGGGATTTTTTTTTTGTAAAAATAGAAGAAAAAGTTGAGATGGTAGAATCGTTTTTACAAGTCATTTAATGAGGGAGTTTTAAAACCACATAAACATATAAAGACAGATGTTTATGAAATCGGTATTACAGCATCATAGAAAATGAATTTTTATATGCCCTATGATTCAATATGGATAATTTTAAACAGAAATGATACCTGATATTGAATTTCCGGTCAAATAAACTACCAAACAATTAACTTTGTGAACCTAAAAGCAAGAATATGAGAATAGAATACGAATTAAAACTGGGATTTAAAGATGTGATGTTCAGGCCGAAACGTTCAACGCTCAGCAGCAGGTCGCAGGTAGAACTTGAACGCAATTTCAGATTTATGCATACGGATTCCGAATGGACAGGCATCCCGATTATGGCCGCCAATATGGATACGGTTGGCACTTTCGAAATGGCTCTGGCTCTTTTTAAACAGCAATTGTTTACAGCCATTCATAAGCACTATTCGCTCGAAGACTGGAATAATTTTATGAAAAGTGCACCAAAAGGAATTGAAAATTTTATTGCCGTGAGTTCCGGCACGGGAGTCCATGATTTAGACAAAATCAACCAGGTTATTGACTCCAATCCAACAATCCGGTTTATCTGTATCGATGTAGCTAACGGGTATTCCGAGCATTTTGTAGCTTTTGTGAAACAGGCACGCAAGAAATTTCATGATAAAATTATTATTGCAGGCAACGTGGTAACCGGCGAGATGGTTGAGGAACTATTATTGGCCGGCGCTGACATTGTTAAGGTAGGAATCGGGCCCGGATCGGTTTGCACAACACGCGTTAAAACCGGAGTAGGCTATCCGCAGCTTTCAGCAATTATTGAGTGTGCCGATGCTGCGCATGGGTTGGGTGGACAAATCATCAGCGACGGAGGCTGCTCCACTCCCGGCGATGTAGCCAAGGCTTTCGGAGCAGGCGCCGACTTTGTTATGCTGGGCGGCATGCTGGCCGGACACGATGAAAGCGGCGGAGAACTGATAGAGAAACAGGGTAAAAAAATGAAGCAATTCTACGGAATGAGCTCTAAAACAGCCATGGACAAGCACTCAGGTGGTGTAGCCGATTATCGTGCCAGCGAAGGCAAAGCTGTAGAAGTGCCTTACCGCGGACAAGTCGAAAGTACCGTTTTGGATATATTGGGAGGCGTCCGGAGTACATGCACATACGTTGGTGCATCCAAATTGAAGGAATTGAGCAAGAGAACCACTTTTATCCGGGTAGCTGAACAGGAAAACCAGGTTTACACCGACAATGACCAATAACTTATTTTACCTTATCTGCTTCATGTAATAAAAAAGCTATCCTCACATTTCTCATTTTTGCTTTTGGATTATTGGTTTCAGCACAGCAAAGATTTATAGACTAATTGAGAAGTTAAGTAGGTCAACATGTTGCGATCAAATGTTACTGATAATTTGCAAAATCCCTGCAACTGGATGGTGGCGGGGATTTTTTGTATCCGCACAAGCCGGAAAAAGTAAATTATTGTCACCAGGGAAACATGTATTGAACATTATATATATATACATTGTTATGTTTTTTCGAAGCGTTGGCATAGAACAAGTAAACACTTCAGTGTAGCAAAACGCAGATTTGAGTAATACTAATGTTTTTCGGTATGTTGAGGATCAACGTGGACTAATTCCGGAAAAACAAATAGTTCTGTTGACTTCGGGATATTCAGCACCCGTTGTTTTGAAATGACAGGTATTAATAGCATCAATAAACACAAATATTCACTTGCAGCACAGATTTTACCAGAAGGACTAACTACTTTCCAAAAAATAATAATCGTAACTAATCAGACTGATCAATGTAATGAGGAATAAATACAGCCACAAATTATGCAGATTGCACAGATAAGTTTAAATACCTGGGATCTGTTTTTTTGTAATGAAAACTGCTGAACTCAGTTTTGAATCTGTGGCAAAATAGATTAATTAAGGGTTGAATAGTTACAAATAATCTATCTTCTTTGTTTATTAACCAACAATCATAATTATGAAAACTTTTACAAAGTCAATTACGTTTTTAGTGGCCTTTTTTGCTGCCGTAGTGGTTAAAGGTCAAAATGAATCGGAACCAAACAACAATTTTTCACAAGCCAACTTTTTTGCAACAACAGGTATTTCCGGCAATGTGGGTACAGGCTCGGATGTAGATGACTATTTCTATTTCGTGCCTGCACAATCCGGCACCATAAAAGTTTTTATCCAATTCAACAATCCGGGGCCAGCTTTAGGCTCCGATTTATACGCCTATGCATACAACAAAAAACAAACATTAATTGGCTCAAATTCCATAGCCAATCCACCGTTAGGTGCAGGCAAAGATAGCCTTATATTAACCTGTCGTGAGGCAGATACGATTTTTTTCCGGTTATACGCTTCCGGCACGTTTACCTATACTGTTACCTATGCCGTTGTAGCAACAGGCACCAATGATACGGAGCCCAACAATACTTTTGCACAAGCTCCTTTTGTTTCCTATACCAGCAAGGCCAATGGCAGGATAGGACATACCGGTATCACGACTGATGATGACGATTATTACAAAATTTACATTCCTGCAAATGGGCAGTTTAAGTTATATACCACCTTTAATAATACATCAGCCTCAAATGATGCTGATTTTTACATTTACCTATATAACAGGAATAAAACACTGATTACTTCTAAATCGTTAACCAATAGATCTTTAGGGCTAAACCCCGCCGATACACTAATTGAACATTGTCGCGAAGCTGATACCATGTATGTGCGATACATTGCGAGTAGCGGCTGCTTTGCTTACCAGTTTAGTTACGAAGTAAACACTACCGGCACCAATGATGCGGAGCCTAACAACGATTTTACTAAAAGCAATTTTATAAGTATGGATGCCTCGGCCAACGGCCGCATAGGACATACCGGTACCACGACTGATGCAGAGGATTTTTACAAAATATACATTCCTGCAAATGGGCAGTTTAAGTTGTTTACTACCCTTAATAATACAACAGGTGCAGAAGGTGCAGATTTTTACATTTACCTGTACAACCGGAATAAAGTGCTTATTACCTCCACATCGTTAACCAACCGACCGGTAGGTTTAAATCCCACCGATACACTTATTGTATATAGTCGCGAAGCTGATACCATGAATGTGCGATACATTGCGAGTAGCGGCTGCTTTTCCTACCATTTTAGCTACGAAGTAAACACCACAGGCACTAATGATGCCGAACCTAACAACGATTTTAACCGAAGCACATTTATAAGTATGGATGCTACGGCCAACGGCCGAATTGGACATACCGGTACCACAACCGATGCAGACGATTATTTCAAAATATACATTCCTGCAAATGGGCAGTTTAAGTTATTTACCACCTTTAATAATACAACAGGTGAAGATGGAGCCGATTTTTACATTTACCTGTATAACAGGAATAAAGCACTGATTACCTACAAATCGTTAACCAATCGACCGATAGGTTTAAATCCTACAGATACACTAATTGTAAATTGCCGCGAAGCTGATACCATGTATGTACGATACAATGCTAGTACCGGCAGCTTTGCTTACAACTTTAGTTACCAAGTAAACACTACAGGAACTAATGATGCGGAACCAAACAACACTTTTACACAAGCTTCTTTTGTACCTTTTACCAGCAAAGGCAACGGACGAATTGGACACACCGGCACCGCGACTGATGCAGATGACTATTTTAAAATATACATTCCTGCAAACGGGCAATTTAAGTTGTTTACCAGCTTTAATAATACAGCAGGCTCAGCAGATGCCGATTTTTACATTTACCTGTATAACCGAAATAAAACACTGATTAACTCCAAATCACTAACCAACAGGCCATTAGGGCTTAACCCTGCCGATACGCTTATCGAAAATTGTCGGGAAGCAGATACGATGTATGTGCGGTACTATGCCACCAGCGGCTGCTTTGCCTACCAGTTTAGTTATGAAGTAAACGCTACAGGCACCAATGACGTGGAACCCAACAACACGATTGTAACCAGTACGCTTATTTCTACTGCTGATACACTGAGGGGCAGAATTGGACATACCGGCACCGCCACAGATGTTTACGACTTTTTTAAATTTTATGCAGGAAAAAACAGTCGCATTACACTAAAGATGAATGTCAGCAACACAAGTGGCTCAACCGGTAGTGATTTCTATATGAATTTATACAAGCCCAACGGTCAATCTATCTTATCTAAATCATACGCTAACCAACCTCTGACAGGATTTACTGATTCAGTAACCGTATCCTGTGTAGCTTCAGATACGGTAGTCATCCGTTTATATTCAAGCGGCTGCTTTTCGTATAACATTGTAATTAATGTGGTTGATATTAGTCCGATAGCCAATATTTCAAGTGCAAGAGTAGGCAACACTTTCAGCTTTATTGCCAATACAACAAACACAGACAAAAAAACCTGGAATTTTGGTGATGGCACTACTAGCACGTTGAAATACCCGAATAAGGAATTCGCTATTGGTACGTACTTTGTTACCCTTAAGGCACAAAACACAAAGTGTAATTTAGTTGACATTGATACGCTTTTTGCAGAAGTAAAAGGAATTGAATACTTCACACCTCAAAAAGCCGGAAGTGGTGGAGACGCTATGATGCAAATTTTTGGCGGTGGCCTGGATACAAATACACAGGTAACTCTGCGAAAAGGCTCCCAGTTAATTAAACCTTTTAATAAATATGGCAGTCCGAAACGAAACGAGTTGCAAGTTGAATTTAATCTTCATCTTGCAGAAGCGGGATTATATGATGTAATTATAGAAATACCCGGTGAGCCTGCAGCAGTGTTTTTGAACAATTTTGAAATACTTGGCTTAGAATATCCTTATACTTCTTCTGAAATAATCGGCCCTGACCGGTGGCGTGTAAACAGGGATACACGCTACATTTTAAGCGTAAGTAACAGAGGTAACATAAAAGCAAATGGTGTAGTTGCCATGTTAGTATGGCCAAAAAGTGTAGATGTAACCTTTTTAACCGAATGGTTCAAGCCACCAGCAAGTGGCACGTATCAAATAACTGTAGAAGACACCACATTTAACTGGAAATATGAGGACATCCAGGCTTTTTATACGGAAGAAAACACCCGGCCTACCGCCATTGATTCTTTTGCCGGAAAACCCTATGATGGCTACTTCAAGTCGATTTGGATCTCTCAAATTCCTGCCAGAGGCACCTATAACCTTCCTTTTTTAGCAAATTCATCCTCACTAGGCAACAAGCCTTTTATAACCTGCACCTCTAAACCAAACCTTTTTGGTTCGTGCGAAAATGGCACATGGATGGATGCCTCAGAGAACCTGGCAGTAGAGGCTGCAGATATCCTGGATAAGGGGTTAGAACTTGCCAAGTTAGATAAAACGCCTCTTGGCTGGCTAGCCAAAGCGGTTAAAGGCACTACAAAACACATGGCCAATCTTGGTCAGGTTATGGGTGCTACCTATAATTATTTAGATGGTACTTCCCCTAGCATATCCGCATCGCTTCCCGCAAATTTTGATGCAAATGTAAGTGCCGGAAACGCACAGGTTGCCAGTGCTATTTTAGAAGTTGGCACAGACTATTTGGTAGATAAAGGCGCAGCAGGTCTCATGAAAGGAAAAACTGACAATCTTAATAAATGGATGGCAAATAATCCTGATGCCAGTCTGAGTTCTTTTGAGTTTGCAGTAGACCAGCTAAACGATATTGATGGTCTGAGAGATCTTGTAAAGAAGGCCTATGATACCGGAAAAAATCTAAAAACCTTAAACGAGAAGTTAGCCCGTTTGAAAGAGCTTGCTATAGATTGTCCGGAGTTAAAAAAGCAACTTGAAGACTTACAGAAAGAATTGGATAAAGAAATGCAGCAACGGGAAAAAAAGGAAAAAAATACCCGAACAGTTACCTCTTTAGATCCTAACGCAATTTATGGCCCAACAGGTATAGGTACCGGACACTATGTAAACCGTTTGGATAACCACACCTATATGGTAACTTTCGAAAATGTAGATTCGGCTACAGCCTCAGCACAAATTGTTAAAGTAACGATACCTATTGATACTGCTGCTTTCGATATAAGCACTTTTAAATTTGGTGATTTTTCGATAGGCACTAAATCGTACAACGTACCTATAAATAGAAAAGAGTTTACCTATGATGTAAATTTCAATAAAACAAAAAGTTACAAAGTACGTGTAATGGGTAGTTTAGATAGTGTAAATGGTATAATCACCTGCCAATTTATAACATTAGATACAACAACCCTTGACTTGCCTATGTTGGAAGGCTTTCTGCCGCCAAATGTACTGGCACCCGAGGGCGAAGGATCTATTATGTATTCCGTTGCACTAAAAGCCGATATTGCTGATGGATACAAAACAAGTAGCCAGGCAGAAATAGTGTTTGATGAGAATGAAGCTATACTTACCAATACATGGGAGAACATTGTGGATAGGGAACCGGGTACAAGTTTCCCTGCAGCAACTCTGAACGGAGCATCCGATATAACCATTACTTTAAATGGAACTGATGCACAAAGCGGGATAGATTTTTACTACCTGTACGTTTCCGAAAATAGTGGCGAGTGGGTTGCACTAACAGGTTCAGCAATAAATACGATAGAGCTTAAAGGGGAACCAGGCAAACATTATGACTTTTACTGCTCATCAACAGACAGGGTAGGCAATGCAGAAAATAAAATCCCTGCTATCGAAACCAGTATTACAGTAGCTTTATCAGTACCCGAATCAGAAAGCTCTAAACAACAAATAGAAATTATTCCCAATCCAAGCAATGGCAACGTTATCGCCCGCGCCAACGGTAACTATAAAGATGTCGAAGTACGGGTATACAATGCTACCGGACAAGTAGTTTACAGTGCTTCTCATGATTTAAATAGGGGGCAAGATGTTCCACTTAACCTGACAAAACTGCCATCCGGTGTGTATATGGTACATTTTATTGACAAATCCGGCATACACACTGTAAAAAAGTTGCTTATTGTTAAGACGAACTAACACTTTAATAATAATACCTGAATAGTAAAAACCCCGCACTTGCGGGGTTTTTAAATTGCGCTCTTTACCGCCATATACGTGGGTGCTTCCAAATTGAAGGAATTGAGGAAAAGAACTACTTTTGTTCGGGTCACTAGGTTGTAAAACCAGGTTTAAACCGACAATGAACAATAACTTATTTCATCTTATTCTCTCAGCTAAATGAAAAATACTTTCCTCACATTTCTCTTTTTCCCTTTTGGATTATTTGCTTCTGCACAGCAAACCCAATACGCAACCAAACTTAATATCCCTTATTACAGTGATGCTGTAAGTAGAGGTGATGGATATATTAAGGAAAGATGCATGCTGGATATTTATTATCCTGAAAACGTTAAATCGTTTGCCACCACTATTTGGTTTCACGGTGGCGGATTAACGGCAGCCAACAAGGAATTTCCGGAAGCACTTAAAAATCAAAATGTTTGCATTGTTGCAGTAAATTACCGCTTAAGTCCAAAGGTGAGTTCACCGAAATACATTGAAGATGCAGCAGCAGCTACTGCCTGGGTTTTTAATCATATCAACGGTTTCGGAGGCGATTCGTCCCTTATTTTTGTTTCAGGGCATTCGGCCGGCGGGTACCTTACGCTTATGGTCGGACTGGATAAAAAATGGTTAAAACCCTATGGCATAGATGCCAACAGGATTGCAGGACTGATTCCGTTAAGCGGGCAGGCTATCATTCATTTCACTGTACGCAAGGAAAGGGGTATTGCCGAAACGCAACCCCTGGTTGACGAATTTGCGCCTTTGTATCATGTACGTGCCGATGCTCCTCCCCTGCTGCTTATCACAGGCGACCGGGAACTGGAACTCCTTGGTCTTTACGAGGAAAACGCCTACCTGGCGCGTATGATGAAAATTACCGGGCATAAAGAAACCCGGGTACTGGAGATGCAAGGCTACGGACACATGATGACCGAACCCGCCTTTCCACTGTTATTAAAAGAAGTGCAACGAATTACTGCTCAAAAGAAAGAGTCATAAAATACCAAAAAGTGAATTATCTCCATCCAAACATCCGTGATTCATACTATTTATTTTGATATGCAGAAAAACTGGAAATTTAAAACAGGAATAATCTTAATAGCAATTTCGATGCTTTTTTTCGCATCATTATTTATAATTCCTTTTTTAATCATCGACAAGAAAACAAAAATTACGGTTACGACCATTACATTTGTGCTTGCCGAAGTTACATTTTACTCCGGTGGCGCATTATTGGGAAAGGAAATTTTCAACAAATACAAATCATACTTAAACCCCAAAAACTGGTTTAAAAAGAAAAAAGAGATAGTAGAAATTGAATATTCAGGAGATGACAACGAAAAATAACAAACCCGATTTGCCGCTAATTCCTTTTGCTTCGCCAGGTGACTGGGAAAGCTGGCTTGAAAAAAATCATTCGGTTTCGAAAGGCATCTGGCTTCAGATGTATAAAAAAGCAACAGGTATTGCTTCAGTTAATTATGCACAAGCTCTGGATGCGGCTCTCTGCTATGGTTGGATCGACGGGCAACTGAAGTCGATTGACGAACTTTCGTATATGCAGCGGTTCACACCACGCCGTCCGCGGAGCATTTGGTCGAAACGAAATATTGAGCATATTGCCCGCCTCACCATAGAGGGACGTATGAAACCCGCCGGACTAAAGGAAGCGGAAGCCGCAAAAGCTGACGGCCGTTGGGAACAGGCTTATGATTCGCCTGCTAACATGAGTTTGCCTGATGATTTTCTTGCTGAACTAAAAAAAAGCAAAAATGCTTTTGCCTTTTATGAATCCCTGAACAAAGCCAATCAATATGCCATTGCCTGGCGTTTACAAACCGCTAAAAGGGCGGAAACCAAGGAAAAGCGGATGAAAGAAATTTTAGAAATGTTAAAGAGGGAAGAGAAGTTTCATGTATAGATGTTGCTTTATAATAGATCATGATAACTGTTCCTGTTCAAGTCTAGCCTACATCCGAAAACAAAATTTTATTACTGAAACGTAAGTCCCTGCAATTCATTTTCGACTGAACTTGAAACAATAAGTTGGAGTCCACTCCGAAAAGTAAATTAATTATCCCGAAGGGATAAAATTTGAATAACCACCGGTGAAACCGGTGGAAAAGAAATGAGCTTAAATCACAACCCTGAAAGGGTTGAACTATTAGTGTATTAATATTCAGCCCATTCAGGGCTGTGGATTCATCTCTCATTCTTCCGTGGGTTTCACCCACGGTTATTCAAATTTAGTCCTTTCAGGACTATCTTTATATTTTTAGACTTTTCGGAGTGGACTCAAGGTTTAATTTCTA
>JBBQSY010000108.1:0-11424 GCA_038213495.1 Bacteroidales bacterium
TACAGCACCGCAAGGCGGTTTACGCCCTGCGGTCGTGAGATCGCGCAAGCGCTAAGTTGCAATATCTGCCTGCACAGCTATTGCGAAGGTTCATCCTTTTTCAAGAACCCCTTCATCTTTTATACAGCATGTAAAAGAACTCTCTTAACTTAAATTCGTACTTTTACTTCAGGACACACCTTCGCTAAGTTGCTCAACTTTTGATCATGTAAAAGTTGAAAAAAGTACACTTAAAACAGATATATTTTGAGGAAATTATTTTAAAATAATTACTAACACCCTAAAATAATGAGGTCTGGATGAAATTACCGACAATCACTATTGGTTGTGGGTTTTGGAGATTGGTATATTCGCCGTTGATCTGATACACAGGTGATTCGCGGTGCCGGGAGGCAATCGCCACATGAATTTCTCCAGCGTGGGTTTTAAATAATTTCTCCACGAGATGGGGGTTATTATTATCCTGCGAAAGATGCGAAAGTAGTACATGGCTCATAAAATCTGGTTTATGAGCAGTAAAAAGTTCCAATGCCTGGTAGTTTGATAAATGTCCCTGGTCGCTAAGGATTCGTTTTTTTAGGTAAACCGGATACCTGCCTTTCTCAAGCATGGATTCATCGTAGTTTGCCTCCAGGAAAACCGCATGGCAAAGGGAGAAATTCTGAATCACATGTTCGCACACTGAACCAATATCGGTCATAACGCCTATTGTTATTCCGTTTCCGGTCACTGTAAAACTGTGAGGTTCCGAAGCATCATGCTGTTTTGGAAAAGCATTCACCGAAAGATCACCGATAACTATATTCTGAAACGGGTCAAAATGCCTGATGAGGTGTTTTTCGATCCTCAGCCTGCTTTTGATATGAGTTTCTTTGGTAATGTAAACCGGGATCTGGTATTTACGCGAAATAACGGCAACACCCCGCGTATGATCGGAATGTTCGTGAGTGACAAAAACCGCTTTTATCCTGCTAAATGCCAGTCCTGAACGATCAACCCGCATTTCAGTTTCACGGCACGATAATCCTGCGTCGATTAAAACAGCTTCGTGCTGATTTCCAATATAATAGCAATTTCCATTGCTTCCCGAATTTAATGATGAAATATACAGCGACATGGGAGTGCAAAGAAACTGAAAATAGTGGTCTCGTTTGCAATTGTTTATAAAAGAACCAAAAAATCTACAATTGGGAACAATCGGCCTTGATTCCGGTTTATACTTCTGTAAACTAAATAATAAAAACCACAGCTGTTTTATGCCTGCTTTTTTACACAGCCGATAAATGTATCCAAAAGCAATGAGAATTGCCTAATTTTGTAAAACAACAGAGGGTAATTTTGTGAACGATATCCCGATGGCATTAATTAATTGCTAAATAAGTCATGGCTGAATCCATCAGAGTTAAAGAATTTGATAAAACGGTAAGAAATAAATTCAATGTTTATAACAGTCTATTTCTGAATCTTCCTTTCCAGGGGATAAATAATGTAGGGATGTTGCTTCCGCTGATGCACCATGTTTGCGGGCAGGGTCTTGAAGAGGGAAAAGACCCGCTTCATATCCTGGATGATTTTTTCCGGATAAATACGGCAATTAAAACGGAAGATGAGAAAATCGATTTCATGTTCCGTGTCATTCAATATGTCGAAAGACAAATCGTACTTTTCGACAGTGTGGAAGATGCTGCTTTCGAAGACCTTGAAAAACATGGTACCAGTCTGTCGTTAAAGGATTTTTTTCACATGATCGACGGCAAAAAAAACGAGGAAAATATCTCGGAAAAACTGTCGACATTCGCAACCCGGATTGTGTTTACGGCACATCCAACCCAGTTCTACCCCCCTTCGGTGCTGGATATCATTAGCAAACTCAGGCACCTTATTACCGAAAACGATATTAATGGAATTGATCTCACACTTCAGCAACTGGGATTAACTTCCCTTATCAATACCAAAAAGCCAACGCCTTTTGACGAGGCAAAAAACATAATCTATTTCCTGCGGAATATCTATTATGATGCCGTTGGCGATTTATACAAGCACATTAAAGATACTATCAGGAACAGCGATTTCGATAACCCGGATATCATTAAACTCGGATTCTGGCCGGGAGGCGACAGGGATGGCAATCCATTTGTAACATCCGAAACAACCCTTAAAGTAGCCGATGAACTGCGGATGACATTAATGAAATGCTATTATGAGGATTTTAAAAACCTGGGGCAGAAGCTGACTTTCCGCGATATTGAAGAAACCCTGGCAAATGTGAGGGACAGGATTTATACCACCATGTTTTCTCCGTCAAAAACCATTAGTTACATTGACATTATAACACCCCTGTATCAGGTAAAAGAGCTTCTGATAAAGAAATACAACAGCCTCTACATCGAGGAACTCGACAATCTGATCGATAAGGTTAAACTTTTTAAAACTCATTTTGCAGCTCTCGATATAAGGCAGGATCACAGTGTGCACTACAAAACGGTGGAGGAAATACTCCGTAAAGCGAATTTTATATCACGGAGTCTGGATGAACTTTCGAAAGATGAATTAGCCAACATCCTTTTAAATAAGGACATTCATATTCATCCTGATCTATATACCGATCCGCTGATTAAGGACACCATTATAACTATAGCCCAGCTCGAAAACATACAGAACAAAAACGGGGAAGACGGATGCAACCGCTATGTTATCAGCAATTCGGAAGATATTTTCTCTGTACTGTTTGTGTTCGGACTTTTCAGGTGGTGTGGCTGGGAAAAGAATAAAATAGCATTTGACATTATTCCGCTTTTTGAATCGATGGAAGGAATGAAGAATTCCGGAAACATTATGCAGGAGCTCTTTTCAATTCCGGAATACTGTGAGCACCTTGTTAATCGCCGGCAAAAACAAACCATTATGCTCGGTTTCTCCGACGGCACCAAAGACGGTGGTTTCCTGAAGGCAAACTGGTCTATTTTTCAGACGAAAGAGAATCTGTCGGAAGTGTGTGATGAGAATGGCATTAAGGCTATATTTTTTGATGGCCGTGGCGGCCCTCCTGCACGGGGAGGCGGAAAAACCCATCGCTTTTATGCGGCGCAGAGCCGGAAAATTGCCAACCACGAAATACAACTTACCATACAAGGTCAGACCATTACCAGCACCTATGGCACCAAGGAGCATTTTATCCACAACTGCGAGCAATTGCTTACTGCAGGGTTATCAAATAACTTTTTGGCAAACAGGAATGATATTACTGACGAATCAAGGCAACTTATTGAGGATTTAGCCCGGATAAGTTATGAAAAATATACGGCGCTTAAAAACCACCCTATGTTTCTTCCGTACCTCGAGAACAAGAGTACGCTTAAATATTATAACCAGGCCAACATTGGCAGCAGGCCGGCCAAAAGAGGCGACCAGAAGAAACTCGAATTTAAGGACCTGAGGGCAATTCCTTTTGTAGGTTCCTGGAGCCAGCTAAAACAGAATATACCCGGTTTCTTCGGCATGGGTTCAGCTTTGCAGATACTAAAGCAGGACGGAAGATCTGAAGAATTAAAGAGACTATTCAGAGAAGTACCTTTCTTTAAGGCACTGATACTTAACAGCATGATGTCATTATCGAAATGCAATTTTGCGTTAACGTCCTATATCGCCAAAGACGAGGAATACAAGGAATTCTGGAATATATTGTTCGAAGAATTCAAACTTTCCAGGGAACTGGTTCTGTTTATATCGGGATACGATATCCTGATGGAAGAAGAACCCGTTACCAGGAACTCAATCGAAATGAGAGAACACATTGTATTGCCGTTGCTTGTTATCCAGCAATATGCATTACAGAAAATTGAACAAAAATCGACGCACCTCGAAACGTATGAGAAAATTGTAAAACGCTCATTATACGGAAACATTAATGCCAGCAGGAATTCGGCGTAGGTTTTTGCCAAAATAAAAAAATCAACATCCGGATTGCACAAAATTCTTAACATTAATTTAATAAAGCCGTAACACAGGGATAACAACTACCGGGTATTTTTGCATCATACAAATAGTAATAGTATGAAAAAGAAATTATTCACAGTACTTATCGCAGTTGTTATTCTTTTCGGTAACCAGGCGTTTGCCAGCGGCGACATGCCAGCCAATACAAATGCAAAAGCAAGTATAAGCGGAAAAGTTATTGACAACACAACCGGTGAAGCGCTTGTCGGCGTTGCCGTGGCAGTTGAAGGTACCGATCTGAAAGTTTATACCGACCTGGATGGTAATTTTGCTATCAAAAGCATTAACCCAGGCAAATACAACCTGGTATTATCATTGATTTCGTATAAAAACAGTCTGGTCGAAAACCTGAATCTCGACCCGAGCAAAAAGCAAGTGGTTGACGTTAAACTGGATGTTATCCGATAATTCATTTCCCTATATATTTTCAAGGCCATGTTTTTTAAGCATGGCTTTTTTATTTCTGTCAAACATATCCTTATCACACATCTTGTACTTCATTATTTTTTATTAAGCGGCGAATCCAATAAATAAAGCATAGATTATCAATATGTTGATAAAAAAAGAGACTGCCTTACACTGGCAATACCGTAGATAAAGTTTTTCAGGACAAGGATCATTCAACCCAGATTACGCAATAGTGAAATTCCGAGGTTTAAATGACTTATTTATATTGATTTAAAGGCTTATTTTTCTTATGCATAGGATTAGACATTTTTAAAACATAAATCCACTGTATCCATAGACCAATAATGATTACAGAAGCTTTTTGAATCTAATTTTTGTTTTAAACGCGAAATTTGGGTTCAAAGGAAGTATGCTACTGTTTACTGTTCCTCGCTAATCAGATTTAAATCAAAAAAAAAAATGCAGACTGAAGCGTCCGTATATTAAATTATTCCACACTATAATTTCGCTCGTTTGTAAGCTTTCCGATTTCATCCCAGATGCGCCAGATACCCGTCTTTTCACCATTGCTGTAAAACATTTCGTACCTGAGCCGACCGTTATCATCCCATATGCGCCAGATGCCATCCTTTTTATTGAACCTGTAATTGGCTTCTGCAATTTTAACACCAGCTTCGTTATAGGTGTCCCAGATTCCATGTTTCTGACCCTCCAGGTAGGAGCGCTGCTCCTGCATTTTGCCATTCTCGAAATAAATTTCCGAGATCCCATCCTGAACACCGTTGCGGATATTCTGAACAAGTTTTAAATTATTATTGGGCCAGTTTTCGGTATAAGTGCCGGTATAAAGCATACCGTTTTTGTAATAGAAACCGTCACTGTACTCCAGAGATTGGCTGTAAACGCCTGATGCGAGCATGAATAAGAATGCTGCTAAAAATATTCTTTTCATTATCATGATATGAGCAGGTTTGAGTATAATCTTAACGGGATATATATCCGGTAAAGTATAAAGGTACAAAAATTATTGGTTAAAATTAACGGTAATGCCAAAAGTTATAAGGCTACCCGGATTATATTCGAGCGTCGACTGCTCCCGCTTAATTGTTTCGCCCTGTAGATTTTTGTATTGAAGGAATTGTTTTTCGACCACTTTCTGGTTCAGGATATCCTGTATACCTCCTTTAAACTGAAAATGTTTACCCACATCTTTTGTGATCATCAGGTCGACCACATTACGTGGCATTTCGTAAACATCCGGGTTATCAAGTCCCACAACAACAATACGTTTTCCAATAACGTTGTAGAGCAAACTTACCATCAATCTATGATCATTGTCCTGGTAATAGATGCCCAGGTTAACAATGTAGGGCGACTGACCCTGCATGGGACGTTTGGTTTCGGTGGAGAAGTATTTGGTGGTATCGATCTTGATCTCACTTTTAATCAGTGATGCATTTGCCACCAGCATAAAGTTTTTAAAATACCTCAGGAAATTATCTTTATCACCCAGAGTTTCGAGGGATTTACGCAATTCAAGTTCAACACCGTAATTTTTAGCGCCATAAGCGTTCTGAAACGTAAAGTCCTTTCCGCTACCCGAATTGATCTCTATCGTTTCAATAGGTTTTATAAAATTCTTATAGAAAACGCCTAAAACAAACGTTTCGCTGGGAGTAGGATAATACTCGTATCTTAGATCGTAATTATTTATGGTGGCGTTGGTTACATCGGGATTACCGCGAACCAGTTTCTTCATCTCAAAATCGTAAAAGGCAAACGGGGCGATTTCGCGGAACTCAGGACGGTTGATCGTTAGCCCGTAAGAGGCACGTAGCAGCGATTTTGCATTAAAATTGTAGCTGAAGTTAGCTGATGGGAAAAAATTTGTCTTATTCAGGTTAATGTTCACTTCGTTAGTAGCATTGTCGCTCGAATAGCTATGCATCTGCTGGCTGTTTTTTTCCATACGCACACCGGTATACAAATCCAGTTTGGATGTAAAAGGCAATTTTACGGCCAGGTAAGCTGCCAGTAAATCATTGGAGGCTGTGTATGAGTCACTTTTATTGGTTGTTTCATCAATCTTCAGACCGGTTGTGTTATTGATATTAGTATCAGAAAAAATTACATCAACCGGTTGGTAGGGTAATCCCCAGTTAAATTTAGAAGTATTGGCGATTGCATAGCCGATACTGCGTGAAGTGAACTCACGATCCTTTTTTTCCAGGTAAACACCAGCTTTCAACTGTGGTTTGAAATTGCCAAACGTGAAGGTATTATCGAAATTGAAACTTCCGTTGTAAATATGCTCTTTAAGGTGCTGATAAACGCGACCGGATAACTCGGGACTGGCCGCAAATGAAAAATTTACACCGTACTGACCGTAGTATTGATTGTCGGGATCCTCAACCAGGGAAGTGGAGAGTCGTTTTAAATCGGGCTGGTCCCTGTCGGCATACGAATAGCCGGCAACCCAGTTGAAATGTGTATTGTTATTATTAAAATTAAAATCTCCTGCCAACTGACCGGAATAAGTATTGCGGCTGTTAAAGCTAAGTTCCTCCGAACGGATGGTGAGTCCTCCGTAATTATCGCGCCCGCTACGATTGATCACCTGGCTGTAGCCCACATGATTGTATAAATTGCGGAATTCTATTTTCTGGTTGTTCCCTAAAATAAATAACCAGTTGCTCAAGGCTCCAATTTTTGCGGTGGCCTTTGAACGGACATCATTGAAGTAGTAATTGGTATCCGAAACATCTTTCACGGTGTCGTAACGCTGGTAATCGGCCCGGTACACATTGTCAATATCCTGTGAATAGCTGTAATTAATGCTGTTGATGGTGCCTACTGATACTTTCCCAACGAGGAAGCGCCTGGTTAATCCAAGTTGAAAACGCTGATCGGGAATGGCCTGGCTGATTTCAGGAGTCCATACCATGTCGAGTTCGCGACCCAATCGCTGACGTTCGGTTTTATCCTTAACCTCATTGAGGTGCGCAGGGAAATCAGTAGGCAAAGCCCTGCTCCCATCGTCGAAACCCAGGGCTTCGTATTTACTCATGCGGTAATTGCTGAAATCATTGAAAGTGGTTCCCGGCCGATAAGAAGTAGAATACCCGATTGAAAAACTGTTATTATCGGCATTGTTTTTGGTGAAAATCTTAATGGCAGCACCCGAAAAATCAGCAGGAAGATCCGGCGCCGGGCTTTTATATACCAAAATATTTTCGAGCATCGAACTGGGTATCACATCAAAGGAAAAAGCCCGAACATCGGATTCGGAACTGGGAGAGGATGCATTATTTAACCATACTGTATTATAGCGCTGGCTTAAACCGCGGACCATAACAAACCGGTCGTCCATAATGGTAATACCCGGTACACGCCTGATCACTTCGGAAGCATCACGGTCCTGCGATCGGTTGATTTGCTGGCTCGAAATACCACTTACAACCAGGTTACTCATTTTCATGGATGAAAGCATGGAGATTTCAGATCCGGCCTTGCGTTTGGCTGAAATTACAACCCCTTCGAGCGCGAGACTGTTCCCTTCGAGGTCAACATTGAGTTCGAGCATAACGTCTTTAACAACATTTACCTTCTCAATTATTTGTGTTTTATACGAAATATAGGAAACCACCAGGTTATAGTTACCAGGTGCCAGAGATGATATTGAGTAGTTTCCATCCAGATCGGTGGTGGATCCGGTGGTAGTACCTTGTATTAATACCGTTGCACCAACCAGTGTTTCCTTTGTTGTTTTATCTGATACAACGCCTCTGATCCCGGTTTGCTGAGCTATTGCAATTGAACTAAATATAAAGAGTATCAGCGTAAAATATAGGTTTCTCATTAAGAAGGACTATTATGTAATTGTTATCCGGCTGCAAATTTCCAATCTTTGTATTAACTCATTGTTAAGTAATTATTATGATAAAGGGAATTTCACAAATAGGCTTTAACGTCCGTCAATTCTCAAATATGAATAAAAACCAGGTGTTTTGGCCAATAACAATTTGTTACAATAGCTTTAATATTACCTTAACATGGTTTTGGATACAACGATATAATTTTGCCATCAAACAAAACAGAAAAAATCATGAAAAAAAGATTACTCCTTTATTTCGCGCTGTTAAGCATGACAATTAGCGGCTTCAGCCAAAAAACAATTAACGATCCGTTCTTCGATCAGGTAAACTACAGAGGTGCTTTTAACTCCACTGACGACTGGACGGCAGGATGGGCCAACTTTGATCCGCAAACCACAGTTTATCCAGTAACAAATGTTACAGTGTCAGGTGAGTTAACCACCAGCACCACCTGGTCTTCTGATAAAGTATACCTTCTTAAAGGGTTTTATTATGTTCGCGATGGTGCAACCTTAACTATTCAGCCCGGGACCATAATCCGTGGCGACAGAGACACCAAAGGCTCACTTATTATTGAAAGAGGCGCTAAACTAATGGCCGAAGGAAATATAAACCAGCCTATCGTATTTACCTCCAATTTTGATGCAGGCAGCCGAGGCTATGGCGATTGGGGCGGTGTTATCCTTTGCGGAAAAGCTGCCATTAATCCTCCGGGCGGTACAGCTATTATCGAAGGTGGCCCTACATCCATTTATGGAGGCGGTGCTACTCCTGATGATGCCGATAACAGCGGAAGCCTTAAATTTGTACGTATCGAATTTCCTGGTATTCCATTTGTTCCGGACAAAGAAATCAACGGACTTACCCTTGGTGCTATAGGAAGTGAAACTCAGATTGACTATGTACAGGTATCATTTAGCGGCGATGATTCCTACGAATGGTTCGGCGGAGCCCTAAACTGCAAGCACCTCATTGCTTTCCGGGGTTGGGATGATGATTTCGATACCGATTTTGGATTCAGGGGTATGTTACAATTCTGTGTTTCGCTTCGCGATAAGGATATTGCTGACCCGGGTTCAGGATCAAATGGATTTGAATCGGATAATGATGGCACAGGTTCAACAAACACTCCAATCACTAGTTGTATTATGGCTAACATGTCAGTCTTCGGTCCTAAATACGATATTTCAACTGCCATAAATTCAAACTTCAAACGTGCCATGCATCTTCGCCGTAATACCAGGCTGAGTACCTATAACTCTGTGTTTTCAGGCTGGCCAACCGGTTTGTTTATTGATGGTACTGCTTCGCAAGGCAATGCAACCAATGGCGATATGAAAATACAACGTTGTGTTATGTCGGGAATGGGTTCGTTTTTTGCAAGCTCCTTCGAGCAGGATTTCTTTATGACACCAGCTTTTGCCAATGAAACCCTGGCAACCAACGATCTGCTGAAGTATGTTGATCCTTTCAATCTGAACCAGCCAAATTTCCTCTTAAAGAATGAATCAGTACTAAATGCAGGTTCAATCTGGGATAATACCGGCTTAAAGGTGAAGAAAAATGCATTTTCAACTTCCGTATATCCAAATCCCACATCAGCAAATACAATTATAAAGTTAAACCTGGAAAAATCGCAAAATGTAGCGGTAAGTCTCTATAACATTACCGGGCAGAAAGTGACAGGCATCGCGCAGGATATGTACCATGCAGGCGAAAACGAAATCAGATATGATGCTTCGGAACTTCCGAAAGGCATGTATCTTATAGAGATCACCGATGGGACAAAAAGAAGCACCACGAAAATGATCGTTAAATAAGTTTCTATATATTTTAATTTGTTGAATATTGCCGCCACCAATTGGGGCGGCTTTTTCATTTTATTAATGCAGAAACTTACCGAAAACTGGTCATATTCACTTTTGGTTTTTGCATTCCAATAAATCGGGCATCATTATATTTTAAAAAGAAATAAATAGCCAACCGGGTACAATTCCTCCCTCCCTGCTTCAATTCCTGAACTTGTTTGCAACAGATCTATCATAAGAAAATTGGAAAACAAAGAGTTTATTACCCAATACACTGATTTAGTTATCCATACAACAACTACAATATTAATAACATATAGCTAAGTTCCAGGTACAACAGCAATAAATTTCGCTACACTTTGCCATCGCACCCCCAGCCCCTGAAGGGTTGCCCTACGCACGTGAGTGGATCCCCTTCAGGGGATAAAGAGGTGTGGGCGGGCAGAATTAAAAATAATTCAGGATTACTCATTGATATTCAGGAGTTAAGAATTTGCTGTAAATATTAAAACTTAGCCTAACATATTAATATTTAGATGAAACCAGTTAACAATTTATTAACAACATATTAATATATCTATAATATAAAAAGTATAATTTCATGCTTAATTCAATAACACAATACTAATATAATCTTCAATGAAACTCGACAAAATTTTCAGCTATCTGGTACCAAAAGACCGTAAGTTCTTCCCTCTTTTTAACAAAGCTGCCAACAACCTGGTGCATTCGTCAGAACTGCTTATTCAGCTTATACGGGAAACAGATCTGGTAAAAAGGTTTGAGTATACAAAAGCCATTAAGGAGGCTGAACATGTTGGTGACGATATAACAAAACAAATACTAAACGAGTTAAGTGGCACTTTCATTACACCCTTCGACAGGGAAGATATTCTTGAATTAGTAAAAACCATGGATAGTGTGGTGGATTATATTAATTCAGCAGCTAAAAGAATAAATTTTTTCAGGATTTCTGTCTTCCCCGGAGAATTTTTAATGGTGACAAATGTGATCCATGAAGCCAACAAGGAAATACAGATGGTTTTAAAAAGTGTGAAAAATGTGAACGAGTTTAAGAAATACGAAAACTCTTATGAAAAAATCAGCACACTGGAATCAGAGGTAGATGACATATACCAGGCGTTCCTGGCAAAATTATTTGAAAATGAATTTAATGCCATCGACCTGATCAAAAAACGTGATATCATGACATCGCTTGAAAAAGCCATTGATAAATGTGATGATGTTGCCAAAATCTTTTCGACCCTGGCCGTTAAAATGGGTTAACCAACAGATATGATACCGGTAATGATAAAAAAACACCTTCACTTAACATA
>JBBQSY010000109.1:0-11337 GCA_038213495.1 Bacteroidales bacterium
TCCACTCCGAAAAGTCACAATTTATTGATTTTCAACTTTTTTACCCCTGACCCCTAAAGGGGAATGCGTTGAAAATCAACAAATTGGACTAAGTCCCCTTTAGTGGATTCAGGGGTAAAAGACTTTTCGGAGCAGACTCAAAGTTTAGAGTTCAAAATGCAATTTAAATAGAGAAAATAAAGTAATTACAACTAATTAATAATCAATAACTAAACATAAATTAATATGAAAACAATCGTTTTATCCATTGTCATTTTTCTGACCGCCCTCACCGGCAAAGCCCAGAGTAAAGAATTTGCAGGTGCCATGGGGGAAGCCTTAGGACAATATGCAAGTTGCAAAACCGTTGACGATTTCCAGGCGCTTGGAAATCGTTTTGGCTTGATTGCCAATGCCGAAAAAACCGAATGGCTTCCCTTGTATTATCATGCAAACTGCTACATTATGATGAGTTTTATGGATCCCGATGCGGCAAAAAAAGATTCATACCTGGATGAAGCCGAAAAATCAATCACAAAAATGATAGCATTGGCTCCAAAGGAATCAGAGGTGTTTGCTTTGCAGTCGCTGTTTTATTCGGCGCGTTTAATTGTAAATCCTATGGAACGTGGTCAGAAATACAGCGCTCTTTCGGCACAGGCTGTAGGTATGGCTTTGGGTTTAGAAGCGAATAATCCCAGGGCAAAATTTATTAAGTTGCGCAACGATATGGGTAGTGCACAGTATTTTGGCAAAGATCCTGCTGAATTTTGTCCACAGGCAGCTACTTTACTGGCAAACTGGGATAACTATAAAGTAAAGTCGCCGCTTTACCCGGCATGGGGCAAGGAACAGGTGGCACAGATAGTGGAAGGGTGTAAAGCCGGAAAGTAACCGTTTCCGAAGTGTCCGAAGGCCGGAGTGTCCGCACACACTATGGGCGTCTGACACTTCGGCGCTCTTTTATTTCAACTCTGAACTATCGAATCGGGAATATGGCGAACTATTCAACAGAACCCTTATCTTTAACCCTTTAAATAAGAACAACACATGAAATTCATCAGAGACCTGGTAAAACCCTTCACAATCCTGCAATATATCCTTGCTAACCTGGGCTTAAGTCTTCTGATCCTGCTGGTATTCATGAGAGGGCCCGCAGATAGTGTCGGGGATTTTCTTTTTTACTTATTATGGACTTTTTTGATAAGTTTCACCCAGTGGACCGGAGCTGCTATAATCAACAATCATCTCGATCGTAAAATAAAATGGAAAGATAAACCGGTTTTGCGGTCTATTCTGGGCATTGCCATACTGGTAACCTATTCGGTTATTGCTTTCATGTCGGTGAAATACCTTATGTATTACCTGAAATATTGTGCAATGCCTCCCGATAGCTGGGATTTTGCATCTACTTCAAGTTTGATTACAGTAGCAATATCATTTAATATATCACTCATTTTCACCGCCATAGGATTTTTTAAGGCATGGAAAAGGGCAGTGGCAATGGCTGAAAAGCTCAATACCGAAATGATGGCGTACCGGTACGAAGCTCTTAGGAACCAGATAAATCCTCATTTTCTTTTCAACAGTTTCAATGTGTTGAGCGACCTGGTGTATGCCGACCAGGCAATGGCTGTAAAATTTATCAGCCAGTTGAGTGAGTTATTCAGGTACGTACTCGATAGCCGCGACAAGGAACTGGTGCCACTGAATGACGAACTTGAATTTATGCATTCATATATCTACCTTTTAAAAACAAGGTTCGAGGAAAAACTGAACCTGAAAATTGATCTGAAAGCAGATACTGATGAGCTGATTGTTCCTATGACCTTACAGCTGCTGATCGAAAATGCCGTTAAACATAATGAGGTATCAGAAGCTTTTCCTTTACAGATCCGTATCAGCCGAAACGATACCTACCTGGAAATTGAAAACTCATTGCGCATCAAAAAAGTAGGAGAGGATTCGAAAAACACCGGTCTGCAAAACATTATGCAGCAGTTCAGCTATTTCACCGAACGGCAAATAGAAGTAAGCGATTCGGATGGGAAATTCAAGGTGCGTGTACCCATATTAAAAACTTCGGAGAAATGAATGTAGTTATCCTTGAAGATGAGGCAAGGGCAGCCAGTTACCTGGAAAGATTGATACTAAAGGTATCGCCCGTAATGAAAGTTGTGGCAAAACTCGAATCGGTGCGGGACGCAGTTCCATTTCTGGCATTGCATCCCGATATTGACCTCATTTTCTCTGATGTTCAGCTCGCTGATGGGCTGAGTTTTGAAATATTCGTGCAAGTTGCTGTTAAATGTCCGATTATTTTCACAACCGCCTACGATCATTACGCCATCGAAGCTTTTAAAACTAATGGCATCGATTACCTGCTGAAACCTGTTGAGGAGGAACGTTTAAGGAAAGCCATCGAAAAATCAGAATTTTTCTCTCCGTCGCTGGCGTTAGATAAGTTATTGTCATTCAGTAATTCTGCTACTAATAAAACGTATAAATCGCGTTTTATGGTTAAAGTCGGCGATAAAATTAAAAGCATCCCTATTGACGAAATCCTCGCATTTTACAGTCTCGAAAAGGCAACTTATATTCATACCATAACAAACCGGGATTATTGCATCGATTACTCCATTGATCAGCTCGAACCACTTTTAGATCCCGGTGTTAGTTTCAGGATAAACCGAAAATATATTGTTTCCATAAAAGCCTGTACCAATATACTTGCGTGGACAAACAGCAGGCTGCGGCTGAAAATTGATGGGATCAGCGATGAAGATATAATTGTTGCCCGCGAGCGCGTACAGGATTTCAAGGCCTGGCTCGACAGGTAGGATATCTGAATTAAAAATCAATCTTTCCCCTGAATGCCACTGTTTTATTTAACAGGTTAGTCCCCTCAAAACAGTATTGGGAATCGCCTGTATTGTTCCTGATCAATTTAATTGTATCACCGGGCATGGTTTCTTTCATGAAATTTACCGATATCTGTTTTGGGAAATTATCAAAATGAAAATCAACGGGGAAAGTATCCATCATCCAGTCGATATAGCGTGTTGATGTTACATGCCTGTTCACATCGATATCAAAATATCCTGATTTAATTGTGAACTCATCGCCCTGATGGGTTGATGTAAGTTTTTCGGGAGCCTGGTTGATGCCATGTTTTTCTTTAAGTTGAACAAACATTTCGCGCTCCATTCCGTCGATGACCTTAGGCTTTTTTGTTACCGCATCAATAGCCAGCCAGCCCGAGGTTGCACGGGCTATAATATTCTGTTCCAGATCCCTGATAATATAGTCGCGCATGTATAGCAAGCCTTCAATTGTTTTTGGCCAGGTTTCTACTTCTGCTTCCTGTTGCCATTTCAACGGATTGTAGATTTCGACAGTCAGCCGACTGAGAACCCAGAACAGCTGTTGTTCTATTAATCCTTTAGCCCCAAATCCCAGGCTTTCGGACGAGTTGATGGCTGACTGTATCAGCAGGTTAACCAATGCCCCGGCGCGGATTCGGTTAAACATATCCGTCTCGGCGGATGTGATTTTAAAACCGGAATAAAGTGTAAGATCTTCATCTGTCAGCTCAATCATGATGGAAATATGTTAAAAAGTTAGGAAAGGAATGACTGGATGCAGATTCCGGTCATTCTTTTTCTGAATGGTTTACCGGATAGATAAATATTCCGGCTAAGTTAACTATTTAAGCAGTTCGAACGAAGCTTCCAGACCGTTTACAGAGTTGGTGCCTACAAATACCTTGAATTCACCCGGTTCGGCCTTAAACTGTAGGTCGCTGTTATAAAAAGCCAGGTCAGCAGGAGTAATGGTGAAATTAAGCTCCCGGCTTTCACCCGCTTTGAGGAATACTTTTTGAAATCCTTTGAGCTCTTTAACCGGTCGTGTAATACTGCCTATC
Organism: Bacteroidales bacterium; assembly: GCA_038213495.1. Taxonomy (GTDB): domain Bacteria; phylum Bacteroidota; class Bacteroidia; order Bacteroidales; family UBA4417; genus UBA4417. The sequence continues at coordinate 3,905 of JBBQSY010000109.1, forward strand.
ATGTCGCGGATATAGAGTTGTACAACTTCGGAGCCATCATACTTTCCTGTATTGGTTAGCTTTACAGATATATTAAGCGTTCCGGTAGCTGATATTTTCTGCTTGTCGAGTTTCAGGTCGGAATAGTTGAAGGAAGTGTAGCTAAGGCCAAAACCAAAAGGAAACAAGGGGGCATTCTCTACATCCAGGTACTGGCTTTTGAATTTGTCATTTTCATTGCTCACGTATGGCCGACCTGTATTTTTATGGTTGTAGTAAATCGGTATCTGTCCCAGGTTAACTGGGAATGTCATGGTTAATTTTCCGGAAGGATTGTATTTCCCATAAAGCACATCTGCAACAGCATTTCCTGTTTCGGATCCACCATGCCAGGCTTCCAGTATTGCCGGAACATTGGCGACTTCAAATCCGATTGTCAGCGGCCTGCCATTCATCAGTACAAGAACAATTGGTTTGCCGGTTTTTAACAAGGTTTTTAATAACTCCAACTGGCGGCCGGGCAACCCAATATCGGTTCTGGAAGCCGCTTCACCACTCATATTTGAACCTTCGCCAAGCACGGCAACTATGATGTCCGCCTCTGAACCTACGTGGTAGGCTTCGTTTATCATCTCGTCATCGGTACGTTTGTCCATCGAACCTTTTTCGTACATATATTTTAGGTGTTCCGCTTCAGTAAACAAGTTACAGCCTTTTGCATAAGTTACTTTTGCTGAATTGCCGACCAGGTTTTGGAATCCTGCAAGCACGCTGATTGAATTTTTTTCGTTAGCTGCCGGAGCCCATGTTCCGATCACATCACGCCTGTTGTCAGCTAAGGGACCTATAAGGGCAATGCTTTTCGTTGGATCGAGAGGTAGAAGTTGATTTTCATTTTTGAGTAATACCATGGAGTTTTCAGCTGCGGTACGCGCGGCTTGCCTGTTTTCGGGAGTAAGTATAACATTTTTTGCCCGCTCATCGCTGCAATACCGGTATGGATCGTCGAAAAGTCCTAATTTGTATTTTGCTTCGAGAATGCGGCGACAGGCATCATCAATTGTTTTCAGGGTAACTTTTCCCTCCTTAACCAGTTGTTCTGCATTCAGAAGAAAACCTTCGCTTACCATATCCATATCAATTCCGGCATTAAGAGCAAGAGCCGAAACATCTTTCATATCCTTGCCGATGCCATGTTCTATAAGTTCCATCACAGCTGTATAATCAGTAACAACAAATCCGCTGAATCCCCATTGTTTACGAAGTAAATCGGTCATAAGCCATTTGTCGGCGGTTGCGGGTACGCCATTTATTTCGTTGAACGAACTCATTACACTTCCTGCTCCTGCATCAACGGCAGCTTTGTAAGGCGGGAGGTACTCGTTGTACATACGCACGTAGCTCATATCAACGGTGTTGTATTCGCGGCCGGCTTCGGGAGCACCATACAGGGCAAAATGCTTTACACAAGCCATAACGGTGTTGTTTTTCTTCAAATCATCGCCCTGGTAACCTTTTACCATGGCTTTTGCAATTTGCGAACCCAAATACGGATCTTCACCACCGCCTTCTGCAACACGTCCCCAGCGAGGATCGCGCGAAATATCTACCATGGGCGAAAAGGTCCAGCATATACCATCGGCACTGCATTCCCTGGCAGCAATGCTTGCGGAGTTTTCGATAAGAGGCATGTCCCAGCTACACGATTGTGCCAACGGGATGGGGAAAATGGTTTCGTACCCGTGTATAACATCCATACCAAAAATCAAAGGAATTTTGAGGCGGCTTTCTTCCACTGCCTGTTTCTGTATTGCACGGATTTTTTCTACTGATTTTACATTGAGCAACCCACCTACTTTTCCTTCCTTTATTTTCTTGCCGATATTTGTGCTGGCCATACTGCCGGTAGTAATATCACCTGCTCCGGGCAGATTTAACTGACCGATTTTTTCCTCAATGGTCATTTTTTTCATCAGTGCATCAATGTATGCTTTCATCTTAGGATCGCCGGATGAGGAATGCTTCTGCGCCAGCAGAGGTAGCCCAAAAAGCATAATAATGCTAAGAGCCAGGATTTTTGTGCTTTTCATTCTGAGTGTATTAATTAATGTCTGTTATTTTTATAGGAAATAAAATTCTGCTTAAAGGATATTATTCTGCTTTTTGAACGGGGGAAAGTGTACTTACTCCATTTTCGTTGATTGCTTCGATAATAAAGTAATATGGCTTCTCTTTATCCATAGTTTTCAGCCAGTATTCATTCGAATTGTAAACCACTATGCAATTATACAATTTATCTGGTTCTGCACCCATGTATATGTTGTAAGCATAGGCATTGTCGACCGGACTCCATTTGAGCCAGGCTGAACGTTTGTCTTTTAGGGTTCGGAGTACAGTAAATTCGTTTACAGCTTGTGGTTTGTCACCTGATCCGTTCCCAAAAATACGCAGCCCGCTGATGGCAAACTTGCCGGTGGGCATATGGATATTGACCAGGCGGACAAAACGGGTTTGAACCGGGTTGGCGAGCTCAATATAATCGTGCGGTACATCCGTATCATTCCGGCTTTTATCTGCCAAAATTTTCCAATTTTTTCCATCCCTGGATTCAAGAATTTTATACCGGTGATAAACGCCGGTGGATTTTCCCAGGAACTGTGCATCCTGATCTGCATAATTAATCTGTATGGCGTTAACAGTTACAACAGCCCCCAGGTCGGATTGTATCCACTCATTTTCATTTGCCGTGGCGGCGCTCCAGTAAGTCTTAATACTTTCGTCAACGGCATTGTTGGCTTCAAAGGAACCATAGGTCGACGAAACAGTTACGGGTTTGTTGTAATTCAATAGCATCCATCCTGTGAAGCGGCTTTTCAGATGATCTTCTTCTCCATAGGGCAGGTACGTCGGATAATCGCCGAACGCTGTATTGCAATACATCTCTCCATCCTTATCAAAACCTGTGGGCCAGATTCCGACTCTCCGTTCGAAATTATTTTTCACTGAGATTGCAATTGTTGAAACATGCCAGTAATTTTTCCAGTTATCCTGGAAAGTAGCGCCATGGCCGGCCCCTCTTGCAAATCCACCCGGTTTGTAACTAAAAGGCATTGATTGCGGTTTGAATGGACCAAGCGGATTATCGCCAACTACCACGCCATCGGCATACCCGCTGAATTCGGTTCCCGGGGCGCCGTATTGCAGGTAATATTTTCCACCATGCTTTGTCATCCAAGAACCTTCGATAAACGGATCGAGGAAAGTATCATCCATATTTTCACCAAAACGTTGCCAACCATAACGCCAGGGTTCGAGCAGGTACATTTCCTTTCGGGTTGCTTTGGGCTGCATGGTTTTCCTGTCTAATTCAACACCGTAAAGGGGATACTGATTACTACTCCCGTTATACATATAAAAACGGCCGTCATCATCAGCAAAAAAGGCCGGATCCCAGCCACCGATTGCAAATGAATCAACCAGCGGTTTCCATTCATTGGCTTTAGGATTGGTGCTCATCCATATCGTAAACCCGGATGTGTAAGTTGAACCAAAAACAAGCATGGTATCGCCGATTATTCCCACAGCAGGGGCACAAAGTTCATCGTACCCCTCATTCCATGGGCGGAGAAATTTTCTGGAATTAAAGTTCCAGTCTACCATGTCGTTACTCCACCAGTATCCCCACTGGTTGGTTGAAAATAAATAGTAATCGCCCTTATAATTTACAATTACCGGATCAGCTGTTGCACGGTGTTTCCCCCATGTGCTGAAATTGGGAATAGGAGTGTAGCCATAATCGATGTTTACAGGATTGCAATAGGTTTTCTGCTGTGCAACTGATTGTATAGCCTGCAGCACTAATACAATGAGGATCAGGTAGAGTCTTATTGTCTTCATGACAGAATATTTTATTATCCGAAAATCATTACCTTCAGATAATGATTTGTGCATAGTTACTTATTTGTTTTAGTTTCTTCACCAAGTTTTTTTAACCCGTTTTGTATATCGGCATTTTGCATAAACAATTTCCATATCAAGCCAGTACGATAATTTTCGATCATCACTACCTGGGGAGCCTGGTTTAGCCCCATGTATATTTCGGAACACCAATTGTTTTTAAGATCACATGCATCTTTGAAACCGTATTCACCCCAGAGAAATTTACCGTAATTATAATAATAATTTTTAAGTGCTTTCATGGATTCCTCGGGCATATAAGGGAAAGAACTGATTGCTCCCGTTGGTGTAATCTTTCCATGATCCTGCCATATTACCGGTTCATCTGCAGAATAATGAAAAGGCCCGTCGCTCGCAGTTAATCCCCAGGCGCTGTCGCCATACCCTTTAAAATTCCCGGGATTCTGAACACAATAACTATAGTTTATTTTTGCAATATTCTGATTGTTAATGAAATAGTTGGTGTACTTATCAGTAATAAAATGAGGATCATAACCCATGTACGAATAATGCGTAAAAAATAATGGTCCGCCATTGGATACGCCAACATCCAGTTTGACTCCAAAATAGGTATTGCCGTTTGTGTACATTGTTCCATCCCTGGTTTGCCCCCATGAACGATATTTTTGACCGGTACTGTCCTGGTTGGCCCAGCCGCTGTAATACATGCCTGCCGGAACAGAGTGTGTGGGCGATGCAATAGCCAGCAAATAAGTTACCATGGTTTCGTTCCAGCCTATCAGAGTGTGATTAATTACCCATCCCTGGTCGGGTGACCAATGCCAGTACAAAAATTTGCTGTCAGGCTTTTGCCTGAACCAATCCCATTCAACTTTTTCCCAGATGGAGGTTATTTTGTCCCTGATCAGCTTTTCCTCTTTATTCTCACCCGAAAAATACTGCCTTGCAGCAAGTAATCCCTCCATCAGGAAGGAAGTCTCTACCAGGTCGGCCCCATTATCCCGGTGCCCGAAAAACGGTTCAGCTTTACCGGTATTTCCATCAATAAAATGTGGATATACGCCATGAAAAGTCTCTGCCTTTTCCAGAAAGTTTACAATCCTGACGAACCGTGCAACAGATTCTTCTCTTGTAATAAATTTTCGTTCTGTACCGACTATCAGCGCCATAATTCCAAAGCCGGATGCACCGGAAGCTATCATATTTTGCCTGCCCGGTATATTTTCTTTTGCCATGCCACTGTTGAATTCGGCAGCATCCCAATAATACCGGAAGGAGGCTTCCTGAACCATTGTGAGCAATTCGCTGTCTGTCATCGGTTTTGTTAAAGCTTCGACCGGTTGCGATAAAATTGATTCTTCGTACTTGTTATTGAGGAACGAAATTTTATAAAAGTATTTTTTCCCCGTTTCTCCTGTATAGTCAGTATAGCGGTTTGTAAAATTATTTTGAACGCCTACAGGGACGTATTTTTTTCCATCAGCAGAGCGGTACACTTTTACTAAATAGATATCTCTGTCGAAGGTTCGGTTCCAGGCAATATCAGTATGCATTGCGTAACCGGTTGCCGAGGTTATCGTTGGCTCTTCGGAGATTGACCTGGTAAACCCGGAAAAATTGGTGGATGTAAATTCTATATCATCGACATACATTGTATTTTCATTGGTGATTTTCGGGTTCTGCTGTGCAAAGACAATGGCAATGAAATTTGTAGATTTATAGCTGCCGGATACTTCGAGTAACGACAGAGGAATTAGTATCCTGCGCCATTCACCGGTTCTTCCTGACGGTATGGTAAACATGCCGGTCAGGCTACTGTCTTTTTTCATCAGTTGAACTCCCGGCAAATCGCCCGGATAAACGGTATACATCCAGAATGAAAGGAATGAGCTTTCCCTGAAATGATCCATGCCTCGTTTCTGCTGGTGGAAAATAGTTGCCTCCCAGTGCCCGGTTTTGGCATTTCTGTATTTTATTTCGAGGGCATTGCCCGGGCTATGAAAATTTTTATTGCTGACAGGTAGCCTGTTGTCGATATTCCCGATTGAAGAACCACCGCTGTTTGAGGTACTGCTGAAAAAATAATTGCCGTTCATTACGCTGTTACGGAAAAAATCGTACGTGTATTCGTACTCCTGTGCTGAAACTACAAGCGAAAGAAAAAGACAACATACAATTAGTTTGTTTTTAAGCATCGTTCGGTTTAAATTTTTAAGATTTACTTTTTATACCAGGGGCTATGAAATCCCAGTTTTTTCAATCCGTTCTGCACATCGGGAATTTGCATAAAGAGCTTCCAGAGTAAGCCTGTCCGGTAGTTTTCTATCATCACTATTATGGGTCCCTGGTCAATGGCCAGATGACTTTTTGCATACCAGTTATGTGATTCGCTGAATCCGTCGACAAACCCATATTAACCAGAGATTTTATTGCTCAGGTCGTAATAAAGTGCCTGACTACCTGCATGGAATACTCAGGTTAAACTCATTTTCTTATACACGCTATAAAGTTTCCAGTCACAATTGCCAATTTACAGGACTGAAATTTGCACAGCTAAGGAAAAGGAGGGCCCGGGAAATCCCAATACCCTCCCAATCACCCCAAACCAAGGTTTTTAAATCATTTTTGGAAAATCTGATTGTCAATATCAATAAACATTCTCCCAATCAGTTTTTCTTCTTTATTTTGTGTAGCTGAAACCTAATTTGGTTAGTCCTGCCTTTACTTCGGGGGCGCTCATAAACATATTCCAAAGCAAGCCGGTTCGGTGATTTTCAATCATAACTATCTGAGGTCCCTGGTCAATGGCAAGGTATGAACTTGCATACCAGTTTTCACTTACATCAAATGCATCATAAAATCCATAATTACCCCATAAATGATCACCTGCGATATAATAGAAGTATCTTATTGCATTCATCGATTGTTCAGGAGTATAAGGCAATGAAGAAACAGCAGCAGTTGGGGTAATTACACCACCATCATTTGTAGGGCTGCTAGCGGTATATCCTTTCGGGATATCACTTGCAGTTAAACCCCAGCAATAGGCATTATAATTAGGATATTTTTTTGGATTTGCTACACAATAAGACCAATTAATCAGCGAATGATTTACATTTTGAGTCCAGTAATTTGCATAGTCATCAGATAGATGACGTGGATCAAGCCCGAGGAATGAATAATGAGCGAAGAACAAGGGGCCGCCATAGTCGTATCCGACCGGTAAAACATAACCATAGAAAGTTTTTCCGTTTTTGATGCCACCATTCCTGGCATAACCATTGGTGTAGGCAATTTTAGGAATGGTATGAGTAGTTGACGAAGCCGCCATCACATACGTAATTAACGTTTCGTTGTAACCCTGAAGCTGAAAATTCATTGCCCATCCAACTGTAGGTGACCAGTGCCAGTAAAGCACATTTTTACCACCTTGTGTGTACCAATCCCATTCTACACCATTGTACAGAGCGGTTATCCGGTCAATCAGGCTTTTTTCAGCAGCTACATCCGGATCAAGATATTGCCTCATTGTAATT
>JBBQSY010000110.1:0-11275 GCA_038213495.1 Bacteroidales bacterium
AGTTCATCGAGGTTGATGAGCATGCATTCAGCCAGGTGAACAAGAGTATCTTTATTGTTTGGGTTGATGGTGCCGGAGAAAAGGTACTGCTTGAGTTCTTTTGGTACCAGCTTTTCCATCCAGGTGGTTTTGCCAACGCCCTGCTTTCCGGAGAAAACTATAACGGTTTGGTTGATGGTGTTTTCATCCATCACACAACCAACCATAGCGACAATCCATTTCTTAAAGCAAGTGTGCCAAAGATCCTGCTGTGTGGTTGTAATAGTGTCGGCAAGTTGAGCGATGTGATCGGTATTCTCGTCCCAGGGAGGAAGGTTATTAAAATATGTTTCGAAAGGATTAAAAAGCTCACAGAAATCGGAATATAGCAAGTTGCGAAGGGCTGAAATATTGGATTTAATCTTGCCTTTAAGAAGTTCCCGAAGCATCGAATTTTCTGTGTAGTCGTTCATTTTATGCCAGGCACGTTTTGTAATGAGGCGATATTCAAGGCTCCCGGTAATGGTGTTGTATCGGAAGCGGTATTTACTGAGAAGGAAGTTTTCGACTTTGTCGATGAGGGGGATGCGTTTGCGGGGTGGTTCGTCTTCTTCAAGGGCCTCATCCTCCGGCACCCTCTCCTCACTTCGGCTTCGCTCAGTGACCGGGAGAAGGGGTGACTTAACTTCCATGCTTTTACCGTGTTCGTTGGTGTTTTTGTAGGCGCTGTTTACGGCGGCCATCACTTCTTTATCGTCATAATTATAATCGGCCAGGATATAGCCGAGAGCGATAGCGAACGGGACACCTTTTCGATTGAGGTTGCAGGCAAGCTGGTGGACGAAGTTGTTGCGGTTGCCGGTGGTGAAAGATTCTTTGTTTTCGGTGAGTTTGATGGCGGAGTGGTATTTAGCCAGGACCTCATCCCCCGGCTCCCTCTCTGACCTCATCCGCCCTTCGGGCACCTTCTCCGAAGGAGAAGGAAATGGGTATTCTTGATTTTCTGGGAGAAGGGGTGACTCTTCGTTCCGGTTTGTGGTTGGTTGTTGGCTTGTGAAAACCTGGGAGTTGGGATTATGATGCGTTTCCGGATCGTGGGACATAAAACAAAGCCGGGTGAAGTCCTTGCCGGATTTGTCGATAGATAAACCGGTAAGCTGTTCGTAATATGCCTGGACTTTCAGAAATGTTTCTTTGTGGGTTGTGGGTATTGCCTGGGTTTGAACAAATACTTTGAGGCCGTTTCCTGAAGGGCTGGTAAATAATGCCATGGTAAAAGGATCGTCCATCGTCGATTCACGGCAGGATTTTAATTGTTCAGGGCTGAGTTTGTCGAAGTCCAGGACAATTATGCCGGAATATTTTTTAAGAGTTTCCTGGTTCCTTCCGCCCTCGAAAAGTCCGCTGGGAGTGAAAGCAAGTAATCCTTTCTTTGCTTTCTCGTACGACTCGAGTTTGTTTTCCTGCAGGCACTTGCGAATGTAATTGACCGGTCCACGATATTTGCCGATCTTAATGTCAGTAAGAATATCCTCGAAGGGTTTATTCTCGGTAATGGTGGTGAAATTCTGGAATATGGAGAGGTTCATGGAAATTCAGATTTGGGATTTCGGATGACGGAATGATGATAAGAAATTTTGATTGATTCAGAGAAGGTGAAAACGCCTGACAGAAAAACGGATGTCTTTCTGTCAGGCGGTTAAAGTTCGGGGCCAGAAAGTGAAACTTGAAAGGAACTCACCTTTTAGACGGATTCTTCATGAACCTGCTTTTAATACGGGCTACACTTTTGCTGGCAAATGCATCGTTATAATTTTTTTTGAGGAACATTTCGATATCAGCTTGAGTGTAGTAGATCTTTGCTCCAACCTGGGAGAAGGATATTTTGCCTTCGTCGCGCCAGCGTTGAGCTGTTCGGCTGGCGATTTTCATAATGGAGATGAAATCATCGTTGTCGATGATCATATCCTTAATGCTTTTTGATGAAGGTTGCAGACGAAGATTGATTTCTTCGATTTTGTCCAGGAGTTTCTGGTACTGCTCGGGTGTCATGAAGATTGCTTCCATTGCTTTTGATTTTAAAAGTTTAGGAAGCAAAAGAATATACAAAAAAAAGGTTACACTGTTGAAATCGTGCCGCATGGGATACGATTTTTTATAAGTGTAATAAGTTCAATAAATTATATCGCTTTCTCAGTAAACGGTTTCTAAACTTTGTGTAACTCTAACTTTTTGAAACGAAAGTTATAAGAATTGAATGTAACTTTTTTATGATAATACGTAAATAGTATGTAATATCAAGACAATAAATGAATTAATAATTTATTTATATTGCAGTATATCAATAGCATATGCAACTTATAGAGTTTACAACCAAAAGTTACATAACTTTTTGTAACTGTTACAAATTAAAATCATTCAGATTGATTTCATCGTCTTCTTTAGGGCGATTACTTGACTTTCCAGGGCTGAGATATGTCCGGACAGTGCCAGGATTAAAAGAGGAACCATCCAATTCACAGAGGATATTGGAGATAAAATAATTTGTTTGCTTAGTCGTCCAGGGCAATAATGGCTTGCCATTTTTGCCCTTTTTCTCCCTCAATTGTATAAATGCATAGCAAAGTGCCTTTAATTCGGCATTCACAGGAAATTTAACTATGGAGTCTATTTTAGCAAGCTTTTGGGCTTCTACTTGTTGCAGCAAGTCTTCTTCATTTTTAAGGTGACCAATCATAAATCTGCATTGCTCATCAAATTTCTCAAGCTGCTTACACTCATAATCAGGAGGATGAATCCGGTAATCGGTGATCTGGGCGTTAAGATATAGGATTTTTTCGGCAGTGGTCTCCAGTGTCTTGAGATGAAGTAAAACAGATTCAAAATTAAATTCTTTATCATCAGAAAAGCCATTCACTTTCTTGCATGATTTTTTTGGTTTAGAATCATCGTCAGGATTCGGTAGGAGTTTATCTCTCTGATTATCGATTAATGAGATAAGTTTAATATGTCTTTGGTGCTGTTCCACATCACCAAACATTTTAACATTGACTTTCATGAGTTTCTCCAGAGAGTTCAGCCAGAGAACAGGATCTTTATACAAACGACATTGATACTTGAGAAAGGCATTTAATTCGGATAAACCGATTTCGAATATTTTAATAAAAAGTGCAGTGCAATAATCATTCAATGAGATTTCGCCGTCGATGACAATATCGAGGTCTGGCTTTTTAGATTGCTCCTGGCGGAGGGCGGAATATTCCGTGAACGGAACCGCTTTGATGTTGTTGTATTGTGAATCCATACATTGAAGGCAATAGCTTGTAAGAAAGATGTTTGGTAGTGGTCATTTTTTACTTTTAATAGGATTGTTATTGAATAGAGTTTTCAACATGTGCAATCTGATTGAAAAACAGGCTATTACAATTCATGTACGACAGATTTACTAGTCATGTAAAGGTATATAGAAGACTTGGAAAGTCTATCTGTGACAACCGGAAAAAGATACTAACATCGACCTGTTTAGAAAAAGTAACAGGTCGATGTTAAATTTGTATTATCATTAAAAGAGGCTTGATTTTATTTGATTTCAGGTAACTGACTTTTTTCAGCAGGCTCTTCCTGGGCAACAGGTACCGGGTCAGGTTTCTTTTCGTTGAAAACCATCATCGCTTTATTCAGTTCATCATTTACTATCTTAGCGTAAATCTGAGTTTCGGTTATAGCAGCATGTCCGAGAATCTTCGAAACCTTATCAATGCTGATGCCCTTTGTAAGAGCACGGGTTGCCCAAGTATGGCGGCTGATATGGAAACTAATATGTTTGGTTAATTCAGCCTTCTTTGCAATCAGATCAAGGTTCTTATTGATATATGCCGTTGCCCGGGAAATTTCAGTATCGACATCAACAGGATCGTCCCTTTTCAAATCGGATGGAAGCATCGGGAATATAAAATCATTTGGATTGGGCTCAGCCGGCCTGTATTTTTCAATGATCTCCTTTGCTTTGTCAGGGAGCATGAATGAAAGCTGTGTTTTCGTTTTTCGAACGGAAACATGTATAATCTCCCCATCGTAATTTGCCCAGGTGAGTTGGAGAACATCCGAAACCCGAAGCCCACCGGCATAGGAAGCAAATACAAACATATCCTTGTGGAGTTCCATCCTGGTACCTGGGGTTACTGCCTGGTTCTCAAATTTTTTAAGCTCATCTTCAGTTAAATATTCGCGATGTGTCTTTTCCGTTTTCAATTTGTATTTGTTAAAGGGAATGTCCTTGTGCTGAATCAGGTCCTGGTCATATGCATCATTAAAAAGTTTGCGAATGTATTTTAGGTTGGTGTGGATGGTATTAACCTTATTACCTAATTTCACTTGTAAGTAGATTTCATACTTTCTCAGAAAATCACCGGTAATATCCTGAAAGCTTATCTTTTTCAAATTCACATATTCACGAAGCTTTTGAATGATGGCTTTATTCTTATCATAAGATCCGATCTTGCCGCTTCTAAGGACTGCTTCACAAGCTGCATCAGCAAAAGAGAAAAAGTCAACTGGCTTGGCTCCCATAACAACAGTTCGGAGTTGCTTTGTCGTTATGTCTTTATCAAATGTATCTTGCTCAATAGCCTGATCCTGGTACTCGGCCAGCTTATGAGTTAGGTAAGAATTTAAACGGGAAGATCCTTTGACTTTTGTACTCACTAAATTAGTGTCCTTATCCCATTGTTCAGGGTCAATCATATGCCCTGAGGCGATGATAATAGATTTCCTATTTTTGGTTATTCGATAGGCAATAGGAACAAGTCCTTTCGAATTTTTCTTACTTTTACGAAGAATAATCTTAACTGTTGTCATAACATTGTTTTTAAACACTTACAAATATAAGCATTTTAGAGATAAGTTGGTACAACAATGGGTACAACAAAGATGTTTTTTTAATACTTATTTTGACTTTTATTGGCTATACAAATATTTTAATGTGTTGATATTCAGTTTAATAACTGACAACGAGAGCCAGAAAGTGACAGGGTAGCAATCCCGATGGGGTCACATCAACACACACAAAAGCACCGTAATCCTAATGAGTTACGGTGCTGTTTTTTTGGGTGGAAAATATGTGAAAAACGTCGTGATTTATCCTGATTATATAGGGTTAAACCCAACTATGCTCTTCAACAGATTCGTCAGTTATCTCACTTCTTTTAAAAAGGCAGCGACTTGTTTATACACATTTTCAGGTGTGAATCCGAACTTTTCATCAAGCACTTTTGCAGGCGCTGAATAACCGAAATGGTCGAGACCCCAGATTTTTCCACGGCTGCCAACCAAACCGGCCAACGTAACAGGAAGTCCTGCTGTTAGGCCAAATACCGGCAATCCATCGGGAATGACCTGTTTCTGATACGCTACCGTCTGTTGTCTGAAAAGTCCTTCGGAAATGACCGAGATTACCCTTACTTTGAGTTTTTTCTTTGCTACAAGTAGCTCAGCGCCAGCTATAAGTGTTGAAACTTCTGAGCCGCTGGCTACAAGCACCACATCAGGTTGTCCTTCGCAATCAAGGGCAATATAGGCTCCTTTTTCAGCCTGTAAAGCATCCTTGTATCGTGTTGAACCTGAGGTGGCAGGAATATCTTTAATATTCTGACGGGAAAGAATAAGCGCTGTCGGGGTGAATTTGTTTTTCATGGCCATTTCCCACGCTACGGAAGTTTCGCAGGCATCGGCCGGGCGCAGCGCCAGCAGGCTCATCAGTCCGTGATGGTTTTTAAGATGTTCCATCAGTCGTATCTGGGCTTCCTGTTCCACCGGCTGATGGGTAGGACCATCTTCTCCCACACGGAAAGCATCATGAGTCCAGATGTATTTTACAGGCAATCCCATCAGAGCGGAAAGGCGGACTGCTGGTTTCATATAATCGCTGAATACAAAGAATGTAGCGCAGGCTGCCCAAACACCACCGTGAAGCGCAATCCCGTTGCAAATGGCAGCCATAGTGAGTTCGCTTACTCCGGCCTGCAGGAATGCTCCGCTGAAATCACCCCTGGTAAATGGTTTTGTATATTTCAGGAATCCGTCGGTTTTATCGCTATTGGAAAGGTCGGCGGAAGAAACGATCATATTTTCAACATTCTGAGCCAGGTATCCTAGTATTGCAGCCGAAGCTGCACGTGTGGCAATACCTTCTTTTTGAATCACCGATTCAAAATTGAGTTCTGGGAGTCTTCCCGAAAGGAACAAGTGAAGCTTCTTGGCAAGTTTGGGGTTTGATAGGGCCCATTCCTGCTGTATAGCCTTACGTTCAGCGGCTTCTCCTGCCTTTGCGGTACTCACCTGCTCATACATTTTTTCAACCTCCGGAAAAATGACGAAAGGGTCGGCCGAATTTCCACCCAGACCCTCAATGCTTTTCTCAAATGAAGCGCCTGATTCGCCCAGTGGCATTCCGTGAGTGGCACAATTGTGCTCGAAACTGCTTCCATCAGCTTTAACAGCACCTTTGCCCATTATCGTTTTCCCGATAATAAGAGTTGGCTTTTCTTTTTCGGCAATTGCTTTTGTGAGCGAAGCGCGAATCTGAGTGGCGTCATTCCCATCAATGGTAATCACGTTCCAGCCCCAGGCTTCGTATTTCATGGCGGTATTTTCCCTGGTAACAGCACTTGTTTCAGTCGAAAGCTGTATATCATTCGAATCGTAAAACATTACCAGGTTATTGAGTCCAAGGAAACCTGCGATACGGCCTGCAGACTGAGATATTTCTTCCTGAACGCCTCCATCCGAAATATAAGCAAATGTTTTATGTGCCATCCATTCGCCAAACCTGGCACAAAGAAACCTTTCGGCAATGGCTGCACCAACCGCCATGGTATGGCCCTGTCCGAGCGGACCCGAAGTATTTTCAACTCCACGGGATGGCTCCATTTCCGGATGACCAGGTGTTGGACTACCCCATTGCCGGAAATTCTTTAATTCCTCGAGGGTGTAAGTCCCCGAAAGGGCAAGAACCGAATAAAGCATGGGCGACATATGGCCCGGATCGAGAAAAAAGCGATCGCGCATATGCCAGATCATATCGGTAGGATCGTACCTTAAAAATTCGGTATACAATATATTTATAAAATCAGCGCCACCCATTGCACCGCCTGGATGACCGGATTTTGCTCTTTCGACCATTGCAGCTGAAAGAATACGGATGTTATCGGCTGCCCTATTTGCAATACTATCTGCTATTACCATTTTATTATTGGTTTACTGTTTTGCAGGCAAAGTTATTGGTTAAAAGTTAAAAAAATGAAATAAAAAATGTCTTTTCCGGAATTTTGCTTTATTAGAGCCAGGTCTGTCAAAATATTAATCAATAGTATACAGGAATTGCTTTCCATAAAAAACCGTATCTTTGCAAAATATCAGTATACGATCATTAAATTCATAACAATATGTCAGACAAAGTGTTACAAAGTGTTGCCCCCGGTGTTGTTACCGGCGATGGCGTTCAGGAAATTTTCCGCATTGCAAAACAAAACAAATTCGCTCTTCCGGCGGTTAACGTTGTTGGAACCGATTCGATCAACGCTGTTCTGCAGGCTGCCAAAGAAGTTAATTCTCCTGTTATTATTCAATTTTCGAATGGCGGCGCTCATTTTTATGCAGGAAAATTCCTGAGTAACGATGGTGAAAAAGCAGCCATTGCAGGTGCCGTATCAGGCGCAAAGCATATTCATGCCATGGCTGAACTTTATGGCGTTCCGGTGCTGGTACATACCGATCACGCTGCCAAGAAACTTCTTCCCTGGATTGATGGTTTGCTGACTGCAGGAGAAAAGCATTTTGCCCAACGTGGTAAACCTTTATTCAGCTCACACATGCTTGACCTTTCGGAAGAACCGCTGCACGAAAATCTCGAAATCTGCAAACAATACCTGACCCGCATGAGCAAAATGGGCATGACCCTGGAGATCGAACTCGGCGTTACAGGAGGGGAAGAAGATGGTATTGATAATTCAGATGTTGACAGTTCCAAACTGTATACGCAACCCGAAGATGTAGCTTTTGCATATGAGGAACTGATGAAGATCAGCAACAAATTTACCATTGCTGCTTCGTTTGGTAACGTGCATGGTGTGTACAAACCGGGTAATGTAAAATTGCAGCCTGTTATTCTCGACAATTCACAGAAATATGTTGAGAAAAAATTCAATACCGCTCATCATCCTCTCAATTTTGTGTTTCACGGAGGTTCCGGATCAACCAAAGAAGAAATTCATGAGGCTATCTCCTATGGTGTTGTTAAAATGAATATCGATACCGATACCCAATGGGCTACATGGATAGGAATTATGGATTTCTACAAAAAAAATGAAGGGTACCTTCAAAGCCAGATAGGCAACCCTGATGGTGAGGATAAACCAAACAAAAAATTCTACGATCCGCGCAAATGGCTTAATGAAGCGCAGAAAACCTTAATCGTACGGGTGAAAGAAGCATTTTCCGATCTGAATTGCATCGAACGGAATTAATACATACGCAAACTTCAAACTATTTGTTATTTCCAATAACAGACCGGTATAAACTAAAAAAGCTCCTTTACGGAGCTTTTTTTATTCTTTCTTTCCTTCTACCTGGTCGAAATCTCCATAGTATCGAAGGGATTGATGCTGAGAACAGGGTATGGCGAATTATTTACCATCTGTTGGGCGTAAGGACCTACAAGCAGGTTAAAAGGGCTGGTTTCCTGCTCGGTCATAATGCTGATAAGGTTGGCCCTGATGCGTTTGGCATATTCGATGGTGCCAGTAGTAAGGTTATCGCACATTAATATGTCGCGATGGTATTTAATTCCTTCTTCTTCGAGGTAATTGCATACCTGGTTGGTATACAAATCGACCCGTTTTTGAATGCTTTTATATTTGGATGCATAAACTGACAGCACATAAACTTCGGATTCGAAAAGCAGGGCAAGGTATGCGGTGAACGGAACTTTCTGACGCGTATCGATGGTACTGTCTATCGGCATCAGAATAATTCTCATTTTTGTTTTTGCATCAACTCCTGTTCTCAGGGTAATTACCGGACAGGGTGACACGGATATAAGTTTATTCGCATTGCTTCCGATCCAGAACTGCTCAAAACCCGAGATACCGTGTGTGCCCATAACAATACAAAGGCTTTCCATTTCCTTTGCTTCATCTATAATTTCCCTATAAATTTTTCCTTCGCGGATCACAAAATCGATAGTGGAATCAGGAAGCTGCGGACTGTATTTGTCAACGAGTTTGGCAAATTGTTTCCTGATCTCGTCAATAAGATCAGCAGACGAATCGGAATAAATAGTGGTTTTGGTAACACTTGGATTATTTACCCATACCATGTGAACATCCAATGTCCCGAGTGAGGCTATTGAAACAGCATGTTCAAGAGCATTTATTGAACAGTCGGAAAAATCGATTGCAGCAATAATGTTGGCCATATAGTAAATTAATTACAGGTTTGACAGAAAAAAGGGCAGGCTAAGGTAAGTAATACCAAACATCAAAACAAGACAATTTTGACGGATGATATAAGTAACGATATTTTAGTGTTTCAAGTATGCCGTAATTTTAATTATTTCATTCCTATTAAAAGAAAGTTTCTTTGAAACGTGCCGGAATGTTATATCCTTTCACCCGGCAGCATTTGTTTTTCATGATTTCTTCAACTACTTGTTGCCCTATAAAGTGTGTGTATTTAAAACACAGATTTTTTACCAGGCAGTGTGTTCAAATTCAATCTGCATAACGCTGGCTTATCCATTCCACCCGCAAAATGCTCTATTATTATTGTACTATTTTTTCTTTCACCGGGTATGCATTCGGATAATCAGAGTCAATTTTTTTCTGAAATCCCACCGCCTCTATCATGGAGCGAAAATCACCAACCCGAACGCGATAATAAGGTTCTTTATAGGACAGGTATGCCTGAAATTCCGGATACTGGGTTTCAAATTCTTCTTTCACATTAGCCGCCTTCATCTTGGAATTGCTCCCTGAATCAAAAAATATCTGAACCCTGTAACCATCGGTTTCCGGATTTTTCAAACTCATCTTACGGTATTGATCGGCGAGCTGAGTAATTCTTGCATCCTGTACAATTTCGACGCCACCCCGGGCAGGCTCAAGCACTTGGGCCATACTTTGCTGGTTTAAGAAGAGCAGCATCACGAAAACAGTTAAAACAATTCTGAACATTTATCGGGAAATTACAAGGTGTTGGTATCTTTAGGGTGAATGCTCAGCACCGGAACCGACGAGTAATTTATCAGTTGCTGGGCTATCGGGCCCATTAGGACCGAACTGGCCTGATCCTGCACATCAGTCATAATAGCTATCAGGTCTGCATCTATTTTGCGTGCATGTTCTATGATATCAAAAGCGATATTTTTACTGTTAATACTATCTACAATATAATTTACATCCTTTTCCGTGAGGTGTTTTTCGACTTTCGCAACATTGCTATCCACAATTTTCTCCATCGATTTAAGACCACTTGCGTTTAATGCCAGAATGTAAATATCGGCACCTGTAGCCCTGGCCAGTTCAGCGGTAAAGGCTACTTTTTGAAGTGTTTGAGGAGTATGGTAAATTGGCATAAGTATTTTTCGGTATCCACGCTGAATTTCGTAATTATGCTTCACCGTAATAACAGGACTGCCTATGCTTGAAACGATGCGGAAAGCATTGGTGCCAATCCAGTATTCCTCAAAACCGGATGTGCCGTGGGTTCCAACAATCAGCAGACAACATTCGTTTAACTTAACATAATTGGCAAGTTCCTGGTAAACGCGGCCTTTCCGGACTTTGGTAGCCAGTTTTCCATGAATGAGTTTGCTTTTATATTTTACTACCAATTCGTCAAAATTCCCCTTTGCCTCATTACGCAGTTCCTTTGATTCATTTGCAAAAGCGACTTCAGTACCACTGATATTGTCAACCCAAACCATGTTCACATTTGCATGAATAAGGTTGGCAAGCTCAATAGCATACTCAAGTGCATGAATTGAGCCTTTTGAAAAATCGATAGCAACAACTATGTCTTTCATGGCCACAGTGATATTAAAATTCTCTGCTAATGTATAAATAATTATAATAGGGCCGTAATTCAAGGCTTCAATATTCAGGGTCAACGCATTTAAATTTTAAGAATTTTCAATAAGAAGTTGTTATCCCAACCCGCTTTAAGTCTTTTAGTCCTGATGCTCAACTTATTTGAATCTTCCTGTTTTAATAGGTTCAATACGATTTTTCTGATCACAGCA
>JBBQSY010000111.1:0-11206 GCA_038213495.1 Bacteroidales bacterium
AAGCGATCTCATGCACACTTATAAAAAACAAGCAATTTGTGCATAAAAATCTAGACTTTATATAATTTCAGTGTATTTCATGTGTCATTGCTTATTTTTTATAGGTCACATGGATTACGCCATGATTAAGAAATAATTGCTAATTAATACATTCCTGGCAATCATGGCTAATTCTACGTCAGGTTTTTTGCCGCGCCACGCAAGCCGTTCGCTTGGAAAGATTGAACAAATAAACATGCAGCACAGCGGTGCTCACTTCTGCATGGCTTGTAATGTCCCACGCTCACAAAACCCTCCTCGAACTACTACTGAAATCCTATAATGTCGGTCCTTCAAAAGATAGTTTTCCGATATAAGACATTAATTTGGGAATGTTATTTTGAAAGTTTTACTAAAGCGTTTTTTAGTCCAGGGTTTTTAGTTTATTTTATGGAAACGAGACAATGATTCTATCGCGAATGTACGTCGCAAATGCCCTTTTTGCTTATACATGTAACAGATGCCCAAGTTTAGTGTGTTTTGTCCTGAGGTAAAACTCATTGGTTTCGGTACTGGATATTTCAATCGGCTGCCGTCCGGTTATTTCGATGCCATAACCAGATAAACCGGCCAGTTTCATTGGGTTGTTGGTCATAAGGATTATTTTTTTCAATCCCAGGTCGGCCAGTATTTCGGCACCGGTTCCGTATTCGCGAAGATCGGCATTAAAACCAAGAGCCAGATTTGCTTCCACAGTATCGAGCCCGGTTTCCTGCAATTCGTATGCTCTGAGTTTATTTATTAAACCTATTCCACGCCCCTCCTGCCGTAGGTAGAGCAAAACTCCCCTGCCAGCTTCTTCGATCCGCCGCATGGCTTCATGCAACTGTTCGCCGCAATCGCAACGTTTCGAGCCAAATACATCGCCCGTAAGGCATTCGGAATGAATACGTACCAGCATGGGCTCATCGGTCGAAATATCCCCTTTTACAAGTGCCACATGGTGATCGCCGGTAATCTTGTCTACATATCCGTGCGCTTTAAAATTACCGAAACTTGTCGGCAAATCGGAGACAGCCTGTTGCTCGGTTACTGATTCGTGCTGCCGCCGGTAACTTATCAGGTCGGCGATAGTAATCATTTTAAGATCAAAACGCTTAACATATTTTATCAGATCAGGAACGCGGGCCATGCTGCCATCCTCATTCATCACTTCACATATTACACCTGCCGGATACATTCCTGCCAGCACAGCCAGGTCGACAGCAGCTTCGGTATGCCCGGCGCGTTCCAGAACGCCATATCCTTTGGCTACCAATGGGAATATATGTCCCGGCCGGTTAAAATCCGTTGGTTTCGATTCAGGATCGATTACACGCAGTATGGTTTCGGCCCTTTCGAATGCTGAAATTCCAGTTGTTGCACCTTTCCAGTCGATTGAAACGGTGAAAGCCGTTTTTTTGCGGTCGGTATTGCGGTATACCATTGTTTCAACCTGCAGTTCTTCCATGCGTTGGCTTTTTACCGGCATGCAAATCAGGCCACCTGCATTTTTCACCATAAAATTAATGGCTTTGGGAGTAATTTTTTCGGCAGCCATAATGATATCGCCTTCATTTTCACGATCTTCGTCATCGACAACTACTACCATTTTACCCTGGCGAATATCTTCTATGGCTTGTTCAATTGTATTAAATGTGTACATAAGTACTTGGTTTATTATTGAGGTGATTATAAAAATCCGTTTTCTTCCAGGAATTGTTTGCTGATATCCTTTTTCTCAACCCCGGCTTCTGAATTCAATTTTGCAAACTGCTCGATGTATTTACCCGTCATGTCGCATTCAATGTTAACCTTTTCACCGGGTTTCTGACTGCACAGTATGGTTTGGTTGCGCGTATGAGGGATCACGGATACTTCGAACCATTCGTCAGTAGTTTTGGTAACGGTGAGGCTGACTCCTTCGACCGCCACAGATCCTTTTAAGATTATATACCTAAGCAATGCTTTGCCGGCGCCGATCTTTACACGAATTGCATTATCATCTTCGGTGAAATTCAGTATTATCCCGGTACCATCAATGTGGCCGCTTACCAGGTGACCGCCCAGGCGGTCGCCAAGGCAAAGAGCACGCTCCAGGTTTATTTTGCTTCCTGATTTCATGGAACCCAGGGTTGAATACTGCATGGTTTCGGGCATAACATCGGAAGTAAACGATGTGTGATTGATTGATGTAACGGTAAGGCAGACTCCGTTTACGGAAATACTGTCGCCTATTTTAGTTCCCTCAAGAACTTTTAGGGCGTTGATTTCGAGGCTTGCGGATCGCTGGCCGGGTTTCACGACCCGAACGGTTCCAATTTCTTCTATAATTCCGGTGAACATAATTTTCAGAATTAATTCAGGTAATAATAGGGTTGATAACTCGTGCTGTAATTAAAAAATCAGGACCAACCTGAATGCTTTTAAAATCAGTTAATCGTATAGCTTCGTTGATGGTTGAAAAGCCGTTGCCTTCAACCGGAGTTATGGCATTTTTTCCTCCTATCAGCATCGGTGCTATAAAAAACTGAACTTCATCAACAATTCCGGCCTGTAAAGTTGCTTCATTCAATGTCCCTCCTCCTTCGAGCAGAATGCCATCGATGCCTAGCTTTCCCAATTCAATGCTTAAAGCCTGCAGATCAACGCGATTGTCGGTTGCTGGCACCACAAGCACTTTATGACCGGCCTGCTGTAGCTGTTTTTTTGTCTGTTCATTGCATTGGCTGGTTGTAGCGAGTATTACAGGGTTATTAACCGGGTCCTGCAATACTTCAGCCGAAACGGGAATCCTTCCCCGGCTGTCAACAATTATCCGAACCGGGTTACGGGCTGTGCCGTTTCCGGGACGTGAAGTGAGTTGCGGATTATCACTGATAATGCTGTCAACTCCTATCATGATCCCTTTTAATTCATTACGCAGAAGATGAACGCGTTTCCTTGATTCTTCTGAAGAAATCCATTTCGATTGCTTTTCCCGAGTAGCAATTTTTCCATCCAGCGACATGGCTGCCTTAAGTACAACATACGGTTTCCCTGTCAGGATATATTTAATGAAAACCCTGTTCATTTCTTCAGCTTCCGGTCTGCAAACGTTAAGGCTTAAATCAATTCCGTTTTTTTTCAATGCTTCAATTCCTTTTCCCGCAACCAATGGATTGGGATCAGCCATTGCAATTACGACCCTACTAATGCCCGAAGCGATAATTGCATCGGCACAGGGCGGGGTTTTGCCATAATGAGAACATGGCTCCAGCGTAACATACATCGTAGCGCCTTTTACACTTTCCGTCGCACTGTTCAGCGCTTCGATTTCGGCATGCGGGCCACCATAAAGCCTGTGATACCCTTTACTGATAACCTTCCCATTGGAAACAATAACAGCACCTACCAAAGGATTCGGGTTTACTTTACCGATTCCTTCCGCTGCCAGCGAAAGCGCCAATTGCATGTAAGTTAAATCATTGTCAGTCATATCTTTAAAATAAAAAACCCGAATGGCAACATTCGGGGGCACATTAATCAACAGAAAGTTACTAAAAACTTTAAAAGTCTTAGGGTATACGTTCACATGATCTTTTCTTCTCTCATCCAGACTATACTGTCGGTACCGGAGTTACACCGGTTCAGTCCCTTAAATCAGGGAGTCGCGGACTATACCGCCGGTTGGGAATCTCACCCAGCCCCGAAGAAAACACTTTGCAAAAGTAGGCATATTTTACTCATTATTCAATGCCAACCTGCATTTCTTATATATTCCTTGCCGTTTATTATATGGAAACCTTCAAACTCAGTTCCTTCAATTGCTCATCTGAGATCCTTGAAGGCGAATCAATCATCACATCGCGGGCAGCATTGTTTTTGGGGAAGGCAATATAATCGCGGATGGATTCGCTGCCGCCAAACAAGGAGCATAAACGATCGAAACCAAATGCAATGCCACCATGTGGCGGAGCTCCAAATTCGAAAGCGTTCATCAGGAATCCGAACTGGGATTGTGCATCTTCCTCGCTAAACCCAAGCAACTGCAACATTTTGTGCTGCAACGGCTTATTGTGGATACGGATGGAACCTCCGCCTACTTCCACACCGTTGATTACCATATCGTAAGCATTGGCGCGAACGGCTCCAGGATTGGTATCCAGTAACGCGATATCTTCGGGTTTAGGCGAAGTAAACGGGTGGTGCATGGCATAAAAACGCTGGCTTTCTTCGTTCCATTCCAGAAGGGGAAAATCATATACCCACAGTGGGGCAAAGGTTTCGGGATTCCGAAGTCCAAGACGGTTGCCCATTTCGAGACGGAGTTCGTTCAGGGCTTTCCGGGTTTTTTCGGCTTTCCCGGCCAGGATCAGCATCAGGTCGCCAGGTTTGGAATTAAGTGCTCTAGCCCATTTATCAAGGTCTTCAGATGTATAGAATTTATCTACCGATGATTTTAACGATCCGTCAGCGGCATAGCGTACATAAATCAATCCGCCGGCGCCAATCTGAGGTTTCTTTACAAAATCGGTAAGTTCGTCGAGCTGCTTGCGCGTATATTCGGCGCAGCCTTCGGCATTGATACCAACAACCAGTTCGGCATCGTCGAATACTTTGAAGTCCCTGTCTTTTACCAGGTCATTCAGCTCAGTGAATTTCATTCCGAAACGGATATCCGGTTTATCGCTGCCGTAGTATTTCATGGCGTCGGCCCAGGTCATGCGTGGTAGTTTTACCTGGTCAATTCCTTTCACTGTTTTAAACAAGTGCTTAACCAATCCTTCGAATGTATCAAATATATCTTCCTGTGTAACAAACGACATTTCGCAGTCGATCTGTGTAAATTCCGGTTGACGGTCGGCACGCAGGTCTTCGTCGCGGAAGCATTTTACGATTTGGAAATAGCGGTCGAATCCGGCAACCATCAGCAATTGCTTAAAAGTTTGCGGCGATTGCGGAAGTGCATAAAATTCGCCCGGGTTCACGCGCGATGGTACCACGTAATCGCGTGCTCCTTCGGGTGTGCTTTTTATAAGAACGGGAGTCTCCACCTCAATGAAATTGAGGCTGTCCATATAATTGCGGGTCTGGAAAGCAAGGCGGTGGCGCAGCTCCATATTCTTCTTCACGATGTTACGACGAAGGTCGAGGTAGCGGTATTTCATTCGAAGTTCATCACCGCCGTCGGTATTGTCTTCAATGGTAAAAGGCGGGGTTTTCGATTCGTTCAGGATATCCAGTTTTTCAACCGTGATTTCGATATCACCGGTTTGCATTTTGGGGTTCTTGTTACTGCGCTCCGAAACAGTTCCTGAAACCAGAATTACAAATTCACGCCCCAGTTTCTTTGATGCTTCATACAGTGCCGCGTTGGTTTCGGCGTTGAAAACAAGCTGGGTAATACCATAACGATCACGAAGGTCCAGAAAACTCATTCCGCCCAGGTCGCGCGAGCGCTGTACCCAGCCCGAAAGTGTAACATTGCTGCCCGCATGGGCCATATTCAGTTCTCCGCAAGTGTGTGTCCGAATCATAATTCTTTGATTTTAAGGCTGCAAAAGTAGCAATTTTTGAGAGATAACGAGCATCGGAAAAAGAATCAAAATCTCACATCCAAACATTCAGAACAGGATTACATACCCTGCAAGCGGGAAAAGAAGTTTTATCATTATCCGGGTTTCCTTCAATTTACAGTTGGTATATAAATTTCCTCCGGAATGCTTCTCCCTGTTATAATATTCATAAAGCAAATAAGGTTGGTTTCATAAAAAGCGTTAAAACAATTAGTTGAAAGTGCAAAAACGCTTGATTTTACCCCTCAAATTCATTACCTTTGCACACTTTTTCGAAAACAAACAGAAATACACAACTATGAAACTCTCACAATTCAGATATCATTTACCAAATGAACTGATTGCTTTGCATCCGCTTGAAAACCGTGATGAATCCCGATTGATGGTTCTGGACCGAAAAACACAGACCATCGAACACAAGAACTTCAAGGATATCCTAAATTATTTTGGTGATGGTGATGTTTTTGTATTGAATAATACCAAAGTTTTTCCGGCACTTTTACTGGGCGAAAAAGAAAAGACAGGTGCTAAAATCACTGTTTTCCTTCTCCGCGAACTTAACAGTGAAGCGCGTTTGTGGGATGTATTGGTAGACCCGGCACGTAAAATACGCATCGGTAACAAACTGTATTTTGGCGACGACGATTCGCTGGTTGCCGAAGTTATTGATAATACCACCTCGCGCGGACGCACATTGCGATTCCTTTTCGACGGTCCTTACAGCGAATTTAAACGCACTATCGAATCATTAGGCCGTACACCGCTTCCCGAAGAATTACAGAGACTGCGCGAAATCGAACCCAGCGATAAGGAAAGGTACCAGACCATTTACGCTAAAAACGAAGGGGCAGTAGCTGTTCCGTCTGCGGGCCTGCATTTCAGCCGCGAACTGATGAAACGCCTCGAACTTCAGGGGGTTAACTTTGCAGAAGTAACGCTGCATGCAGGACTTGGCAATTTCCGCGCCATTGATGTGGAAGACCTTACCAAATACAAAATGGACTCCGAAGAACTTCTTATTGAAGATGAGCAGGCCCAGATCGTAAACAGGTCCATTGATTCGCGCAGGAAAGTATGTGTTGTAGGCACAACTACCATGAAAGCGGTAGAATCGTCAGTAACTATTTCAGGGCATCTGAAACCTTACAGCGGATGGAGCAATAAGTTTATATTTCCTCCTTACGATTTCAGCATTGCTTCGAGCATGATAACGAATTTCCACCTGCCGCAATCGCCAATGATGATGATGGTGTCGGCTTACGCCGGATACGATCTGCTTATGAAAGCGTATAAGGAGGCCGTGGCGCAGAAATACCGTTTCTTTACTTACGGGGACGCCATGCTGATTCTTTAAGTAATAAAGATTACAGATATTCGGAAAATCCCTTCGTAAGAGGGGATTTTTTTTGACCTTTGTATAATCTTGAAATGGAATAAAGGAGAATGTTACCCGATAAATTACTCCTTGCAGGAGATGTGAATTGCTTTCCCAATGGCCATTAAACGCTGAAATCAAACACTTTAAGTAACTATAATTCTGGCAACATGAATCCTTTGAAAAAATACGCCATAATAGTCGCAGGTGGAACCGGATCCCGCTTAAAGGGCGATGTTCCGAAACAATTTATGTTGCTGAACGAGAAACCGGTTATTCAGTATTCGCTGGAAGCTTTCCATTCGTTTGATCCATCCATTCAGATAATTCTTGTTATTCATCCTGATTATTTATCCTTTTGGGATCAGTTATGCCTGCAGTATAAAATTTCTGTTCCCCACAAAACGGCGAAAGGCGGGAAAACCCGTTTCGATTCCGTGAAAAATGGTTTGAAGCTTGTGGCTGATGATGGCCTGTTAGCTATACATGATGCAGCCCGCCCGGTGATAACTCCTGATTTTATCGGACATCTGTTTTCGGAAGCCGAAATAAATGGTTCTGCCATGCCTGGCATAAATTTAACTGATACCATACGAATGATTGACGGGGATACTTCGCACCAGCTCGACCGTACATTTTTGCGGGCCATGCAAACTCCACAGGTGTTTAAAGTTTCCGAATTAAAACGGGCATATTCTCAATCGTATGTGCCGACCTTTACTGACGATGCTTCGGTGATGCAGTCGGCCGGATTCCCGCTGCATTTAACGGACGGAAGACCCGAAAACATCAAAATAACAAATCCGCAGGATATCGCTTTGGCGGAAGTGCTGTTAAGGTTTTAAACCACGGAGGCACGGAGGTCACGGAGAAAAATTGTGTTCTAATTGGTGTACCCAGGTTTTAATATTCGTGGACATTTGTGTATTATTTGTGGACATTTGTGGATACTTTCCGTCCTTTCCATTCATAATTCCCAATATTTCCAACAATTCCAATTATAAGGGTATAACCTGCATTCAGCAATTCAATAAACGGAAATAACCAAATCAACGCAGCACTTTTTTGAAAACGACTGTAACCAATCATCAAAGGCAAATCAATGATTAGTTTCCCGATATAAAACATTACAAAAAGACTTAAAAAAGCAGGGAACATCAAAGCCAAAAAAGCAGAAATAACCAGCCATGCATTAGCCAGGAAAACGATAAGTGAAGCCATAATCAGCATTGGATCAGTATATCCGCGGCTTTTCGAAACCCAGCGGATCCGCTGATTAAGAAACGATTTGAAGCCTTGTATGGCAGGAGTATAAACAATGGCATTTTCTGAACGCAAAAACCGGATTGCTTTAGCCCCGAATTTCTTTTTGATGCTCATCATCAGGAACATATCATCACCTGAAGGATAGTGCAGATTGCCTGCAAAACCTCCGCAGGCGTCGTAGGCAGAACGGGTAAATGCCAGATTTGCCCCATTGGCAAGCAAAGGAAACCCGGCCTTGCACGAGCCGGCCGCTGACGAAATAAGGCTTGTAAATTCCAGCGACTGGAGTTTGCCGAAAAAGCTGCCGGAATCTGTCATCTTCACCGGGCCAAGGATCATTTGGGGGCTATGCTCAGCGAAATAAGCAGCAAAAGTCGATATCCATTTGGGGCCCACCGTGCAGTCGGCATCAGTAATTACGATTAGCTCACCTGTGGAAACCTTGATTCCCCGGTCAATGGCTGCTTTTTTTCCTGAACTGTCTTTTGGGTCTGAAACGACTAATTTAAGACTCAGCTCTGGTTTTTGCCCGGCAAATATTTCGTTTGCAATTTGCATTGTCTGATCAACTGAATGATCATCGGTAATAATTATTTCAAACAGAGAAGGCGGATAATCCTGCCGGAGAAAACTGGTTAGCAGGGTTTCAATATTGGTAGCTTCGTTACGAACTGCTACCACTATGCTTATTTTAACTTTTTGATATGGCCCTGTATTTTCATGTGTCTTCAATCGCCACCAGCCAACTGTTAATGCTGCAATAAGTATAGCATACCCGACGAAAATGATGACTGATACCAGGTAGAATATCATTTTCTGAAAAATTTAAGCCTGAACACGAAAATCACCCCGGCAAGGGAAGGCAAAGCAATATTGATAAGCCATATAAGTGTGGAAGCTGAAATCACAGCCAGGGTTGCTTCTGCATTCAGTCCATTGCTGCCGTTAAGCAAACCGAACAGAAATACAGATACCGAACCGCGCACACCGAGATCAGTAAGAACCACAGAAGGGATGGCTGCCAGCACCAGGTATATGATCGGGATCACGAGCATGCACTGTGCCATGGAAAAGTTCAGGTTCATTAACCGGATTGCCAGGTAAAACTGAATTGAAAAAACAAGATACCGGAGAGCGCTCAATAAAGCAGTTTTCAATAGAAGCTGTTTAGGACAATCAGCAATTGCATTAATACTGTTTTTAATCCTTTTGGAATATTTTGACGGCAGGAGGATGGAAATACGATGCAGAAAAGCTATATTAAAAAAAGTAAAAATCAGAGCCAATGAAACCAGGATCATTGTGATTGAAAATCCCCTTACCAGCCAGGTGCTTTCGAACATGAGCGAGGGTATGTACCTCGGTGCAAAAATGATATAGGCCACTGTACCTGCAACGATTGTGACCAGCAGTTGGCTGAAACTGCCGACTATTGTTAGCAGGATGGCCTTGAGAGGATCGGTTTTTTTTAAAATAAAAATCCTGCCAATAAACTCTCCAACCCTGTTTGGTGTAAAAACACTTACTGTCAGACCACCGAGAACAGCCTGGTATGCTTTCATAAAACTTACTTTTTCCGACTGTTGGATCAGCAATTTCCATTTCAGAGATTCAATTCCCCAGTTAATTACCATCAACAAAAGCAGGGCAACTGCCAGGTCGATAAAATAGCTCCCGTTGAAAACAGATTCGAAAAACGTATTCATCTGCCCGGATGGCAGTAAATAAATCCGGTAAAAGATATACGATAATGCCAGCGAAGCGATACTAAGCCGTGTGGCAATATCCAGTGTTTTTCGTACTTTTGGCGTTAGGATCACAGAAAGGGGTTGTGGTTTAGGTCCCGATAGCTATCGGGATGGGAGTTAGGGTTTAGGGGAGAAAACAAGATTAACGGGTTAGATACACTAAGCTTCGGAATCACGGACCTCTGGTAAGCTATTGGCACACGGAACCTGGCACCCGGTACATTAAAATACAGGTTTAATAAAACGATTAACATAATTTTTACAAAACGGTGGCAAGCGAACGGATTATATTAGGCATCGACCCCGGAACCAATATTATGGGATTCGGATTAATTGTGGATAAAGGTAAGAAAATTGAGCTGATTGCACTCGATGTGATAAAACTTGACCACCTGGATACCCAACCGCTGAAGCTAAAAAGTATTTTTGAAAAAGTTCTCGCACTCATTGACCATTACCATCCCGACGAAGTTGCCCTGGAAGCGCCGTTTTTCGGCAAAAACGTGCAAAGCATGCTTAAACTCGGGCGGGCCCAGGGTGTGGCGATGGCGGCAGCTTTATACCGTGATATACCTATTTTTGAGTATTCGCCGCGAAAGGTAAAACAATCCATCACCGGGCACGGCAATGCATCCAAAGAGCAGGTTTCGGCCATGATGAACCGGCTACTTGTAATTACCGAACAACCAAAATATTTTGATGCCACTGATGCCGTAGCCGTGGCTTGCTGCCATTATTTCCAGCGTACGACAGGCGACACTTCAAAAAGCTATACGGGTTGGGGCGCTTTTATAAGTAATAATCCGGAAAGGGTGAAGTAATTTCGGATGTCGGATTTTGGATTTTGGATTTGACCAAATAATACTAATCACAAAAGGATTGATAACAAAGTATCCTGGATAATTTACCTTCCTAATCAACTATTAATTTTTCACTCTTCACTTTTCACTTATTTCAGGACCCCTCTGCCCTTTGGGCATCTCCCCGGAGGGGAGAACCATTCGAATATGATTTGTGCCTGATATTAGCCTTTTACAACCGACAGAAAATATCTTCCCGGCTATTTCTATATATTTCTACGTATTTCTATGTATTTCAAGAATTGTAACTATTCAACCCCTATTTTTATTGGGCATTAATTTGAGAAAGGGACTGCAGAGGGTTAAGGTTGTTTTTGATTGCAGTATCGATAATGGAACGCAGTATGGCAAAATTCAATGCACCTTTAAATGATTTAAATT
>JBBQSY010000112.1:0-11125 GCA_038213495.1 Bacteroidales bacterium
ATACGGGTCAAAATTAGCTAATAATCCTCCTGCTCCACCCTTTATTGCGACAAAAATTTATTAACAATCTAGAATGATTGGGATTGAGTACGTTGATATTGGTTTGATAGGGACTAGGGTTTCAGTGTTTCAGTGTTTCAGTGTTTCAGTGTTTCAGTGTTTCAGGGTTTCAGGGTTTCAGGGTTTCAGGGTTTCAGTGTTTCAGTGTTTCAGGGTTACAAGGTTTCAAGCATTAATGAGATTGATGTTACTGTTTCTCCATCTCACCCCAACTTCGTTTCTCCCTTTCTGCATTTCTCCCACTCTCCTTTTCTTTATTAGTGTTTCAATGTTTCAAGTTTAAAGGGTTACACGGTTACAAACTTACAGGGATTTATGAGATTGAAAGTTTACTATTTCTCCATCTTATCCCCATTTCCGTTTCTCACCTTCTCCATTTCTCCCGTTCTATTTGTCTCTGATAATGTTTAAGGGTTTTAGAGTTTTAGACTCCTCCTAAATCCTCTTTTACCTCATCCGCCCTTCGGGCACCTTCTCCAAGGAGAAGGAAAAGCAGACTTTTTATTTGTTTGGGGAGGACTTAAGAGGATTGAGTTTTATGAGCATCCGGGAATTGAATTGATTTAACCATATATCTATGTGCTAAACTATGTGTCTTATGTGCCTATGTGGTTCAAAATTTTCAATGTTTAACCTTGTCATTGCCTACTTCATCACTTCCCTTTCCACGTAGGTAGTATATAAATGAGCCAGGCTCACTTCACTTCCGGGTTTTTGAAGGAAGGTATTGTAAACCGACTGCAAGGATGCATTTTGATGAGCGAACTTATTTGCTTCCTTTTCATCCAGTTCGTAAATGGATTTTGCCCTTGCTTTAACATTATCATTTTCAGGGTGAATGGGCTGACCGCCTCCGCCGACACATCCTCCAACGCAGGCCATTACTTCAATATAGTGAATATCGGAGCGTCCTTTTTTTATTTCATCCAGCAGAGGATCAATATTCCCTATCCCGTTAACAACCGCAAAACCAAGTTTATACTCACCGATTTTCACAAAATATTCCTTGCGTCCCTTTCCCGATCTGAGTTCCTGAATTTTTAACTGATTGGTTTCTTTCCCTGTTATAACAAAATGCAGCGTTCGGATAAACGCTTCGGTTAGCCCGCCGCTTACAGCAAGCATTTTACCCGCCGAACTGCGCGACTGGTAAGGCTGATCCGGTAACTCCGGATCAACCTGCTCAATATCAATGCCATTGAGCCGGATCAGTCGTGCCAGTTCCCGGGTAGTAAGCACAAGGTCAACATCTGCAATTCCCTTGTGGGTCATCTGTTCCCGTTGCGATTCAAATTTCTTTGCAATGCAAGGCATAGCAGAAACGGAGTAGATATCACTTTCTGCCATTCCAGGCTGCATCGCGAAATGATTTGTAATAAGCGATCCCAGCATCTGTTGCGGTGATTTACAGGCAGATAGATTGCCGAGTAGATCGGGCTGGGTTTGTTCCGCATATTTTATCCAGGCCGGGCAGCAACTCGAAAACATGGGCAAATTTGCGCCCGTTTTTAATCGGTTATAAAATTCGGTAGCCTGTTCGGCAACAAGCATATCGGCTCCGAAAGATGTATCAAAAACAAAATCAAATCCAATTTTACGCAGAGCTGCGAACATCACACCTTCAATATCCTTACCTGGCCGCAAACCAAATTCTTCTGCCAGTGTTACAGAAAGCGTAGGAGAGCATTGGATTACGGTTTTCACAGCCGGATTGTGGAGTGCATCCTGCAACTTGGCTGGATATTGTTTTTCAGCCAGGGCACCAGTTGGGCATACCATTACGCACTGCCCGCAGTTTATGCAACTGGAAAGGTTCATCCCTTTGTTGAATGCCGGCCCTACCTGCACTTTGTTGCCTCTTCCTATAAATTCAATGGCTGTTATTTTTTGTATTTCCTCACAAACCCTGATGCATCTTCCGCATAAAATACATTTGGCCGGATCGCGCAATAAACTTGCACTCGACGGATCTGTCTTATATTTATTTTTCTTACCGTAAAAACGGCGTTCGCGGATATTCAGGTCTTCGGCCAGTTTCTGCAGCTCGCAATTGCCATTACGCTCGCAATACAGGCAATCGTCCGGATGGTTGCTGAGGAGTAATTCAGTATTGGTTTTCCGGGCTTTGATAACCCTTGGCGAATGGGTACGTATTTTCATCCATTCCTCAACCGGGTGCGAACAGGCAGGAATTAATCCGCGCCTGCCTTCCACCTCAACCACGCACATCCGGCATGCGCCCGAGGGCACCAGGTCCTTGATATGGCAAAGTGTAGGAACCTTGATCCCATTGCGTTCCAGGGCCATAAGCAAGGTGTCGCCTCGCCTGGCTTTAATGGTTTTACCGTTAACTTCTATATCAAATAGCATAAACCCATCTTTTAACTTTAATCAATCTGTGTTTTGTTTCTTTCAGATTGAAATCCAATACACTTTCTCACGAAAGCAAATCCGGGAGCGTTATCGCAGTTTTACTGCAACAAACTTGCACACATCAAAACAAATCCCGCAACCTATGCATTTTTCCTCAATGACAAAATGAGGCTGTCTGGGATGCCCGACTATGGCATTTGCAGGACATTTTCGTAAACATGCCACGCAACCTATACATTTATCCACATCGATATAGAAGAGGCGCAACTCTTTACAAACTCCTGCGCGGCATTTACGATCGAAAACATGTTCCTCAAACTCTTCGCGGAACCATTTCATGGCGCTAAGCAAAGGGTTTGGTGCTGTTTGTCCCAGGCCGCAGAGCGAAGTGTCTTTAATAACTTCCGAAAGATCAGCTAATTGAACAATCCCTTTAAACCTTTCCAGGACTTCATACCCGGATTCCCCGCTTGGTCGGCGTGTAATATTTTCAAGTATTTCGTGTATCCGTCGTGTTCCCTCGCGGCAGGGAATGCATTTCCCGCAACTTTCTTTTTGCAGAAAATTCATGAAAAACTTGGCAATATCAACCATACAGGTATCTTCGTCCATCACTATCATGCCTCCTGAGCCGATTATCGCTCCTTCGTTCCACAACGATTCGTACCCGACCTCAAGATCAAGCTGTGTGGCAGGGAGACAGCTCCCTGAAGGACCGCCAATCTGTACAGCTTTAAATTCCTTGTCATTTTTAACACCGCCGGCAATTTTAAAAATGATATCACGGATCTTTGTTCCCATGGGAACTTCAACCAGCCCGGTTATCATTGCTTTTCCTGAAATGGCAAATACTTTCGTGCCACGTGCTTCAGGAACACCAATTTCGTTAAAATGAAGCGGACCATGCTGAAGTATGAAAGGAATATTAGCGAGAGTTTCCACATTGTTAATCACTGTGGGTTTGCCAAACAATCCTTCTATTGCCGGGTAAGGCGGTTTGGGCTGAGGCATGCCACGCTTGCCTTCGATGCTGTTAATCAGGGCCGTTTCTTCACCACAAACAAAAGCCCCGGGACCTTTTACCAGTGTAATTTTCAGATCGATCCCGCTGTCGAAGATATTATAACCAAGGAATCCAAATTCTTTTAACTGCCTGATCGATTGTTGGAGCATATTATAAGCCTGGCTGTATTCGTCCATAACATATATATATGCTTTGGTAGCACCAATTGCATAAGCAGCAATGGCAATACCTTCGAGCAACAGATGCGGGTCTCCTTCAACAATTGCCCTATCCATGAAAGCACCCGGATCACTTTCGGCTGCATTGCAGATCAGGTATTTCTGATCACTTACCGTATTATGTGCGAGTTTCCATTTTTGCCCTGTCGGATAGCCGCCTCCTCCCCTGCCGCGCAGTCCACTCTGCTCAACCATGCTGCAGATTTTTTCGCTGGTATAATTCCGGATGCACTTCAGGTAAGTGAGGTATCCACCCCGGGCAATATAATCGAAAATTGAACCCGGGTTACCGATTCCACAATTAGCAAGTACTATGCGATGCTGTAGTTTGAAAAATGGCAACTCATTGATTAATGGAACATTATCCCAGCTATTGTGCAATGAATTAGAAAACTGTCCCAGGATATTCTCTGTAGGAACCTCGCTGTTAAAAATGTCATCCAGTAGTGGTTCGACCAGATCCTGCGTAATATTCCGGAAGGAAATCCTCGCCTTTCCAGGCATTTGAATATCAACCAGCGGTTCGTAAGAGCAAAGTCCTATGCATCCTACCTGAACGATTTCGGCCAGGATATTTTTCTCATCCAGGTACCTGGCAACAGCCTGGAAAGTTTCAACCGCTCCGGCCACCTTTCCGCAAGTGCCCGAACCTATATAAACGACAGGCTTGTTTATTGATTCATGTCTTATAATTGACAGATAATCAACTACCTCTCTTTGTTTGAGATCAGCTTTAGCTGCAAGCACTTTTTCAAGTATAAATTGTCTCTCATCCATAGAGCGGAACCTGGGTTAAATAGTACTTTTATAATGCGCAACGATTTGCGCTATTTCCTGAGTTGTTACTGCTGTTCTGAATTCACCATTAACGTTTATCACAGGCGACGATCCGCATGCACCCATGCAACTCACGGCTTCGAGGCTGAAACGTCCGTCGCGGGTTGTCTCACCCTCCTTTATATTTAAAACCCTTTCCACTTCACGCAGAATACCGGAGGTTCCATGCATATGGCAGGAGGTTCCGCGGCAGACTTTAATGTGAAATTTCCCTCTCGGAACAAACCTGAACTGATCGTAAAATGTGGCTATGCCATACACTTTGCTTGAAGGAAGTTTGATATGCTGTCCTACC
Source organism: Bacteroidales bacterium (assembly GCA_038213495.1). Taxonomy (GTDB): domain Bacteria; phylum Bacteroidota; class Bacteroidia; order Bacteroidales; family UBA4417; genus UBA4417. The sequence goes on from JBBQSY010000112.1 coordinate 4,808, forward strand.
TTCAGGATAGCTTCTTCGTTCAGGTATCCGTATTCAATTTGAATATCCTGAAGTAGCGGAAGAAGCGCTTCGCGGGATCCAACTTTATACCTGCTTATTATTTCGTCGAGTGAGGCCTGCATATGCTTGAGAGTATTATTCGTCTGGCTGACCACAAAATTAAGGATTTGCTTTTTATTAATTGTTATTATTGTGAAAAAAATAACAATGTTATTCTCTTAACAATGAAATTTGATTTCCAATAATATCTATATTTGTTTTTTGAATGGTACTTTTCACAAAACGCAAAACTGCTCAACATTAAACAAAAAATGGATATTTTAAAAAAAGAGGTCGTTATATGCCTCGGCAGTTCCTGTTTTGCCAGGGGAAACAAACAATTGGTGAAAATTGTGAACGACTATCTGCGCGACAGAAACCTGCTGAATGAAGTCCATTTTCATGGAGAGCGCTGTTTTGGACATTGTGCACTTGGTCCGTCACTGAAACTCGATAAAATATTAAAAGACAAACTGGATGAAGAAAGTGTGATAAACGTTTTGAATGAGTTTTTTACTTCGGTTGTGAAGTAAGAGTTTCAAGGTTACAGGGTTACAATGTTACAAAATTTTATGGTTGGGTGAACGGTTGCTGCCTGATCAGCGGAAGACAATTAAAAAAAGTTTTACTTTTACCATTAATCATACGAATCAAGGGTTGAAATTGTAACTTATTGGTTGCCAGGCGAACTCTTCCAGAGTTTTAAACTCTGGAAGAGTTTAACGCCCCAATAGACAAAACATGAATTCAACCCTTGATTCGCATTAATCACTAAGCAGAAAAAAAATGCAAGCACCTCTCGTATTTATAGTTGAAGATCAATGCAAGGTTTGTTATGCCTGTGTGCGGGTTTGTCCGGTAAAAGCAATTGAACTCCGCCCATCAAGCGATGTTCCTTACATACAACCTGATAAATGCATTGGTTGCGGCAGTTGCATCGAGATTTGCCATCCGGGAGCAATCAAATACTACGACTCGAAACCCGCTGTAAATGAGTTGATTAAATCAGAATTAAAAGTAGCCGCCCTGGTCGATCCGAGTATTTCGGCTGAGTTCGATGATATTACCGATTACAGGAAATTCGTTAAGATGCTTTTTGAAATGGGTTTCGACTATGTGCATGATGCAGCATTTGGTGTCGACCTGGTGGCTAAAGAATACAACGAACTGATATCAAACTTCCTGGGAAAATATTACATACTTGCAAATTGCCCGCCTATAGTTGCGCTGGTGGAGAAATATTATCCCCACCTTATGGATAATCTTGCCCCTATTGTTAATCCAATGATTGCCAGTGCAAAAGTGCTGCGGGAAATGTATGGAAAGAATATTAAAATAGTTTTTATCGGCCCCTGTGTGGGAGCGAAAGAAGAGGCCGACAGGTTTGATGAAAATGCGAAGGTCGATGAAGTTCTGACTTTCAAGGAACTCAGGGAAATGTTCGATGAAATGGGCATTAAAGAAAGTAAAATCGAATTTTCGGAATTTAACGAGCCAAGAGGCTATAAAGGAAGTCTATTCCCGATCAGCACCGGCATTGTTCAGGCATCGGGGCTTAATATGGATTTGCTGTCGGGAACGGTGGTTACCTCCGACGGGAAAGACCGGATACTGGCAGCCATGAGCCAGTTTGAGCAGGGAATTGAATATATCCAGAAGCATTTCAGCATGTTTTACTGTGAAGGATGTATGATGGGCCCCGGAATGAAACCCGGCGGGAAAAAGTACAACCGGCAAACCCTTGTGCGGGTCTACACTTCAAAAAGGCTTAAAGATTTCAACATGGCCAGGTGGAACACCGACCTGAAGAAATTTCAGAAACTGGATCTAAAACGTAATTTCAAGGCCAATGATCAGCGCCTGCCTGCTCCTACTGACGAAAAAGTTGAAGAGGTTTTAAAAATAATCGGCAAAAACAATGAAGGCGAAAACCTGGGTTGTAAGGCATGCGGATACGATAGTTGCCGTGATTTTGCCATTGATGTCGCCAATGGAATCACCAGGCCCGACATGTGTATAATGTATTCGCTCAAGAGCAAGCAGGATTACATCCGCTCCCTGAAACTTACAAACGACAAACTTGCCCGGACGCAGCAGGATCTTCAGAATTCCGAGAAAAGAGCACTTACGGAAAAACAGACGGCTCAGGATGCGCTGGAAACTACCCAGACCATGCTTCATAAACTTCCGACAGCTGTGGTGATTGTTGATGAAAACCTTAAGATTATCGGATCTAATGAAAGTTTCGTGTCCATTTTAGGTGAGGATGCCACCGAAATTAATGAAATTATACCCGGCCTGCTGGGCGCTGACCTTAAAACATTGCTTCCGGTACAGTTTTACAAATTGTTCGCGTATGTGGTGGGCAGCAACGACGATGTGATAGGCCGCGATGTTCGCCTGAATGAAAAACTACTGAATGTCACCATTTTTACCATTAAAAAGAACAAGGTGGTCGGAGCAGTGATCAGGGACATGCAAATGCCTGAAGTGCGGAGAGAAGAAGTGATAAACCGCGTAACCGAAGTTATTGAACAAAATCTCGACCTGGTTCAGCAAATTGCCTTTTTGCTCGGTGAAGGTGCAGCCAAAACGGAAAAAATGCTCAATTCGATTATTGAATCGCATAAGAGTAAAGAATAAGGAAGAGTTCAAAGCTGCGCGTTCAAAGCTTCGCGTTCAAAGCTTCGCGTTCAAAGCTTCGCGTTCAAGGGTTCAAAGCTTAGCGTTCAAGGTTCAGTGCTTCGCGTTCAAATTTCACAAAATGATCAATACATTACGAATTGTTTGAAAAAACTTACCTGAGGCAGGAATCCCCAAACTTTGAACGCGCAAAGCGCATTGAACTTTTGAACTTTTTTTTAAAAAATTAAAGAACAATTTAATTGAGAATTATTAATGATATAATCATTTCCCATGGGCGAAGGACAGTTTTATGTTGAAGTAAATGCAGTGCAAAAGAATCATGACCTGGAGCGGATATGCGGCGATAAGTTCCTTTCGCAACGCATCTACGAGGAGAACAGGATTATTGCTGTTTTGTCGGATGGGATGGGACATGGCGTGAAAGCCAGTATGCTCTCGACACTCACTGCAACGATGGCGCTTAAATTCGCCGAAGAACATAAGGAAGTCAGGAAAATTGCCGAGATCATTATGAACACCTTGCCTGTGTGCAGCGAAAGGCAAATGAGCTATTCTACTTTTACCATTGTTGATATTGACATTGACGGGGAAACCCGTATACTCGAATACGACAACCCGCAGACAATCGTGCTGCGCGGCAACAAGCAAATCGATCCGGGCTGGGAAAATATCATTATGGATACGGAAAAAAATGCGGGCAAAGAACTGCGCACCTGTTCGTTCAGTCATCAGAAAGAGGACCGGATCATCATCTGTTCCGACGGTGTGCCACAATCAGGGATGGGGAGTCCGAAATATCCTTTCGGCTGGGGAATCGAAAACCTGGAAAACTATGTACATCAACTGGTTAGCGCTGATCTTACAATTTCAGCCACGCAGCTGGCAGGCAAGGTGGTAAATATTTCGAATTTAAATGACGGATACCATCCGAAAGACGATACGACCTGCGCAGTAATTTATTTTCGCGATCCACGCAAACTCTTATTATGCACCGGCCCTCCCTACGAAGAAGTGAATGATGTTCTGCTAGGTGAGGCCGTTAAGCAATTTGAAGGAAAAAGAATAATATGCGGAGCAACAACCGGCGATATAGTTTCCAGGCAACTGGAATTGCCGATTGTGGACAGTTTTGAGTTCGATGATCCCGATTTGCCGCCCTTATCTTTTATGGAAGGAATCGATTTGGTTACCGAAGGAATTCTAACACTGGGAAAAGTTTCCGACCTTTTAAAAAAATATTCGCCCAGGCTTAAACTCGGCAAAGGTCCGGCCGACCAGATTGTAAGGTTACTTCTCGACAGTGATGAAATCCATTTTATTATAGGAACCCGCATCAATATTGCCCACCAGGATCCGAACTTGCCTGTGGATCTCGAAATAAGACGGACCGTTGTGAAGCGGATCAGGCGGACGCTGGAGGAGAAATTCCTTAAGGAGGTGAAGATCAGGTATATTTAGGAGTAAGGGGTAAAGTGAAGAGTGAAGAGTGAATAGTTTAAGGTGTAAGGTGTATGGTGTAAGGTGTTTGGTGTAAAGTGTATGGTGTAATGTGTATGGTGTAATGTGTAATGTGAATAATACGAATCAAGGGTTGAATTTGTAACTTATTAGTTGCCAGGCGAACTCTTACATAGTTTTTAACTCTGGAAGAGTTTAACGCCCCAATAGACATAACATGAATCCAACCCTTGATTCGCTCTTTTTCAGAACATCCCGTTTTCATTAATAATTTCATCGGGAGGCGCCTGTGCCAGGTCCCAAAGTTCTGCTATTTTTCCATCAACGAAACGAAAAAAATGCACCAGGGCAACCCCGGGCTCTCCGGGATAAATGGTTACTTTTGAATAAATGGCAACCCGGTTTTCTTCCTGTATGGCAAACTGGATTTCAAGTTTCTTTTCCGGAAGGTATGCCGCACTTTCTTTCATGGCTGCTTTTAGAGAAGCGGCATCTCCTTTGAAATTAATATTATGGTGCCGCAAATCAGGAGCTACATATAAATCAAATGCCTCACTTACTTTACCGGCCGCAGTAAGCTCTAAAAAATGTATGGCAGCGGATTTACTATTCGTGCTTGTTTCTTTCATTCTGGCAACTTTATTAATAAGCAAATGTGTAAAACATGATGAAATATGATACCTTGTTTACAGAAAATCAAAAAAAAACTTCAGTTTCAGATTTGCCGTTTAACATTGCTTCTCCAAAGATAGTATAAAACAAAGTTCATCGCATTAGGTTGACGTTGTATCCTAGCAGAATTGAATTCAAATTCACTCCAGGGAGCGGGGAATATAACCCAGGTGATTCCTATTCCCAATATCCATCGGTATTGCTCGGAATCAGTTTGACTAAATAGTTTTGTTTCTCAAAACTAAAATCTCACTTATTTAGTTGATGTAATTCAACCAAATGTTAGTCTAATTGCAAATTAAAAGTTTTATAACTATTCAACCTGGTCAATGCAATGCGAAAAGAATACAAGCATCTGATTACACAGATAAGTATTTGCCTGAGTTCTGTTTTTTTGAAATAAAACTGCTGAAAGCAGTTCTGATTCTGTGCAAATCCGTGAAATATGTGGCATAATAGATTATTTAGTGTCACGAGTTAAACTCATCATTTTAAGTAAAAATGCTCATTTTCTTTATTTTTAGGTTTGTTATATAAAACTCAATATTCTGTGCGCGATGACATTCCACTACGGATACTGAGCGATGGCTGGTGAGCGAAGCCAAACCAAGCTAAAGCATAGTGGATGCACGTTGGCAAAACTCATTTGAAACTCGTTTACTTATACGTACTACCTATATTTACTTACAAATTTAGACTGGTTATAAATTGAATTACTTAATCCAATAACATATCAATCATTTGAAATATTTATTATTTTTACAATGCAGTATCTGATTAATGGTGTTTTATAGAACACTATTTATCAGCCATACATCAAGCTACTGCTTATAAAAATACAGTTAGGTCTAACCCCAAATCTATTTATTGAGGTAAAAGACTGAGGAGTTTAAATAAAAGAAGCATTCAGAAAGAGATTAATCTTTTGGTAATACTGACAAATATAAACCGTGCTTAAACTAACAGAATATTATTATTTTTTTTAATTAAAAGTAAAACAGCAACTGGTATAAGCTTCTTTTACTTTATAGATAGCTCATTATATATGAGTTATATACCCTAAGAAATTGACAATGATAAAAGCATACCTTGAACCAAAAAGCGAAAACGATATTCTTATTGTTGACGACACAAAGTCAAACATTGTCTTATTGCTAAACATCCTTCAGGATGCGGGATATAAAGTGCGTTCAGCAAATGATGCAGAGTCAGCTTTTAAATGTATTCAGGAAAAGCTTCCCCTCCTCATTTTGCTGGATGTAAAAATGCCGGGCATGGATGGGTTTGAAATGTGTCGCATACTGAAAGCAGACAAGGGAACCTGCAATATCCCTGTTCTTATGCTCACTGCATTCGAAGAAGATGGCTATAACATTACAGGGTTAAAGGCAGGAGTTTCTGATTTTATCTATAAGCCATTCCAGGAAGATGAATTACTTGCCCGGGTAAAAATCAATTTCGAAATGCGCCAGATTCAGCTTCAGCTTGAGGATCAAAACATCA
>JBBQSY010000113.1:0-11077 GCA_038213495.1 Bacteroidales bacterium
CACCAGTCGTTGCCGGTTCCAACAGGGATCATAGCAAGGACTATCTTGTCGGATGGAATGTGTGCCTGTGTGAATATTCCATTAACCACTTCGTTAAGAGTGCCGTCGCCACCAACTACGATTATATTGCGGTAACCGTTTTCGATGTATTTACGTGCAAGAACTACAGCATGTCCGCGATGTTCGGTAAACACATTAACAAACTCAATTCCGGCAGCATTCAGTTGAGCAGCAATTTCAAGCCAATCCTTTTCCCCTTTGCGTTTTCCGGCATTGGGATTAACTATTACAAACCATTCCATAGTATATAATTAGAATGAAAAACCCGGTTTAGAAGGCCGAAAGATAGGAATATTATTTTAATTTTTTGACTCCTCTGCCCTGCGGGGAGAACCCTACGAATATGATTTGTACCGGATGATTTCTATTCACTATTCGTATTTACTTTTCACTTTTCTCTATTCACTTTTCACTATTCGTTATTCATTATTCATTATTTTATTCGTTATTCATTATTCATTTTTCACTTCTCACATATATCAGGACCCCTCTGCCCTGCGGGCATCTCCCCAAGTGGAGAACCCTATGAACATGCTTTGTGCCTGATGATTTCTATTCACTTTTCACTATTCATTATTCGTTATTCATTATTCGTTATTCACTTTTCATTCTCCATATATTTCAGAACTCTTCCCCCTATCCTAAATTACCCGTCCAGCCCATTTCCCGCGTTTCAGGTAAAGCCAGGATAAAGTACCCAGAACAATACTGTACATATATTCGCACAGCCACACCACCTCAATGGGCTGGCTGAGTTTCACTGCCAGCAGCCAGGCAAACACCAGGTATAAACTTAATGTGGTTACTTCAAGAGCCAGACCGCTTCGGGTATTTCCGGTTCCAAGTACCCCGTTAAACAATACGATCATGGCCGAAAAAAACATCACAGCGCCCAAAATCACATAGTAAGAGGTTACTGAGGCGTTGAGCAGGGCCGGGTCGTTTGTATAAATGGAAATCATGATACGCGGGAAAAATGCAGCCAATATGGCAATAGCCAGCATTATCCCCATGCTTAACAGCAGTACTTTTCTGATTATAGGCATCACCTGGTTTGTAAAACCGGCGCCAATGGCATTACTCACAATGCTGCTTGTGGCAGAACTCAGTGCCCAGGCCGGTATCATCAGGAGCATATAAATACTCCGGATAATATTGGAAACGGCTAACGATGTTTCACCCATTTTTTCGATAAGCAGGAAAAACCCAAACCATACGGCGTGTGATAATACAAACTGTATCATTATATAAAGCGAGACATCGAGTGTTTTTTTAATAATCGCAAGGTTGGGTTTTACAAAAGCAAAAAGCTGGTATTTTTCGAGGTGGGCTTTCCGTGCGGTAATGGCAAAAAAGAAAAGCAGTGCGCACACCTCCGAAATTGTCGAAGCCAGCCCGGCGCCGGCAATGCCCATTTCGGGAAAACCCAGTTTGCCGAATATCATACCATAATCGAGTACTACATTTATTCCGGCCATAATAGCCGCACTGATACTGATGTATTTTGTAAAAGTTATACCTGTATAGAATGAACGAAAGAGTAAAGCCGAAGAAGCAAAAAACAAACCGAATATCCGGTATCTCAAATAAATAGTACTTGCTGTAAAAACATTTGCGGAAGCGATAAACGGTTTCAGTAACTGGGCGCCGAAAAGCACTATCAGCAAAGTAATAAGTCCGGTGGAAATTGCAAGGAAGTAGAAACCATTATCGAAAATCATCCCAATGGCCGGGTAATCCTTTTCGCCATGCCTGCGTGCAATCAGAATCTGCACGCCGGTGGTAAAGCCATAGGCAACCATAAACAAAGTGACATAAAATAAGCCGCCTATAGCAGAAGCGCCCAGTTCGACGGCTCCCACATGCCCCAGGAAAGCGGTATCGGTAACATTTACAATATTCTGGGCCACCAGGCTGATCATAATGGGCCAGGAGATATTCCAGATTTTTTTTATGGAAGGAGTTGATTCAGTCATGCAATATTATTAGGATAAAAGCTGGTAATTGTCAGAAGTATACATACCGGCCGAATTCATGCAAAAATGTAAATATGGTATACAAATTGAGAAAATTTAAAAGCATTAAATCTCCTGACAATTCGAATTCAAAATTAGGCGATTAATTTATAATTTGCTGTTTCATTTGAAAGGAAGTTAAATCTGGTCCAAAATAATTCCAAATAATAATTTGTTTACTCAACTGATTTCCCTTAGATCCGAATTTAGAGATTATTCGGCAATGTTTTAAATGCTTCCTGTTTCTGTACAATTAAAGGGCAAAAAATTGAAAATGAATAAAGCTTCAAAATATATCGTTCTGATTTTTAGAACTATATGATAAATTATGAAATGCCCTATAAAATAAAACACAGATGCAATCCAAAATAGTCTGAAAATTCGGTTACTTTGCACTTCGGAAAATACAATTATTCCACGCTAATTTCCATGAACGGTTAAAACGTTTTTAGCTTAAAATATTTTCAGGAAATCTTACTGCCGGAGTGCTTTAAAAAGTTAATATCATAGCAAAACCAACTCTTTTGACATGAACGAATTTTATCTTGTTATCGTTGTAGTATTAATGGCTTTAGCTGTTTCGGACCTTATAGTAGGTGTTTCGAATGACGCCGTAAACTTTCTGAATTCGGCTATCGGGTCAAAAGCGGCTCCTTTTAAAGTCATTATGCTTATTGCCAGTATCGGCATTATTCTGGGCGCCATGTTTTCGAACGGCATGATGGAAGTAGCCCGAAAAGGCGTTTTTCATCCGGAAAGTTTTGCTTTCAGTGAAATTATGATATTGTTCTTTGCTGTAATGATCACGGATATTTTATTACTGGATTTCTTCAATACCATTGGCTTGCCTACCTCCACCACCGTGAGCATTGTATTCGAACTGCTGGGCGCTGCGGTTGCTGTTGCACTTGTTAAGATATCGGCAGCCGGAGGCGATTACTCAACATTGGGAACGTATATCAACTCAGGGAATGCACTGCTCATTATTTCGGGTATCCTGATCTCCATTGTGGTGGCATTTACGGTGGGAACCATTGTGCAGTACTTGTCGCGTTTGCTTTTTACTTTTAATTACACCAAAAGGCTCCGTTATTTCGGTTCCCTGTGGGGAGGCCTCGCCATTTCGTTGATGCTTTATTTTATTGTTGTTAAAGGAGCTAAGGGTTCAACCATTATTTCGGGTGACACCATCAAATACATTCAGGAAAACTCGCTGATGTTGGTATTGGTAAGTTTTGCATCTCTTACCATTGTGTTCCAGGTATTTACCATGTTGTTTAAATTCAATATTTTAAAACTTGTTGTACTGGTTGGAACCTTTGGTCTGGCAATGGCATTTGCCGGCAACGATTTAGTGAATTTCATTGGCGTTCCTTTGGCAGGTCTTTCCTCTTATAAGGTTTACATTGCTTCGGGCCTCAGCGATCCGGCAATGATGACAATGGAATTCCTGAAAGGCGAAGTAAAAACTGATACGTATCTGCTTGTAATTGCCAGTCTTGTTATGGTGGCTACTCTCTGGCTCTCTAGAAAAGCACGAACGGTAACCGAAACCGAGATCAGCCTGGGACGCCAGGACAGCGGTTTCGAGAAGTTCGGTTCGTCATTGTCAGCCAGGTCCATTGTCAGGCAGGCCCTAAATCTGAATTCTTTTTACAAATCCGTACTTCCCGACCGTTTTATAAACTGGAGCAACAGCCGTTTTGCCCCTGCACATGTACATGGTTATTCCAACAGGAAAGATGTTCCGGCATTCGATCTGATCAGGGCTACGGTAAATTTAACGGTTGCAAGTGTTTTAATCGCCTTTGCCACCTCACTCAAACTACCGCTGTCGACAACTTACGTTACGTTTATGGTTGCCATGGGGACATCCTTGTCCGACAAAGCCTGGGGGCGCGAGAGTGCTGTTTACCGGGTCACGGGAGTAATGACTGTAATTGGCGGATGGTTTTTTACTGCTTTTATTGCATTTTCCATTTCTATGCTGGTTGCTTCCATTGTTTCATACGGCGGCATGTATGCTATTTCAGGTTTTATCCTTCTTACTTTATTTTTTATTACACGCACCCACATCATACACAGGAAAAAAGTATTGGCTGACAGCGAAGCATTAAGCGTTACAACTTATACAGATCTGAACACCGGAGAAGATATTATTATTAAATGCAACAGCTATTCGACAGAAATACTGAACCTTTCAGGTGAAATATTGCTGTCGACCATACAGGGGCTGGCTTCTGAAGACCGAAAACTGCTGAAGCAAACACGACAAAACGTACGGACACTGGTCGAAAAGGCGAAACTTGTCAAAGCGGGAATACCTGCAACCATCAGGGCGCTGGAATTGAACAATGTTGATACCAGCCATAAATATATACAGGTGGTGGATTACCTCCGCGAGATCACGCGTTCGGTCCGCACAATGACGGAACACGCAACCGAGCATGTCGAAAACAACCACGAGCCATTATCGGACATACAGACCGGGGAACTTAACAAAGTAATCAGCGAAATGAAGGCCATCCTGGACGCAATATCCCTGATTAACCTTAGCATGGATTATTCGTCCATCGGTGAATTAAAGGCCAAGCAAGCTGCTCTTGATGAACTGATCAATACCAGCAGCCAGGAACAGGTAACGCGGATGGCAAACGAAAAAAAGGGTTCGAAGTGTGCCATGCTGTATATAAACCTGATGTTTGAGATAGGAAACCTTGTGAACGATTCAGTACACCTTTTAAAAGCACAAAGGGTATTCAGTTCCGGACTGCCTAAATAGGGGCTACTGAAAAACTTAATTAAACAAGTCTATATTGCCCGTAGGGCATTAATACCAATAAAAGCGGAAGGCAATAAGTTGTTTTGCCCGTAGGGCATTAACAATTGAACTTTTAAGTGTATCCCCTCCGGGGAATAACAAAACAATGACCGATACTCATTTTGATCTGTTTCCCCTGAAGGGGAAAAGCAGATTCCCGGAAACAAGAATTTTCCGGATAAATTAAGCTTCCCCTGTATTCAATATCAATAATACCATCTCTACTATTCTGCTTTTCAGAAAATTAATTCATTTTCAGCAGGCCCTAAATAATTCAAACTCGATGGTACTCCCGGCTTAATGGCTTTATGCCTGGGTTATTTATTATTATAATCCGACATCGTTTGTGTTGCACCGGCAAGCACAAAACTTTTCACTATCGTAACCGCTGATTCGATCTTAGGAAGCAGGATTTTTTCTTCTTTCTTTGACCACTGACCCAGCACATAATCAACCTGGAAGCCACGGGCATAATCCTTGCCTATGCCAAAACGAAGTCGAGCCCAATCCGTTATTAAAAGTGTTTCGATGATGTGGTTCAAACCGTTGTGACTTCCCCCGCTGCCTTTGGTTCGCATTCGTAATACACCCAGGTCGAGGTCGACATCATCCGTTACAACAAGTATATTTTCTAGTGGAATCTTCTCTTTATCCATCCAGTATTTCACCGCTTTACCACTCAGATTCATGTAAGTGGTAGGCTTCAGGATAATAAGCAGTTTGTTTTTAAGGCGGACTTCAGTTTTATAGGCATGCCTCTCTATTTCGAACTTTACGCCAAGATCCGACGCCAGGGCATCAGCAACAATAAATCCTATGTTATGCCGGGTATTGGCATATTCCTCACCAACATTACCTAAACCTACTATTAAATATTTGTCCATGCTTTTTTATTACGGATGCAAAGATATTGGTTGTTGAAGGAAAATCGGGCCTGAATCAGCTTTTTTGCAGAAAATCAATGTTTGGGTGACGGGGAGATGGAGTGCGGGAGACACGGGGACCGGGGGACAAGGAGAGCGGGGGATGGGGAGACCTCAATCCCATCAATCCCATCAATCTCATCAATCCCTTCAACCTCTTCAATCCCTGAAACCCTGAAACATTGAAACCCTGAAACAAAACCCTGAAACCTAACAAATTCCAATCCTACCTGTCAATCGTAAAAGTATCCCAATCCATTCCCACGGTAAATCCCATGCGGAAATCAGTAAGCTGGTTGTAACTCACGCTTAACGATTCCATTCCTTCCTCATCGGCTGATATTTCGAACAGATGTTTTCCTTTAAAGTCGATAATGGTTGATTCCCCCTGGTGGTTGGTTCCTTTGCCGTCGATACCCACCCGGTTTACGGCAACCACATAACATTGGTTTTCGATGGCACGGGCAATAAGCAACTGACGGTAAGCATAACTTCGGGCAGCGGGCCAGTTGGCCATGTACAGCAAAATATCGTATTCGTATATTCCATCCGACCATGTATTTTTGCTCCATACAGGAAATCGCAGGTCATAGCATACCAGCGGGCAAATTTTCCAGCCCAGCAGGTCAACAACCAGTTTTTCCGAACCTTGCGAAAACTGCTCGTGTTCGTTGCCCGGATGAAAAAGATGGCGCTTATCGTAAACCTTGTATTTTCCGGTTGGTTCCATCCAGATCAGCCTGTTGTAATAGTTCCTGTTTTCTATCACAACAAGACTTCCGGTAATCACGCTATTTAATTTTGAAGCCTGTGTGGCCATCCACTCAATGGTTGGTCCATTCATATCCTCAGCCAGCGAACGCTGATCGACCACAAAGCCCGTATTGAACATTTCGGGCAAAACGATCAGATCGGTTTTACTGTCAATTCTCTGAAAGAAATCTTCAAATTTGAGCAGGTTGCTCTTTTTATCCTGCCAGGCGAGGTCAGGCTGTATAAGGGTTATCGTCAGATCGTACATAATATCCCGGCTGCTTTTATTAATGTATCTTCGGTTTTGGCAAAACAAAAACGCAACACTTTATTGTCCTGTTTATCGTGATAAAACGGCGAAACCGGCACTGAAGCCACGCCGTATTCTTTTGTGATCCGAACGGCAAAATCCATTTCTTTCTCGTCAGATATAGCACTGTAATCCAGCAACTGGAAATAAGTTCCATACGAAGGTATCAGCTTGAACCGTGATTCCTTAACCAGGCTTGCAAACAAATCGCGCTTCTGCTGGTAAAAAGCCGGCAATTTCAGGTAATTTTCTTTGTTTTTCAGATATTCAGCCACAGCATGTTGAATAGGAGTATTGGATGCAAACACTACAAACTGGTGTACTTTGCGCACTTCGGCCATCAAAACTGCCGGGGCCATGATAAAACCTGTTTTCCAGCCAGTGGCATGAAAAGTTTTACCAAAAGAGCCTATCACAAAACTCCGTTCGGCCAGTGTAGGATAATAACAAACACTTTCGTGTCTGATCCCATCAAATATCAGGTGTTCGTAAACCTCGTCGCTCATTACCACGATATTGGTATTCCTGGTTATCCTGTCGAGTTCCTCAAGGTCAGCAGCCTGAAGTACACTTCCCGTCGGGTTGTGCGGCGTATTGATCATGATCAGCTTGGTCCGGTTGTTGATCAAACTTTCAACTTCGGGCCAGTTAATGGTGTACGATGGAACCTGCAGCGATGAATATCGCACAATACCTCCGCTGAGTTCCACTGCCGGAGCATAGCTATCGTAAGCAGGTTCGATAACAATAGCCTCATCGCCCGGGTGAATCATGGCAGTGATCACACAAAAAATGGCTTCGGTAGCTCCGGCTGTAATATTGATTTCGGTTTGAGGATCGTAAGTAATGCCGAAAGTATCGAATGCTTTTGTCGCGATGGCTTCGCGAAGCGGCAGTATTCCAGGCATGGGGGCATACTGGTTGTATCCTTTACGCATATATTGATGTACCAGATCGACCAATTCCATGGAGATCGGGAAATCGGGAAATCCCTGCGAAAGATTAATGGCACCAACCTCATTGGCCAATCCCGACATAACTGCAAAAATAGATGTTCCGGCATTTGGAAGCCTCGACTTAACTGTGCCTTTGAAATTCATACTAAAAGGGATTAAAAAGGTTCAAAGATAAAGGTTTTTACGGGTTCAGGTGATACCCGGACCAGGGTTAGATGCAAAGCAATGAAATTTTCATTACTTATCTGATCCTGAATGAACCGGGTACCAGATTTTACGCAAAAATCCGTAAAAACTTAACATGAAACATCCAACGATTGTTTGTATCTTTGCCGGCTATTTCCCAAACATGGATGAATTGAAAAAAGCTGGCCGTTACCAGCGGATTATCACCCAACTCGAAGGTCTTTTAACTAAAACTGACGATCCTGTGGCAAGGATGGCAACTATTGCTGCTGTTTTAATCAATAAGTTGGATTACTTTTTCTGGTGTGGATTCTACATTGTACATGGCGATCATCTTATTGTCGGGCCTTACCAGGGACCTGTTGCATGCCAGGTGCTGAAGGGTTCGGGAGTTTGCCTTACTACAGTTAAGGAAAATAAAAGTATTCTTGTTGCTGATGTGCACAAATTTCCGGGGCATATTGCATGCGATTCGCGGTCCAATTCCGAAATTGTAATACCTGTTCGTAATCGGGATGGCAATATTTTAGCTGTGTTGGATGTGGACAGTGCATCATTCAATTCATTTGATGATACGGATCGCATTCATCTTGAAAAAATAACTGAAATGGTATATCCATTAAGGTAAAAATCAGGATTATTCAAACTGATGAACACTTTCGAAATAATAATACTGGCTCTGGCCCTGGTTTTCAATTCCTGGATTTCGTACCTTAATGCCGGGCTTGTGCTTGCAGGCGGTGCGTTTGTCCGTAAGTTTTTATACACAGGCATAACCTTTCTGGTGCAGTTTATTCTGGCTGGAGTCGGGATATGGGTTGGGTATAAAGTTGGAAGCCCCGAGCTGAAAGTTAATATGCTCATCAGTTTGAGCATACTGTTTATTTTAGGGCTTAAAGTGCTGCTTTCGGGTATCAGGCAGCAGGCACCGGAAAAAGTATTTGATTACAACGTTACAAAAGTTGTCTTTTTTGCTGCGCTTGCCGAAGGGATCACCCCGTTAATCATTGGGATAGCCATAGGGTTATTATCGATCGACCCATACCTGAACTGGTTGCTGATAGGTGTATTTTTGATTTTCGGCATCCTAGCCGGACAAATTATACCCGTGCAAATGGGCATCCGTTCACTGAAACTCAGGCTGGGTCCGGTAGGTGGTTTTCTGTTGCTGGCTGCTGCCCTGAAACTGATATTGAATTTATCAGGATTTTAATTGACAGGCTTTCATTAAATACTAATTCTTTCCACATTCATTAAATCATTACTAAATGAAAAGATCTCTACTAACTCTCCTACTCGCAACTGCATTTTTAATCATTAAAGCCCAGGAATCTGCCGGATACTATTCGGCCGCTTCGGGGAAAACAGGTGCTGTGCTTAAAACAGCACTGTATGGTATTATTAGCAGCCATTTCGATGTAGGCTATGGAGGTCTTTATGAAGCATATAAAAAAACAGATCAAAAACCGGATGGCACTGTTTGGGATATGTATTCAAATTGCACTTACGTAATTGGCTCAAAGCAATGCGGGAATTACAGTAAAGAATGTGATTGCTTCAATCGTGAGCATACCATACCTCAGAGCTGGTTTAACTCCGATAAGCCTATGGTTTCAGATATGTTCCACGTATATCCAACCGACGGCAAAGTGAACGGAATGAGAAGTAATTATCCTTATGGTACAGTCGCAAATCCTTTTACTGCTGACAAAGGCACATCTGGTAACGGAAGCAAATTAGGCCCATGTAGTTTTCCTGGGTACACGGGTACAGTTTTTGAACCAATAGATGAGTACAAAGGTGACTTGGCCAGGGGCTATTTTTATATGGCAACTTGTTATGAAAATAAAATAGCAAATTGGCAGAGCAATGGTAATGCTAACGAAGTTTTAAACGGAACTTCCTTTCCGTGTTTTGACCCCTGGTTTATAAACCTACTACTTACCTGGAATATTGCCGACCCCGTGAGTCAGAAAGAAATTAAAAGAAACAATGCAGTTTATGCCATACAGAAGAACCGCAATCCTTTTATCGATCATCCTGAATTTGTAAATATGGTATGGGGAACAAATACCGGTATTGCTGATGAAAATGAACAGGTTGCACTTCAGGTATATCCTAACCCTACCTCCGGAAATTGTACTATAACTTTACCTCCTGAATTCAATCAACAAAATAATACACTTGTTGTTTATTCTTCAGCTGGCAAGGCAGTAAAGGCACCTTTAACTTTAACAGGCGATAAGGCAACCATGAACCTCGAAAATCTGCCGACAGGATTCTACCTGGTTCGACTGGCAACTAACAATTATCAAACAATTTACCAGGCGCGGATTATTAAGAATTAGATTGCGGATTTCGCAAAATAAGCACTTTACACTATTTACGCGACTGATTTTCAATAGTTTATAACTTAGTGTAAATCATTATAAAATTGATATTAAAAAACACTGGTAAACGACTAAACTGACTAAGATGGTTGTAATTCAGGCAATACCTAACCCCTCTCCTCGAGGAGAGGGGCTACATCTCCCGCCATTATAGCTTTACACAAATAGTTGGCATTTTCTATTTGTACAACAGTAATTGAAAAATACATTACACTTAATGAAAAATGTAATGCGAAGCATTGAACTCTTGAATGCGAAGCATTGAACTCTTGAACGCGAAGCATTGAACCCTTGAACGCGAAGCATTGAACCCTTGAACGCGAAGCATTGAACCCTTGAACGCGAAGCATTGAACCTTTTAACCTTTTTCCCCTTGCAAACCATACGAATCACAAAAGAGTTTAAATTTGAGATGGCCCATGCCCTGAAAGGCTATGATGGGTTATGCCGAAATATTCACGGGCACTCTTACGAACTTCTGGTAACCATAACCGGCATCCCTGTTTCGGATAAAGCCTCAGTAAAACTCGGAATGGTTATGGATTTCGGCGACCTGAAAAAAATAGTGCGTAAAAGTATTGTCGACGAATTCGACCATGCCCTTGTTCTCAGCCGTGATTCAGCCAATGATTTTAAACCTGACGCCGAGATGTTTGGCCGTAC
>JBBQSY010000114.1:0-10712 GCA_038213495.1 Bacteroidales bacterium
TGTCATTCAGTGGTCATTCGGTTGTCATTCAGTTGTCATTCAGTTGTCATTCAGTTGTCATTCAGTTGTCATTCAGTTGTCATTCAGTTGTCATTCAGTTGTCATTCAGTTGTCATTCAGTTGTCATTCAGTTGTCATTCAGTTGTCATTCAGATGTTAGAGGGATAATAGGTAAATTTCAACAATACCTGATTTCAGAAAAGAATTCGCCTTGTCTCCGGCTCCCCTTGTCCCCTTGTCTCCGTGTCTCCATGTCTCCGTGTCCAAATCAATCCCCTAAATCCCATCCATCTCATCAATCCCTTCAATCTCCTCAACCTTTGAACCTTGTTTTGATATCCGTGTAGCATTTACGGCATAGTGGTTCGTAGCTGTCCATTTCGCCCAATACCACCAGTTTTTCGCTGGCGATAGTACGGTGCGAATAATGTGCCAGGTCTCCGCATCGCATACAAATAGCATGGACTTTGGTAACATATTCGGCAGTAGCCATCAGGGCAGGAATAGGTCCGAAGGGCTTTCCCTGGAAATCCATATCCAGGCCGGCAACTATCACCCTGATGCCCTGGTTGGCAATATAATTGCAAACGGACGGAAGATCGTCATCGAGGAACTGGGCCTCATCAATTCCCACCACATCCATACCATCAATATAAAGCAGAATCTGTGATGCGTTTTGAACCGGTATGGAACGGATACTATTCTCGTTGTGCGAAACAACATTTGTTTCATCATACCGTTTATCTATCTCAGGCTTGAAAATCTCTACGCGTTGCTTTGCAATCCGTGCACGGGTAAGCCTTCGGATCAGTTCTTCGGTTTTACCGGAAAACATGGACCCGACTACAACTTCGATCCAGCCTCTGCCTTGTGAAGGATTGTTAGTGGATTTTTCAAGAAACATAAGCTGCGTAGTTTATTCTTTGCTAATTTTACCCCTCTTTTAGGAACGCAAACTTAATGAAATAATTGCTTCTTTGCCTGACGGGGAAACAGGAGAAAATATAATTTTTTCAACAAAAATTTGAAACTCTTCTCACTGTCAACAAAATAGGGACTAATAAGTAACAGTGGCTTAAAGAAAGAGCAATTTACAATATGTAACAGGTAGTTTTTAATTTCAAAACAATGGAAAACCTTCGGCTTAGCAACCTGATGCAATTGTAACAAACAATAAGCAATCAAAGACATTTACTCTGAACCATTAATTTTTATTTTTACTATGGACATAAACCTTTTAACACGTAATGCCGACGATCTGATCAGGAAAGTTGTATCGAGGTATAACCAATTATACGCGCCGGCGGGCACTGTTTCGCAACTGGAACTTGATCTTATGCTTGATGATCTGCGGAAACTTTACGATACATTTAAAATTATCGCACAGGTAAGCCTCACTCAGCAAAATACAGTTAATAGATCCGAGGTATCTGTTAATACAAAGGTTACTTCCGAATCACAGAATGAACCTGCCAAGGCGCCATCCATTAAGGAAGAAACGTCTCCGGCTCCCGAAAAAGAAAGCCCGCTACCCGAACCTCAAGCTGAGCTGGTTATGGAACCAGAAGTTGAGCCGGAACCGGAAACTCATGCCATGGCAGAATCGGAAATAAAGCCTGCACAGTTTGAAAATAATACTGCAGCGGTAACAACTCCGGATGAGGAATCCGGTGTTCCTGAAGCGGAGGACCCTTTAGCATCTGCAGATACACTATCCCCGCAGAAAGAGTCAGTGAAGACTACTGCTTCCAATGATCCTGATCCCGGCAGTGCCATGCTCGCCGACAGATTTAATACCTCCAACAAAATGTTGAGTGAGAGCATGGCCTCTTCCCAACCCCAGTCGGTTGTAGGATCGCGCCTGCTGCTGCAGCCTATCTCCGATCTGACTACCGGCATTGGCCTAAATGATAAGTTCAATTTTATAAATGAACTGTTCGGTAATAATCCGCTTCAATATGAGGAAGCAATTATCCGGATTAACAAAGCTGTAAATAACGACGAGGCTGGCTGGATACTGCATAAATACCATACTTCCGACTGGGATCAAAAGGCTGACACCCTTGCCAGGCTGAAAGATTTTATTAAAAGGCGATTTATTTAAAAGTGGCAGGATACAGATACAAGGATAGTGAATAGATTTTCAATATTTTGAAAAATAACTCATTTCAATCTTCACATTTGCATTCATGCATCCAAGCTAAACCTTTGTCAAATGAAACTCTATCTCATCCCCACTCCCATCGGCAACCTTGAGGATATTACGCTCAGGGCATTGCGGATACTCAAAGAAGTGGATATAATTCTGGCTGAAGATACCCGCACCTCATCAAAATTATTGCGGCATTACGAAATCGATAAAAAAGTGCTGGCTCATCACCAGTTCAATGAACACAAAACGGTTGAAAACCTGGTACGGCAGATTTCAGAAGGTACCAGTATGGCGATGATTTCGGATGCAGGCACACCGGGCATATCGGATCCGGGATTTCTGCTTACACGAGCCTGCATTCAGGCAGGAATTACTGTTGAATGTCTGCCGGGCCCAACAGCTTTTGTGCCGGCATTGGTGAATTCAGGTTTGCCTAGCGACCGTTTCTTCTTCGAAGGATTTCTTCCGCATAAAAAAGGCAGGCAAACCCGCCTGAAAGAACTGGCAAGGCAACCTTATACTTTTATTTTGTACGAATCGCCCTTCCGCCTTGCAAAAAGCCTCGAACAACTTGCTGAATACCTCGGTGTTGATAGACAGGCATGCGTTTCGCGGGAACTAACAAAAATTTACGAGGAAAACCGCCGCGGAACTTTAGCTGAACTCTCTGAATGGTACAGGGTGCATCCGCCTAAGGGTGAAATTGTATTGGTTGTGGCCGGTTCAGCAGGAAATCAGCCAGATTTAGATGAAAGAGTTGAAGCTGAGGAACAATGAGGTTTTTAAGTCTCAAGTTCGAAGGTTCAAATTCAATTCCAAGTCTCGAATCTCAATAAATATTCTAATTTGCTTTGGTTCTTGAGATTTGAAATTTGAGATTTGAGTCTTAACTAATAGTACAAACTGAATAGTACTTAAAATTAAACATATTACGAATGAGTTATTGTTACGAGTATCCCCGGCCGGCAGTAACTGCTGATATCATTATCCTGAAAAAAGCTGATAACAAGCAATTTGTATTGCTCATCGAACGCAAGCAGCCCCCGTTTGAAGGAATGTGGGCATTGCCGGGCGGATTTCTGGATATGAACGAAACCCTCGAAGAGGCTGCGCTTCGTGAACTGCATGAAGAAACTGGAATTACCGGAATTGAACTGAATCAGTTTCACACGTTCAGCACGGTAAACCGCGATCCGCGGCACCGGACCATAACAACCGTTTTTATCGGGTATACAGATGAAAATGCAGCTTCACCTATAGCTGCTGATGATGCTGCAAAAGCCGAATGGTTTTCGCTTGACAAACTACCTCCGCTGGCTTTTGATCACGGAATGGTGATGGAAATGGTGAAAGAAAAATACGGGATTAAATCGTCTTAAGAATTGCCTTCACAATATTATCAGCACCTTCAGCTATCTGAACAATAGTTGACTTTAGCTGGTAACAGGGTGTTGTAAAAAGCCTATGTTTTTCGTCGAATATAACATCACCATGAGAGGTAGCAATATGTTTTGCACCCATTGCTTTTACATTTTCTGCATCCTCTTCGTCCGGCCCAACTGTAATAGTAACATTATTTAAAATTTTGGCAAATAAAACCGGCGAAATACACAGAGCGCCAATGGGTTTGCATTTATCTACTGCATCCTGTATCACTTTGGCAACTATTGGACGTACATCGCAGTTGGCCCCTTTAAAAGCATAGGAGGACAGGTTTTTTGCCACGCCAAAGCCTCCGGGAAATAACAATGCATCAAAATCCCTGAGATCAAGATTGTTGAGTGGTTGAATATTGCCACGGGCAATCCTGGCGCTTTCAATCAGCACATTGCGGGTTTCGGGCATTTCGGCTCCGGTAAGGTGGTTCACTACATGATGTTGTTTGATGTCCGGCGCAAAAAGCTGGTATTCAGCACCATTTTTTGCAACAGCGTACATACTCATCACGGCTTCGTGTATCTCGGAACCGTCGTAAACACCGCATCCTGCAAGAATAATAGCAAATTTCTTCATAGTTATAAAAATTAAATGTTTAAAATTACAAAATGTTTTTGTGAAACGGAAAGAATGTTTTCTAACTCTTTCTTTACATATTTAGACTTTTTTAAATTGACTTTACTTAATGTATTGATTCAGTGATATTCAAAGCAATAGAATATCATTTGTTCTGATAAAAGTCAAATCAGGAATGAATCACCTTTAAAGCTGCAGAAAAAAGGAATTGTACCAGGTTTCAGAAACCCGGGTTGATGAAGTACTCACCCAAATCATAATAGTATTACCTTTGCAGCAGTTTTAAACTAATACCATTCGATGCTGATTATTGGGATTACCGGAACTTTAGGCGCAGGAAAAGGAACCATAGTAGATTACCTGGTTAAGGAAAAAGGATTTTTGCATTTCTCAGTTCGCGGATATTTGACGGAAGAAATTGTTCGACTGAAATTGCCTGTTAACCGCGACAGCATGGTAACGGTTGCCAATAACCTGCGTGCTTTACATTCCCCCTCGTATATAATTGACCAACTGTACGATCAGGCCATGGTAACCGGACAAAACTGCATAATAGAAAGCATCCGCACTCCCGGCGAAGTGGATTCACTCCGATCCAAGGGAAATTTTGTACTGCTTGCAGTTGACGCCCCGGCAGAACTTCGTTATCAGCGAATTGTTATACGAAATACTGAAACAGATAAAATTTCATTCGAAACCTTTCTGGAAAACGAGAAACGTGAGATGTATTCGGAAGATCCCAATAAACAGGACCTGCATAGTTGTATTAAACAGGCAGATTTTGTCTTAACCAATAATAATTCAGTTGCGGATTTGATCCTTCAGGTCTCAGAAATTTTGGAAAAACTGGCAATTTCAGCCTGAAATAGAAATGTTATGCATGATGCTATCCGAAAAAAATCCACGAACCAGTTATTGAAATGATTTATTTGCTATATTGTCCCGCTAATCCGTTTCGAAGCAGTAAACTTTTACATATAAATGTACAGGCCGCATCCCAATCTTAATCTCTTAATTGCCATTAGCCTGCTTCTTCTGATAGGGGTTACGGGTATTACCGGGTATATGATCCTTGAAAAGTATAGCCTGCTGGAAGCATCCTATATGACTGTGATTACTGTAGCCACGGTTGGTTATGAGGAAGTTCGTCCGCTTTCCGATGCGGGAAAAGTATTCACGATTATTCTTATCATATTCAGCTTCAGTATTTTTGCCTATTCCATTTCCACAATTACATCGCACTTTGTAGAAGGTAGGCTAAAAGAATTATTCAAAGCAAACAAAAAAACAGGAGGGAACCCTAAAATGAAAGACCATATTATAATTGTAGGCTTTGGCCGGAACGGGCTGCAAACAGCGCGCGATCTGCAGTTACTTAAGAAAAAGGTTGTTGTTATCGAGAAAAACCATGATTTGATTATCGCTCATCAAAAGGAAAGAGAAGAAGTGATATTCGTTGAAGGCGATGCCACCGAAGATGCAATCCTCGAAATGGCCGGCATTCGCAAGGCAGGTGCGCTAATAACCACTCTCCCGGTTGATGCCGATAATTTGTACGTGGTACTCACCGCCCGTTCTTTAGTGGCCGATCTCCAGATTATTTCGAGGGCTTCGCACGAACCGTCGTATAAAAAACTTATTACTGCCGGCGCATCTCATGTAGTGATGCCTGAAAAAGTCGGTGGTACATATATGGCAAGCCTGGTGGCAAAACCCGACCTTGCCGAATTTTTTCACCAACTCTCCATCGAAGATAATGAAGGTGTGAACCTGGTGGAGGTGGTTTGTTCCGATCTGCCATCCGAATTTCAGGGTCAGACCATTCACGATATGAGTATACGAAGACTTACCGGTGCAAATATAGTAGGATTCAAAACACCTGAAGGCCAGTATATTATCAATCCGTCAGGTGAAACGATTATGATGCCTAATGCCAAATTATTTGTGCTTGGCACACCGGATCAGATAGAAAAAGTAAGGGAAATTATAAGGCAGAAACTCAGGAGATAAGTAATTTTCTTTTGTTTTTATACGGTTGATTTAATTCCCACGATTCATCTGAAATAAT
The DNA here is from genome assembly GCA_038213495.1 of Bacteroidales bacterium. Taxonomy (GTDB): domain Bacteria; phylum Bacteroidota; class Bacteroidia; order Bacteroidales; family UBA4417; genus UBA4417. The sequence goes on from JBBQSY010000114.1 coordinate 6,234, forward strand.
AACAAATTCTTTGGCTGGCATACAAGGCAATCTAAAAATCCGCAATCTAAACCAATAATTTATTTCTCAACCGGAATGCCGATTCATTTCCCGGTTTCTGCCGGATCAATATTATCCACCTGCTGCTTTGAATATTGAAGTGCTTGGTCATTTACATAAACCAGCTCAATTCCGGTTTTAGCAAACATTCCTTCCGACTCAGATCCCGAATTATATTTGAATTCGTACACAACACGCTTATTCCCGCAAATGATAATAAGCATAACTCAGGTGTGGCAGGGCGTCATCCGGCAATATAAGTAATGTGCATCAAATAATGTCGCATAAAACACATGGATTCTACACTGGGTTGACCCCTCTATATCTCCCCGGAGGGGAGACTTAAGATCCTTGCACTGATCAACAATCAGTGCATAGCTCCCTCTCCTTGGAGAGGACGGGGGGAGAGGTTAAATAAGACAGATAATTGTTCTTATTACTTAGTGTACATCCTTCGAGCGGGATACCCGGGCGGGCAGCCTGGGGCAGACTGCATTTTGAAACGCAGTCTATAGAGCCGTCAGGTTATAACTTCAGGAAACTTACATTTTAATTTAAATACGTTTAGTGTATTTTCCTGGCCTGCAGACATGGCAGGCTGGAATTTATTTTTAGCAATCTTGTATTAAATAATTGCTCACTTAATTCTTACTGAAGAGTTGCATTTTGCTCACAAGATGATAACTGACAGAGAATAGTTTACCTGTTTTTCATCCTCTAAGCCTCCTCCAGCAACCCAAACCGGGGATAAACAAACCACATTATCAATATCGATATGCATATATATTCATGTCCTTTTGCTATTTTTGTAAAAAGAACTTAAATGACCTCATTGTTTACAAAAGCAAGTAATATTCTGGCGATTTCAGCATTACTGACTTCCTTTTCGTTGCCTATACAAAGTCAGAACAATCCAAAGATTTCCGGTAATTTGACTATTTTCCATGCCGGCAGTCTCTCAATGCCTTTCAAAGAAATTGCCGGTGAGTTTAATAAATTGTATCCCGATGTTAAAATACTGATGGAATCATCCGGATCAGTAGCTTCGGCCCGCAAAATAACTGAACTTGGGAAACCCTGCGATATTATGGCTTCAGCCGATTACGCTATAATTGACAAAATGCTGATTCCTAAATACGCCGATTACAACATTAAATTTGCCAGCAACGAGCTGTGCGTGGTGTATTCCGAAAAGTCGAGGTATGCAAACCAGATTAATAACACCAACTGGATGAATATACTTTTAAAGGACGATGTGGCGTTCGGCCGTTCCGATCCCAACAGCGATCCCTGCGGTTACAGGACCGAAATGATGTTTCAATTGGCTGAGAAGCATTATCACAACAAGGGACTTAATGATAAATTTAAAGCGAAGGATAAAGTATATATGCGTCCAAAAGAAACTGATTTACTCGCTTTGCTCGAATCGAACGCAATTGACTACATTTTCCTGTACCGGAGCGTTGCAGTGCAGCATAACCTGAAATACCTGGTACTTCCCGATGCCATTAATCTGAAAAGTACAAAATACGCGTTGCAATATGCCACAGCCAAAGTTGAAATAAACGGCAGTAAACCTGGAGAAAAACAAACTATGACCGGGGAGCCGATGATTTATAGTTTTACGATACTTCGCGATGCCCCCAACCAGTCTGCAGCGATCGCATTTGCTGAATTTTTACTCGACAAAACAAAAGGGCAGGCTATTATGGCCCGAAATGGTCAGCCATCAGTAGTACCAATGAATGCGGGTATATTTGAAAAAATTCCGATACAACTGAGACCATTTGTGAAAAAATAATTTTTCATATTATTGGCATCTCAGCTTATAACGCCTGTTTACCAAAAAATACTGATGCAAGCATTGCTTGTAAAACGTTAAAGAATGAAAAACATATCATCCTTCCATCTTGCCATAATACTTGCATCAGCAATCATACTGATGTTTATAATTGCACCGCTGGCAGGAATGTTTTTGGCTACCAGCCCCTCGGAAATATTCGAAACGGCACGCGATACCGAAGTACAGGAAAGTATTAAGCTCACTTTATGGGTTTCACTGGCAGCCACAATTATATTTTCTGTTGCTGCTATCCCCCTGGCTTATTTGCTGGCACGAAAAGAATTCCCGCTTAAGGCCGTGGTTTCAGGGATAATCGATTTGCCTGTTGTAATTCCACATTCAGCCGCCGGTATTGCAATTTTAGGATTTGTATCACGCGATTCGGTTCTTGGCAAGATTGGTTCGGCAGTGGGACTGAATTTTGTGGGGCATCCTGCAGGAATAGCCATTGCCATGGCCTTTGTGAGCCTTCCATTCCTTATTAATGCTGCCCGCGATGGATTTACCGGGGTTCCGGTACGTCTCGAAAAGGCAGCACTTACTTTGGGAGCTTCTCCGGCGAGGGTATTTTTCACTATTTCGTTGCCCCTGGCCTGGCGGAATATTGTTTCGGGGCTTATAATGATGTTTGCGCGGGGAATGAGCGAATTCGGAGCTGTAATTATGGTTGCATATCACCCGATGATAACACCCATTTTAATTTACGAACGTTTTGGTGCATTTGGATTAAAATATGCCCGACCGGTTTCGGTATTGTTTATCATGATTTCGCTTGCTGTTTTTATCGCTCTCAGGTTGCTTGCACGAAATAAGGACCAAAAATTTTTGCCCCATGCTTGAACTGCGAAATGTTACCGTTACCTTTCCGGGATTCAGCCTGAACAACATTAGTTTTAAGGTGGCTGCCGGCGAGTATTTTATTTTGCTGGGGGAATCAGGAGCCGGGAAATCCCTTCTGCTCGAAGCCATTGCCGGCCTTACCAGGGTTAAGAGCGGGAACATTATCCTTCATGAGAAAGATATTACTCATGAAAAAATTCAACAACGTGGTGTTGGTCTTGTGTTTCAGGACTTGGCAGTATTTCCGCATCTTTCGGTAAACGAAAATATTGCTTACCCGCTGAAAGGCAAACATTTAACAAGCTCCGAAAAGGAAAATATAATTAACGAAATCACCGCAACCTTACAAATCACTCAATTGCTGAATCGAAGGCCGGCAACGCTTTCGGGAGGCGAATTGCAAAGGGTAGCCTTGGCACGGGCGCTGGTTCAAAAACCAAAAATACTATTGCTTGATGAACCACTTTCGGCAATCGATAGCAAACTGCGTTCAAATCTCCGTGCCCTGCTTCGACAGATCAACCGTATGGGGCTCACGATTATTCATGTTACGCACGATTTCGACGAAGCTGTTTCACTGGCCAACCACATAGCTATCTTGAATCAGGGTAGCATTGTGCAATCGGGCACGCCGCAGGAGGTATTCGGGAATCCGGCCAATGGTTTTGTGGCACATTTTACCGGGATCCGCAACTTTTTTAAAGTATCAATAAAAAAGCAGAATGGATTATGCATAGCCTATACGGCGAAGGGCATTCCGGTTGCAATAAGCGAAGCCACCGAAAATCAAACAGGTTATATTTTAATCCGAAACGAAGATATACTTCTGTCGCCCAGTGCTTTCGAGAGCAGTGCGCTGAATAATTTTGAGGGTACTGTAACCGACACATTCCCTTCACGCTCAGGCATGGAAGTAGTTGTAGATGTTGGCATTATTCTTCATGCACAAATCAGCCACGAATCGGCCGGCAGATTAAAACTTGGTCCGGGCCAAAAAATATGGGTGCACTTCAAAGCCTCGTCGGTGAAGCTGATTGCCAGTTGAAAGCCGTTCTATTTACCCATTTGGGCAGGATCAATATTATCGATCTGTTGCTTTGCATATTGAAGCACTTCTTCATTTACATAAACCAGTTCAATTCCGGCTTCCACAAACATTCCTTCTGACTCGGAGCCTGAATGGTATTTGAATTCGCAAACAACGCGTTTTATTCCGCAATTGATAATCAGCATGGCACAGGTGCGGCAGGGAGTCATCCGGCAATATAATGTACTTCCTTCGAGAGGGATACCCAGGCGGGCAGCCTGGCAAATCGCATTTTGCTCGGCATGAACTGTACGAACACAGTGGTTTGTAACTTTTCCGTCTTCGTGGGTAACCTGTTTAAATAAATGCCCGACCTCGTCGCAATGCGGCAAACCAACCGGTGAACCTACATAACCGGTAACGAGTATCTGTTTGTTTCGTGCAATCACACATCCGCTCCGACCGCGGTCGCAGGTGGCGCGCTTGGCAATGGTGCGCGATACTTCCATGAAATATTCGTCCCAGGTTGGGCGTATATAAATTGGTTCCGAATCCATAATCCTATTGTTTTTCTGAGGTAAAAGTAAACATAAATCGAAGACGGGAAAATGAATGTTGCCCTACTCGGGGTCGAAAGAAGACACGCACCAACAGAGGCAATAGCAGAGTTTTAACCGCAAGAAAGGATTCGCGTGGTAGTGGGGGCATCAAATCCCTAATCAATTAGTTG
>JBBQSY010000115.1:0-10672 GCA_038213495.1 Bacteroidales bacterium
ACCTACCGGATTACCTGGTGAAGTAACCTAAGAATTTAAAGCATTTGAAGTAAATGGGGTTATAACTGTTGTTTCAGGTTCTTCAATAACAGGCAAGGCAAGGGTTACCGATATGGCAGGCCGCACACTGGCTATGGAAAACATGGTAGCCGGATCGTCTCTGCGTTTTAACCATCACCTGGTTCCTGGAGTTTATGTGGTTTCAGTTCTCACTAAAAATCAAACATTTAGCCAAAAAATAATAGTCAGGTAAAATTAAATACTGTAAATCCTGATTCTGACTTTTAGAAGCATTGAAAATCCGGTTCACATCTTTACAGAAGACGTTAGCAAGATTATAATTTAATTCATCTCCAGTTTTTCCCGGCACTTCCCGCAAAGCTGTGCTTCTTTCTGATCAATATCCTCCACATAAGTGCTTGAGCGCATTACACAGGTCGGCGTATGGCAGTGAATCAATCCAAACAGATGTCCCAGTTCGTGGATAACCTCTTTCTTAAATCGTTTAAGTAGTATGGTCCCATCGCTGGCAATTCCATACCGCTCGTTGCTTAAGCGATAAAGTGATGCAATTGCAGTCCGACCGCCTAATTGCGCCTGTCCGAATATATAGGTCAGGATCGGAATAAAAAGATCCACATTAAAAAGCGCTATTACTTTTGTGTATCCGGAATTATCCATCAAATCAACTTCCCTAAGTAATTTATCGCCATTGTATTGTCTCCTGCCAGGATCATAGAATTCGCTGATATCAATACGAGCATCCTTTATTACAACCAAACAGTTATATTCACGGGCTGCCGCTTCAGAAATCTTTTCCAGAAATCCCTTGTCGAACAGGCCGAAAGATATAAATGTGATGGTTGAAGGATTCATCCGGAGATACTTTATGCGGGTTTGATCAAGTTAAAGATTAAAGGTTCAAGGTTTCAGGTTTCAGGTTTCAAGAATCAAATTCCAAATTTCAAAACCATATTCTCCCATTTGTTTAAAAATTTGTTTTTCAGGGTTCTCCCCCACGGGGAGATGTCCGCAGGACCAAGGGGTCTTTCAAAACTTCAAGTCTCAAGTCCCAAGGTTCAAGGTTTCAAGGTTTCTATATCCAACATCCGATATCCTAAATCCAATATCCGACTTCTGACTTCCGACATCCGACATCTCAATTCCCACATCCGAAATTTTAAGCCTTAAGCCCATATTTCTTAATTTTATTATAAAGTGTCACTCGGTCTACTTTCAGAGCATTTGCTGTATGGGAAATATTCCAGCTGTATTTATTCAGAATCTGAAGTATAAATGCTTTCTCGAAATCATCCAGGCTTTCAACATTGCTGTCAATGACGTCCTTGCCAAACGGAAGGTCTTTTAGCATGATTTTCTTTCCATTTCCAACTACAATAGCACGCTCTATCATATTTTCGAGTTCACGAATGTTTCCGGGGAACTGGTATCCCATAATGCGTTTCAGGGCTGCCGCCTCAATAGTGATCAATGGCTTGTTCATTGAAGTGCAATACTTCTCAATAAAGTAATCGACCAGTAATGGAATGTCTTCGGTGCGTTCGCGTAAAGGAGGAACATGGATATTCATCACGTTCAGCCTGTAATATAAATCCTCACGGAATATTCCTTTTTCGACCATGCTTTTCAAATCGCGGTTTGTTGCACAGATAACCCTGAAATCAGATGATATCTCCTTGTTTCCTCCGACACGCATAAAACTCTTGGTTTCGAGCACGCGTAGCAATTCAACCTGCATTTTCTGCGAGATGGTAGCGATTTCATCCAGGAAAATAGTACCACTGTCGGCCATCTCGAACCTTCCTTTGCGGTTGAACAAAGCACCTGTAAAAGCTCCCTTTTCGTGTCCGAACAATTCACTTTCGAGTAAACTCTCGGTAAGTGCACCGCAATGCACGCTTACCAGCGGGTAGAATTTACGTTGCGAATTGGCATGAATGGCCCTGGCAACCAGCTCTTTGCCTGTTCCGCTTTCGCCGGTAATGATTACTGATGAGTTGGTTGGGGCAACACTTTCGATCTCCGATAACACTATTTTAATAGCTTCACTTTTACCGATAAGGTCCTCGACACTTTCAAGAGAATCAACCCTTTTCTTGAGGGTTTCATTTTCATTAGCCAGCGAAATCTGTTTTGTGGCGTTGCGGATCAGGTGCGACAGATCATCGGGATCAAAAGGTTTGGTAACATAGTCGAAGGCCCCCTCTTTCAAGGCTTTTACAGCAGTATCAACACTCGCAAAAGCCGTCATTACGATGATAATCGAATCCTTATTCAGTGTCTTAATTCTTTGGAGCAATTCCAGTCCATCCATGCCAGGCATTTTCAGATCGGTAAGAATGATGTCGAAATTACCGGATTCGAGTATAGCCAATGCTTTTTTAGCATTTTCGGCACATTCAACCCGGTAGCCGTCTTCAATAAACCAGCTGTTCAGGGACTCCCGAACAGATTCCTCATCGTCAACGATCAGTATTGATATCTTTTTCTCCATTTTAATTTGTATTAAACTAATCTTTTAAAAAATGATCTAAAAACAAGGTATAGCAATTTATGATTTTAAGCGATAAAGCAATATTGCGATTTACTTTAACTTCGGATCAAAGGCAAAGTAATTGAGATTGTAGTCCCTTGTCCAGGCTCTGATTTCACCTGGATTTTCCCCTTGTGGCTCTGTATAATTCCGTGAACGATAGGCAATCCTAGCCCGATTCCGCGCGCCTGCTGTTTTGTCGAAAAGAAGGGTTCGAAAATATGCGGTATATCTTCGGCAGAAATCCCTATTCCATTGTCGCTGATTTCGAGTTTGATGTTATCCTGATCGGGATTGGAAGTTTTTACTACTATTTCACCATTATCTGTAACGGCTTCGGTAGCATTTACCAGCATTGCCACGCAGGCCTGTTTGATCTGGTTTGGGCTGCATGCTATCAGATCGGATTTTGCATTAAAATCCGTTACGAAACTGATATTCGCCATTTTTACAGGATGCGACATCAGGTTGTAGGTTTGATCTAAAATTTCGTGCAGGTGTTTGGGTTCAAAATCTTCCTGGTCTTTTTTCGAAAAATCGAGTAACCCCTTTACTATATCTCCGCAACGCTTGGTCTCAGCTTCAATCATTTTCAAATGCTTGAGCATGATTTCCTTTTTATCATCCGTAAGCTCAGGATTGCTTAAAAGCTTATGAACCAGCTTGGTATAGACAAGAATTCCGGATAAAGGGTTGTTAATTTCATGCGCCACCGAAGATGATAATTTCCCAAGCGAAGCCAGACGTTCGATATGCATTAATTCACTCTGGGCAGTCCCCAGTTCTTCCGATTTTTTCTGAACCTTATATTCAAGCTGCTGCGACCAGTTTTCGAGTTCGGTTGTTGCTTTCTGCAGGTTGTCGAGCATATCGTTAAATGCTAACGAAACCATCTGCATATCGTCCAATTGATAGGGTCTTATTTCCATCCTGGTGCTTGTATCCCCTTTGGAAACAGCAACACTTGCTTTTATAAGTTCGCCCAGCGGATTTTTTATTTCTTTTCGGGTAAATAATATTAAAAACGAAGCAAGCAGTAGCGTAACACCAATAGCCAACAGGTAAAACTCCAGGGATGACTTCTTTACGGCAGCATCAAGCTCATTAAGCGGCACTTTAATGATTAGAGAGCCCAGAACTTTATCGGTTGCCTTATGAGCATGGCAGGAACTCTGGTAACAGGACTTCGAATTCAGGATAGGCGAATTAATAAGCAGGTGCCTTTGTCCGTTCAGGTTTTTGCTCATCATACATTCGCTTTTCGCGGTTATGATCTTGTACGATTTTATTTTTCCAGGAAATAATGTTCCCGGATCCGGATGGCAGCTCTTGCAATTTGGATTGATGTGTCCGATGGTATCGGAAAGGAACGATGAGTACACCAGGTTATTTTCGCTGTCGTACATATTAACATCCTCAATGCCCGGCAAGGTATGAATAACATCAAGGGTATTCTGGAGGGCACCCTGGTCATTCTCGAGCATGGAATGATACAAAGCTCCCTCCACCAGCGAACCCACATTGTTCCCGTTTTGAATAATTACTGTATTGAGGTATTGCTCATACACAGACCGGAAAATTATTCCGAAAGACACAAACAGGATCACAGACAAGATGGTGATAATCAGTACGACCCTCCCATAGATTGAACGGCCATATTTCAAATACCTGCCTAAAAAAGTAATTCCTATGCTTTTTTTCTCTGTTGATCTGCTAAAGAAACCCATTTCCCGTTGTTTAGAGTCCTGATTTATATTTAGTTGTTGTTTATATATTTCATAATATATATACAACAACGAAATATATGAAAAACTGATGAATAATTCACCAGTTTTATATTTTTTATTGAACAATTAAAACAGGATTCATACATCGGGATATTTAAGCGATGACCCTGATATGAGCTAAAAGCTTGTGAGCCAGATGCATTATGGATTCAGAAACTCTTTCTGAAAGTCCTGCCATAGTTCGTTGGGTAATCCCGAAAGAGAATTATCAGTCAGTTCACCGCCATCCTGAAGGATGACCATAGAAGGATCAGGTGAATATTTTTTCATATTCATTGCCAGGAAATCTTTGTAGCGGATCAGTTCCTGGTTCAACCATTGAGTTGCATCTTCGGCCATTAAAAATGAAGGAATTTCTTCAACCCATATTGATGGCTTGATGTTGTATAGCCATCCCTGTCCGTAAGGATCGTTGTTTAGCAAATCGTGGTTCAGATCCAATTCGGGGTTTGAGTTGACAATTGTCCCTGAAATGGGGGAAAACACCTTAAGTGATTTACCTTTCTGATCCATTTCAGCCATCAATTCACCTTTCCTGACATGTTCTCCTGGATTTTTAAGATGGCGAATGTTCAGTTCCCCGGTTATGTGTAGCAGCAAATCATCCACTCCTACCTTGGCGGTTCCTGATTTTTCGAGGTAAGCCCAGGTGTGGTTTTTGTTGAAGAAAATCCCCTGGGGAATTTTTAAAACTGCAGCGGAAAGAACGCCTAAGGCATTCCTGACCTGTTCCTTAATTTTTGACTGTTTGTTTAATACCAGCCAGAAAGGAATGAGCAGCAAAAGGAATGCAATGATTACCAGGTATTCTATTCCTTTTGTATCAAAGATGTTGTAATAACTGAATCCGTCCATGTTTTTTAGTTTTATGCTCTCATATGATCTTCTGAGAAAGCGGGTTTGTTTGTTTTTTTATTTTCTTCTTCCACCCATTTAGGCGATTCTCTCAGCACAGGCATACGGTTGATGACCCACCTGAAAATCCATATTTCTGTAAACAGCACAGTAAGCGTTACCACAATTTCCATCCAGGAAGGTACATAGCGAACTGCCATATCCCATCTGAAACCGATAATCGTAACATTAAGTCTGTTTAATATTACGCCGAGCATTGTAAGTATGGATGCAGCCCTGATCAGGAAGACATTGTTAGTCCTGTAACTGTAAAAGAAAAGGGTCATGGGTAAAAGGACGAAACCGATCATCTCCATCAGATACCAGAGCCCCATCGGTGTATTGAGCAGATCCCAGTGCTTGCCATGAATAAACACAAGCAGTTGTAGGAAAAAATAAACGAACATGGTTCCTGTACATATTTTAGCCAGGCTTTGTATGATTCCGTGCTGAGCTTTATGATTTTTATCACTGATCTGATCAGAAAAAACCCTGTGGCTGATGGAACCTTCAAAGATTACCATCGAAAGACCGGCAAAAATGCTTGAAACAAAAAACATGACTGGAATAAACTCAGAATACCATAGCGGATGTATTTTCTCTTTCGCCATCAGGTAAAGTGCGCCTAATCCTGATTGATGAAGCATGGATAGGGTTATCCCAAAAATAACAGCAGCAAGTGTCATTCCCGACAGGATTTTATGAGCACGCTTTGCTCCCAGCCATTCAGCGATGGCTGGCGAAAATTCGATCAACTGGGCAATCATATATAAAAGGAAATGCCAGGCCACCAGGAATAAAACTGAACTCACTCCAAAATTGTTTCCGATTATCGGGTTGATCACATTCCAGGGACGCCCGAGATCGAGAAGCAGAGTTCCTGCATAAAAGAGGTACGCCAGGAAACCATTCAGCACTGTAACCCTCACAATGGATTTGTACTTTTTCATATTCAGGATATACACCATAAAGGTGATCACATAAGCACCTCCTGCAAATGCCACACCGGTTACTACATCAAATCCTATCCATAAGCCCCATGGGATTTCCTGAGAAAGATTGGTAATGGCTCCGATTCCTTTCCAGAACCGAATGACTATCAGGAAGATGCCAATAAAAATGATTGGAATAGAAATTATATTGAACGGCGTAAGCCATTTGCCTTTTGGCTTTAATTCCCTTACCAGGAATTTCCAGATGGATTTCCCGTCGTTATCCGCTGAAATTACATGACCACTATTCATCGCTGTTTTCTTTTGTGGGTTTATCATTTTTAGTTGCCTGCTGGATGCCCAGTAAAAGTGCCGGTACAAGAACAAACACCGAAGGCACGCTGTAGAGAAATCCTTTTGTAAGGGCAGGGTATGATGCTGTTTGTATGGATGTGTTTAATCCTATTTCTTTAAACGGAACCGGCGAAAGGTATAACCAGCATGTGCCTCCGGCTTCGTGCTCGCCATAAATCTGATCGTAATACAGATCAGGCTTTTCGTAGATTCTGCGTCGGGCTTCCTGAATCAGCTCCCGGCGGGTTCCGAACATCAGGGCTTCGTTCGGGCAATTTTCGACACAGGCAGGCAACTCTCCTTTTTGCACCCTGGTTTCGAAACACATAGAACACTTTTCGATCTTAGGATTAGCGCTGTGGTACTCAAATTTTGGAATATCAAACGGGCACGAAACCATGCAATACCGGCAACCCATGCATTTATCCCCTCTCCAGATCACAGGCCCTTCTTTGGTCTTTGTCATAGCCTGGGTAAGGCAGGCAGCAGCACAGGCAGGCTCGTTGCAGTGCATACATTGCATCTTGGCATACACAATGCCTTTCGAAGTTTTGTACTGGTTAACAACGGTACGGTGTTTATCATCCGGTTTCCGCAATCCTTTTATTTCTTTATTTGGAAGTGGTTCGGGCAGATTATTTGCCTCGGCGCAATCGTATTCGCATCCGCGGCAACCTTTGCACCGCGCCGCATCGTAAAGAATTCCGTGGAATTCCGAAACGCTTTTAACTGTAGGTGCCGCATTCAGTTCTTTTCCAACTGCCAGGCCAATGCCTGTGGCACCCAATACCTTGAAGAAGTCACGACGAATTAAATCCATATCCTTGTATTTATTAGGATGAACAAATTGTTTCCGTTTAAATAAGTCTGGTTTATTTGTAGTAATCGAGAAAATTTGTCTGGAAATCTTCCCAAACTTCAGGACCGAAATCAGCAAGAACACCATCTTTTAGTAAGCCTCCGTCCTGCATTACTACATGTGAATATTCAAGGCTTTCGGGTTTGAGTGTTGCTGCCAGAAAATCTTTTACACGCGAAAATTCATTGTCAATCCATCTTTTATACTTTTCAGCCATATCTAAAAACCGGATTTCCCTGTCCCAATTGGAAGGTTTTATTCTGTAAACCCAACCTTCGGAGTATGGTGAAGAGTTTATGAAACCGGGATCCGCGGCAAGCGCCTCATTTTGTTTAACAATTGCTCCCGAAACAGGGGCATACATGCTTAATTGCTTACCCGACTGAATGATTGAAAAAAGCGGGTCACCTTTTTTAAATTTCATGCCCGGGTTTTTCATTTCGACGCAAGTTACCGGACCTGTAATGTGTTGCAGAAAATCATCTATTCCGATGGATACATTTCCATCTTTTTCCATGAAGGCCCAAGTGTGTGACTTGTCGAAATAAAGGCCGTGCGGAAGAATAACGGCCTCTTCAGTAAAACTCTGCGGCTGAACACTTAAATCAGGGATTACATTCTCCCGCTTCCTGTAACTGCGAACAACTGCTCCGATTATTAAATTAAGTGCCAGGAATACTGCCAATACCAGCAGTATGAACCCGGTATGCAAAGTATCATTTAAAGCGGCCACACTTATAACTGCTGTATTAATCTTTTCGAGTTGCGACAGGCTCTCGCTGTCAGCAAGTTCACAAAATCCACTGGAATTCATGTACTTTTGTCCGTCAGTAAGTACCCAGGATAAAAAGGCCAGTTCCGTTTCATTTGTTGGTGGCATAGTACTGACTACAAAAATATTGCTGTATAATGTTTTCGGATATTTCCCAATCCACAGTCCGCGAAAGAATGCATTGGCGTCGCTGTAAATATCTTCCATATAATCAAGGGTGCCATTTCCGTTTTTATCAATGGGTAACAACCTGATATTTTCGGCCATGCCCTGTTTATCCGTAATCAATATATCCGAAAATTTACAGAACCCGATAGCGTACGGATCGTTCTGAACAGCCGAAACAACTTCATCTTTAGTTCCGATAATAATTCCGTTTAAAGGAATTTGTGTTAACTGCAGGAATTTTGCAACACTTGTTTTGATGGATTCATCACCGACCAAATAAAGATGTATGGCTGAATTTTGTCCCTTTGCAACCAAGGTCCCCCAATCCTGTTTTTCCGGACTGTTAAAAATGCGGGCAAACGATGCGGGCGAAACACCCTGCTTTTCTATTTCCTGCAAAAATGGATTTTCCGCATTCATGACAGGTACGATTACATCGCGTCCAACCACCATTTTCCAGGATTTTTCGTTGTCAATAACGGCGGACGATTTATTTGTTATGAAACTTAAATTACCAGATGCGCCTAGTTCGACGCTATTATTGGCAGCCTTAATTACCATCATATTCTTTCCGGGATTAAGAGGATTATATTCACTGACCCATTTCGATGTCAGCTCATATAAATCAGGGGTAGAAATTACGGTTGCTGACCCTTGTAGCAAAGCTGTATTTTTGCCTGTAATTTCCTGGCTGCGAACATTTCCGGCAAGGAAGAGCAGACAGACAGCTACGGTTAAAAGGATGGATGTTTTCATGATTTCCAGAATTTCAATTTACTATACTTTTAGCCATCCAATAACAGTGCCACGCTTATATATAATTGAATACCAATATTTTAACTGGTGTAATGTTTATTATTTATACATACCAGGTGTTGTATAATTCAACACACGGATATATTTTAGCCTGCAAGCATCTATCATTCAAAATGTTAGGTACAGCTGTATATTTTCTATACATATGTTGAATTTATCAACACATGACTGATTCTCAGCACGAAATAATGGATTTGAAAGCTGTAAAAGCCTGAAATTTTATAGTTTCTATTATACTTCTTAACCAAAACACAAAAAGAATGGCTGCCTGAAATACATTCCAGGCAGCCATTCTCAATTTTTATTGTAAAGGTGAATCAGATCAGTTAACAACCAGTTTTGCAGTTTTTACGAAAGACTCGTTTTCTACTTTAACGATGTAGAATCCTTTCTTCAACACTGATCTGTCGACCCGGATTACACCCGAATTCTGAATTAACTCTTCGTAACATTTAACACCTGTCATGGTGTATATTCGAAGTGTTGCAGCAGAGGTCAGGTTCTCCAAGCGGATATTTAACACCTCGTTGGTGAGAGGGTTCGGATACACTGTAAACGCAACATCCTTTGCAAATTCAGCCTGATTTTCAACACCTGATTCCCTGGTTTTGGCGGGTATCGCCAGCGGCGATAATACCGTTCCCGGAATAACCTCTGAGGGTACCGTGCCTGTCTGTCCAGGTTTCAGCCATCCTATGGCAAGGTTATCATACCCGCCGCCTTCTTTCATCAGGGCCTCGATGTAGTATTTCTGTCCCTGTACCAGGTTTATAGTGTTTGATTTCTGTGTAACATACTTGTTCCACAGGCGGCTCAGGGTATACCCGTTCACGTAGGCTATCTTTTGCCTGTTGGCGGGTTGGTTATCGGTGCTTAGCCATAACTCGCCGTAATCATCCGAGGCGATCCAGAAAGTATAGCTTCCCGTTGCAGGTGCACATAGGTAGCCCACTATTCTCGAACCGTAATTATCGCCCTGGTTGCTGATGCCTTCCATCGAAGTGATCTGCACGGAGGTGGTCGGGTTGTTCGGATAATTCACATTGCTGGTCAGGCTGCTGACAGCTACACTGCTGCCTATATTGTTCCATACCTGGTAGGTGATAGTACCGGTGGCGGAACAGGCGGTTGGTGAACTCACCGTTACCAGGCAGGTACCCGATTTATTGCTTCCATCGGTGGAGGTCGCGGTAATGGTTACTGGGACTGCACTTGCACTCATACCTGTCACCAGGCCATTGCTGTTCACCTGGGCTTTGGACGGATTGCTGCTCATCCAGGTAAGTACCTGGTTGGATGCATTAGCCGGTAGCACGGTGGCTGGAATCAATACCGTTGAACCTACATTGACAGATGAGGTTGGAGGTAGGGTAACAGAGTTTACAAGTACGGGTTGAGCGGGGGAAAGCGGCGATAATACCGTTCCCGGAATAACCTCTGAGGGTACCGTGCCTGTCTGTCCAGGTTTCAGCCATCCTATGGCAAGGTTATCATACCCGCCGCCTTCTTTCATCAGGGCCTCGATGTAGTATTTCT
>JBBQSY010000116.1:0-10625 GCA_038213495.1 Bacteroidales bacterium
GCACCGAATGATTAGTATTTCCTAAAAAAAGGCTACTTTTGCGCCTCAAAATTAAGAATTATGGCCAAAAAAATTGATGCAACTGAGGAGAAAATTCACGCGGTTGAAGAAGCGCTGTCAAAATCAGAAAAATTCATTGAAAAGAATCAGAAGATTCTGACAATTATAATTGGTGCTGCCATTGTTATTGTTTTAGGGATATTTGCATTCCAGAAACTTTACGTTGCTCCCCGCGAGAAGGCTGCCCAGGGCCAGATGTTTATGGCACAGAAATATTTCGAACAGGATTCGCTTAACAAGGCGTTGAATGGAGATGCAAATTTTCCGGGATTTCTTGATATTATCGACGATTACAGTATGACCAAATCAGCTAACCTGGCCAAATATTATGCAGGCATAATTTATTTGAAACAGGGGAAATTTGAGGATGCCATTACATACCTGAAAAAATTCAGCAGTGATGATGAGTTCGTTGGACCCATGGCAGCCGGGGGAACCGGTGATGCATATATGGAACTTGGAGAAAAAGACAAGGCAATTGAGTATTACATCAAAGCTTCGAAACTTCAGGAAAATGATCTCACTACTCCTATGTATATGATGAGAGCAGCTTTTGTATACGAGGACCAGGGCAAGTATGATAAGGCAGTTGAACAGTACGAAAAAATACAAAAAGAACACCCCAAGAGTTCTGAAGCAAGAGACATTGAAAAATATATCGAGTTGGCCAAGGCTAAAGTCTCGAAATAATAAATTTAATTAAATTACAAGAATACCTGGGTGAAATCCAGGTATTTTTTGTTTAACCCCATCTCATGAAAAGAGAATTACGAATTATCTACATGGGAACACCGGAATTCGCGGTAGAGCCGTTGCGTGCCATCCTTGATGCCGGATACAATGTATTGTCTGTAATTACAAGCCCCGACAAACCCGCGGGCAGGGGACAAAAAATGCGTTTTTCAGCCGTGAAAAATTTTGCGTTACTACACAATTTAAAAATCCTGCAGCCTGTTAACCTGAAAGACCCTGAATTTATTGATGAATTAAAAAGCTTCGATTCAAACCTGATGGTGGTGGTTGCATTTCGGATGTTGCCGGAGCTTGTATGGCAAATGCCTGAATATGGCACCTTAAATCTTCATGCCTCCTTATTGCCGCAATACAGGGGAGCCGCGCCTATAAACCATGCCATAATAAATGGTGAGTCCGAAACCGGGCTGACAACCTTTTTCATTGAAAAGGAAATTGACAAAGGAAGTATTATTCTCTCGCAGAAACTCAATATCATGCCTTCTGACGACGCGGGGATATTACATGACCGTTTGATGTATGCAGGCGGAAAACTTATGCTGGATACGCTTAAAATGATTGAAACGGGAAATGTGAAGCCCAAACCTCAGGACAATATACTTTCAGAAGAAACAACTCTGCATACGGCGCCAAAGATTTTCAGGAATGATTGCAGGATAAACTGGAACCATTCATGTGGCAGTATTAATAATCTGGTCAGAGGTTTATCACCTTATCCGGGTGCATTTTCGAACCTCATTTCCGACAACAAACCGATAAAACAAATTAAAATATTTAAGATTTCGTTCCAGCTAACTGAAACCCGTGAAACTCCCGGAACTATTCAAACTGATAATAAAAACTCGTTTTCAGTAGTTGCCGGTGACGGAATTATCCATATTGAAGAGTTACAGGTGGAGGGGAAAAACCGTATGACTACTGCCGAATTCCTGCGTGGTGTTCATTCGAGCGAGAGGTTTCACTTCGAAAACTGAAAATACGGCTATGAAAAAATGTCTAAAAGTGCTGATAATAAAGCAAAGTTATTAACAAAAGACCGTCTTTATTAACAATTTCAAAGGTTTTTTCTCTACACTTGTTGATATCACTGATTTATACACTATATTTGTATAAGATAGAATCTTATTATTAACTTAAAAATCAAAACAATGAACAAAGCAGAATTAATTGAATCAATGGCCGCTGAAGCCGGCATGACCAAAGCTGATGCCAAAAGGGCTCTCGATGCTTTTGTTGCCTCTACCAATAAAGCTTTGAAAAAAGGTGACCGCGTAGCGTTGGTTGGCTTTGGATCTTTCTCTGTTTCAAAACGCGCCGCCCGCAAAGGACGTAACCCTAAGACTGGTTTAGAAATTAAAATCCCTGCAAAAAAAGTTGTTAAGTTCAAAGCTGGCGCTGACCTTGTAAAAAATGTTAAATAAGCCTGCTGAATTTATCTAAGATAAAGCTCCTGACCAGGGGCTTTATTTTTTTTGTCCCATCGAAAACGGTACGGTAACAGTGCATCTTCTGCTGCATAGCCAACTCCTATCCTTGGGCCTGTCCTCACTTCAGCATCCAACACACTAATCCCTTCATCCTGGAGCCATATTTTAATTTCTGGACCGGAATTATTAATCAGGTTCAAACCTGAATGAGCTACTTCTATACCTAAGAGTTTTGTACTGTTTCCGGGTCCAATTCCATCTTTTGGCCCTAACATGCTTTTCCCCTTACGCTTTTTCATGATATCAATCCCAAGTTGTGGCTTAATACCCCTGATCAAAACAGCATGCGGTTCACCCTGTACTGATGTTACAATATTGAATAAAGAGTGGATTCCGTAACACAGATAGACATAGGCGCAGCCACCTTGGTTATACATAATCTCCGTTCGTGCAGTACGACGATTATTATAGGCATGTGAGGCTTTATCTGTTATGCCTGCATACGCTTCTGTTTCTGTTATTATTCCCGCTGTTAATTCGCCGTCAATCCTTGTATAAAGCACTTTTCCGAGTAATTCTTTTGCCACCTGCACTACATCTCTGCGTGTATAAAATTCACGGGGTAATACACTGACAGATTTTTTCCGACTCATTTAATGATTATTAAACGTTCTGGTTTAGGAAAGGTTAAACTGATTGCATGAAATCAGATTAAGCTGATCATTTCACCATTCGCCTGAACCCGGCCTTCCTCAATAAGCCATCTGAGTATGGTTAGAACATCGTTTTCCTTGAATTTGTGCATTTTACTGACTATCTCAGATACAGAACAAGAAGAGTTCGCTAATATGTCCGTTAAGGCCTGTTCAATTTCTCTTGATCGCTTTTCATTTATTTCTTTTCTCCTTCTCCTGAGACAAACATCGCATACTTCGCAGTTATCCGATTTTTTTTCACCGAAGTAATTTACCAGCATCCGGCTGCGACATTCCGTTAATGAGGTTGAATACCTGATTATACTCTCCAACATCGAAAAAGCTTCATTTTTTCGCTGGAAATAAAATGTTTTTGAAAGAAGTATATCCTCAGCATTCAAACGTTCCGTATTAAAAATAAGTTGCGGCGAATTCTTCTGCGGCAAATAATCGAGAATGCCCTGTTTTTGCAACCTTTTCAGCAATTCGTTCACTTTTGGGGAATCTATTCCCGAGCGTCTGGCAATTTCGTTTTCACTGATGCGCGTATAATCAGTAAATACGCCGATATACGACCGTAGGATGATCCGTAAAATTTTATCGGTTTCCGCATTTTCAAGCTGATATCTGTACAAATCTTCTTTCGAACAAATAAATAACATCCTGGAAGGATCATCCCAGGCATCATTTAACGTTATATAACCATCACGCTCAAGTATTTTAAGCGCGTTAAAAGCTGTAACAGGTTTCATTTTGTATGCACTGCTGAATTTCTCGAAGTCAAAGTTAAATGAAACGTCTTTCCCAGCACCGACCGGAAGCTGTAAAAAATTTCCCAGCGCCTGGTATACCTGTCTTACAGTTTCGGGATCAGGCCATGCCAGATCGAGGTGATGGCGGCTGTTTACAATATCATGCTCATTAAATAACATTACGGCATACGCTTTTTCGCCATCGCGCCCTACCCTGCCGGCTTCCTGGTAATAGGCTTCGAGAGTGTCAGGCAGATCAAGATGTACAACCAGGCGAACATCAGGTTTGTCGATTCCCATACCAAAAGCATTTGTAGCAACTATGATCCGGGTCTTCCCGTTCATCCAGTCGTGTTGCCTCGAAAGACGTACCGGAGGTTCGAGTCCGGCATGATAAAAACCGGTAGATATGCCATGATGCAGCAGCAATTCAGCAATTTCTTTGGTGAGCCTGCGATTGCGGACATAAATTATACCGCATCCTTTTACGCCATTACATACCCGGAGCAGTTTTTTAATTTTATCATCTTCCCTCGAAACAACATAAGCCAGATTTTTACGGACAAAACTCATGCTGAACACATTTTTTTTCGCAAACTCGAGTTTTTCCTGAATATCGTCAACCACCCGTGTAACTGCGGTTGCTGTGAGAGCAAGAACCGGGACATCGGGAAAAATATTCCGTACCGCAGCAATCCTAAGGTATGGAGGCCTGAAATCGTATCCCCATTGCGAAATGCAATGCGCTTCGTCTACCGCAATAAGTGTTACATGGATACCCCGAAGCATTTCCCTGAATTTCCTTGTTTCGAGCCTCTCAGGCGATAGATAAAGAAATTTGGCCCTGCCATCAGCGCATTTCTCAAAAGCCATCTCAATCTCCCTGGGATGCATTCCTGCATGCATCCCGACAGCCATTATCCCATGCCGTTTCAGATTTTCAACCTGGTCGGTCATCAGCGCAATAAGTGGCGTTACTACAAGGCATAAACCGTCCCGGCACATGGCAGGCACCTGGAAACAAATGGATTTTCCACCACCGGTTGGAAGTAAAGCAAGCGTGTCTTTCCCTTCCAGAACTGAATTGATAATATCTTCCTGCAACGGACGAAAAGAGTCGTATCCCCAGTAGGTTTTCAATATTTCGTGGGGAGTGCGTTGCATGGGTTTCAGGGTTTCAGGGTTACAAAGTTACAGAGTTACAGAGTTTGAGTGTTTGAGCGTTCATTACCTATATCAGAATCCATCACACCCAAAATATTCTTCACCTAGTAACTCATTAACATATTCTATATCAAACTCTTCCGGATCGAAACCGCCACCCAACCATTCCAGGTAACTATCGTACTCTTCGTGTTTTGGCTGTTGTAATATCTGAAGCATGTTTTGATAACCCCAAATTCCCCCACAATCTTCGGGCGGGCAATTCATTTTTCCTTTGAGGCAGACTGGATATTTAGTCTTACCATCTTCGGCAAGGATTTTTTCTAAAACAATATCATGCTCCCAACCATCTCCAAAATCATACTCATAAATAATTTTATCCTTCTCCTTTTTTAAAAGTGCGGATATCTTTATCTTTTTGTAGTCCACATTGTCAAACTCATCCCAGAAATCATCATCTTCATCCCATCCTCTGTAAAAGGTTGTGCCTTTAATGAATTGATGCAGGTGCGAATTAGTCCAACCCATCGAAGATTGAATAATTATGTGGTAATCCGATAGCAATAAGTCCGACGGAATTAACAACCGTCTCCAGATGTTTGGTTTAGATCCTCTTAATGAAATCTTAATCTGATAAATTTTCTTTGCCATGATTTTGAATTTTAGCTGGTAAACATGTCAATTTCACGAAGTTAATTCAACTGTTTAAAGTTTTTCTAAATAGGAATGTAGTAAATATCGCGTATCCAAAATTAGTGTAAAACATCAAAAAGAGTTGAATAATATTAAAAATTCGCAAAGAGAATTAACTTTGCAGCATGAAAATTTACCTTATCGGTTACATGGGAAGCGGAAAGAGTACGCTGGGTCACGAACTTGCAAAAGTTTTGGGCATTCCCCGCACCGATCTGGATGATGAATTTGAACAAAAATATAAGATCAGTATTGCTGATTTTTTTGAGAAATACGGTGAAAATGCATTCCGGGAACTGGAGCATGAAGTATTGACTGATATTTCTTTGATTCCTGATCTGGTCGTTTCTACAGGTGGTGGCACTCCATGCTTTCACGCAAATATGGAGTTAATGAACAAAACAGGACTGACAATTTACCTTTCGGCAACTCCGGAATTAATACTATCCAGGATTGAACATCAGGCAAGAAAAAGACCTGTATTTCAACTGATTAAAGGCAGCGACGCCCTTCAGAATATTGCAATGCATCTGAACACCCGTACGAAGTTTTACGAACAATCGAAAATAACAACAGATGCAGAAAATCCGGATTCCGGAGATCTGAAAAAAAAGATTTTTGAGTATTTTTCAATTATTTCCTGAGAGTCAGCAATACCACATTTTCGACATGGTGGGTATGCGGAAACATATCGACGGGTTGCGTGGCTGCCACTTCATATTTCTCAATCATTAATGCAATATCACGAGCCTGTGTTGCCGGGTTACAACTGATATACAATACTTTGAGAGGCTCAATCTGAAGTATCTGGTTAACAACATTTTCATGCATTCCGTTACGCGGAGGGTCGGTGATTATCACATCCGGCCGGCCGTTCTGCAATACAAACTCATCATTCAGCACCTTGGCAAGATCGCCGGCATAATATACGGTGTTTGCTATTTGATTAATTTCAGAATTAATATGAGCATCGTCGATAGCTGATGGTACATACTCAACTCCCACTGCCCTCCTGACATAAGGCGCTACAAAATTGGTGATGGTGCCTGTTCCGCAATAGAGGTCGTAAACAAGTTCATCGCCTTCGAAACCGGCCAGGTCAAATGCTGTTTTGTACAAATAATATGCCTGGTGAGGGTTGGTCTGGTAAAACGACACAGGACCTATCCTGAACTCCAGTTTCCGGCCGCCTTCCACCGGGGCATCCATAATCTCGGTAATATATGGCTCACCTTTCCAAAGCAGCATTTCCTGGTCGGTGATTGTATCGTTCTGTTTGGTGTTTATCACATAAATCAGCGAGGTGATCTGAGCAAAACTGTCAGCAATGAAAGTCATTAGCTGGCTTATTTCGTCCGGGGCATCGTAAGCAAAAACCACTATTACCATCCAGTCGCCTGCAAGTGTATTGCGAATCAGCAGGTTACGCATAAATCCCTCGTGGCTGCGCGGATTGTAAAAACTCCATCCTTTCTGCAAGGTGAAATCCCTGACAGCCAAACGAATGGCATTCGAAGGTTCCGGCTGATGGTAGCAATGTTTAATATCGAGAACCCTGTCGAACATAGTTGGAATATGAAAGCCGAGGCCATTGGACTGTCGCTGATCATCGGGCAGGGCCATATCCTCAGCGTTGAGCCATCGCCTGTCCGAAAAAGTATATTCCAGTTTGTTCCTGTATCCGGTTGTAAGAGGAGAAGCTAAAATAGGCCGAATTTCAGGAAAAGGGAATTTGCCAATGCGGCTAAAATGATCATTAACCTGTTTTTGCTTGTACTTTAGCTGTTGTTCGTACGACAGGTTTTGCCAGCGGCATCCGCCACAGGTTCCGAAATGTTCACAAAATGGTTCAACTCTGAGTTCACTATAATGATGAAATTTAATGGCTTTCCCTTCGTAATAGCTTTTTCGTTTCGAAATAACCTGGATATCAACAACATCGCCAGGCACACAAAAAGGAACAAAAACAACCAGGTCATTCACACGGGCAACAGCCTTGCCTTCGGCACCGGCATCAATAATGGTAACATTTTCAAAAAAAGGCAACTGGCGACGGGGCATGGAATTTCGGATTTACGATTTACGAATTACGATTGGGACTGCAAAGGTACGATGATTGAAGTTAATGATAAGAAGGTTTGAAGGGTTTGTTTTGTTTTAGGGGTTTTAGGGGTTTTAGGGGGTTGAAGAGTTTGAATGGTCATACGATTGTCATACAATGGTCATATAATGGTCATACGATTGTCATAAGGTTGTGCTACATCCTTCATTATTCTAGCGAATTAAGGGTTGAATTCATATTTCGTCTATTGGGGCGTTAAACTCTTCCAGAGTTTTAAACTCTGGAAGAGTTCACCTGGCAATTAATAAGTTACAGTTTCAAGCCTTGATTCGTATTATTCACTTTTCACTTTTCACTCCCTATAGCTATCGGGATCACTTTTCACTTATTTCAGTACCCCTCTGCCCTGCGGGCATCTCCCCTTTTACAAGGGGAGAACCCTAATAACATTATTACTACTCATTTAAAAGCCTAAAGAATGAAGTTTTTTTCTTGATTCACTTTTCACTTTCATCTAACAAGAATGCTATCACCTGTATTTTAGATAGGTATATCATTTAACTATTTCTACATATTTCAACATATTTCTATGTATTTCAGAATTTAAAGTTAGTTCCTGTTTCTGGCATTGTTTAATGGTGGTAGTCTATTCACTTTTCATTATTCACTCTTCACTATTCGTTATTCCTTCGTAACTTTGAGAATAATTTCTATGATTATGTTAAAGATATTTTCTTCAGATCAGGTGAGAAAAGCTGACGCTTATACCATTAATAATGAACCTGTTTCATCTATCAACCTTATGGAGCGGGCAGCAGGAGCCTGTGTTGAATGGATGGAAAAATTCCATGATCTGAACAACAAAAGCATCCTGGTGTTTTGTGGTCCCGGGAATAACGGCGGCGACGGGCTGGTTATTTCACGAATGCTTCATGAGCAAAAGAATACTGTTACAGCATTTATCCCGGATGCATCTGCAAAACTATCAGCAGATTTTTCAGTTAACCTTGGGCGTGCTAAAGAGAGCGGGGTTGATTTACAAAAATACCACTCATTCGATCCTGGACAGACATTTGAAAACACCATGATTGTTGATGCCTTGTTCGGGTCCGGCCTTTCGAGACCACTCGATGGCAACTATAAAGACCTTGCAGAACTGATAAATAAAAGCAAGAGCATCACCCTAGCCATTGATATTCCATCTGGTTTGTATACTGATCAACCTGCTGTCTTTTCAACTGATACGATTGTAAGAGCGGATTACACGCTCAGTTTCCAGTTTCCGAAAATTTCATTCCTGTTTCCTGAAAATGAATTCTTTGTCGGCAACTGGCAGATTTTACCTATTGGATTGCACGCGAATTTTATCAGCAGTGAACCTTGCAGAAATTACCTGCTTGAATTTGATGATGTAAAAGTAATTCTGAAACCCAGATCCAGGTTTGCGCATAAAGGAACTTTTGGCCATGCCTTACTGATTGGAGGCAGCAAAGGCAAAATTGGCGCAGCCGTGCTGATGGGTAGATCGTGCCTACGGTCCGGTGCGGGACTGGTTAGCGTTCATTTGCCGGGTTGTGGTTACCAGGTTATACAAACCGCTGTGCCCGAAGTTATGGTATCGGTGGATGATAATGATATTGAATGTACACAATTGCCCCGGCTCGATGCATTTTCGGCTGTAGCCGCCGGACCTGGACTCGGTACAGCTAAAAATACCGCCAATATGCTGAAACACCTTATACAGGAAGTACAAGTTCCTTTGTTGCTGGATGCGGATGCGATTAATATTTTGGCCGACAATCCAACGTGGCTGGCATTTTTGCCTAAAGGCACTGTATTAACTCCTCATCCCGGCGAGTTTGCACGGCTGGCAGGTAAAACTTCAAATAGCTTCGACAGGATTGAGACTTTACGCGCCTTTTGCATCAAATACAGTTTAAACATAGCACTTAAAGGCGCTTATACAGTGCTTTGTTCTCCTTTAGGAAACTGCTATTTTAATCCTACCGGAAACCCCGGAATGGCCACAGGAGGAAGCGGTGATGTACTTACCGGCCTGATAACCGGATTATTGGCACAAGGGTATAATCCTACCGAAGCGTGTATACTGGGTGTTTATCTTCATGGAATGGCTGGTGATATCGCAGTCGAAGAAAAAGGCTATGAAGCTTTGATAGCCGGAGATATTATCGGGAATCTGGGAAAAGCGTTTATGGAGTTGTACTAACTTTAAGGACAAACAGGAAAATCTGATGAAATAAATACCTACAAAAAATCAAAAATGAGCGAAGAAAAAGATTCGAATTCCAGATCAAGGGAACACCAGGCAAACGAGCGGACATTCCTGGCTTGGATCAGGACCAGCATTGCACTTATGGGTTTTGGTTTTGTAATCGTGAAATTCGCTTTGTTTCTGAAACAAATCTCATTGTTGGTTCAAGGGAACATAGTAGTGACTTCCAGGGGATATTCGGCTAACATAGGAGTAATTATGGTAGCATTGGGCGTAATTCTGGCAATACTTTCCTTCTGGCAATACCGTAAAACCGCTAAGCAGCTCGAAAGCAACAACTATGCGCCATCTTCCCTGCTATCTGTAATACTTGCTCTTGTTGTAATAATCGGAGGAATTTTGCTGATAATCTACTTGCTGCCAAATATCTAAATCTTAAGTATAGCCTGCATTTTTATTACTGGAATTGGGATTTCATGAATTAGATTTTGTATTTTCTTTAATTCGTGAGTTTCTTTATTTCAGATGTATGCCGATACGTGTTTAATTTGATGTGGAATACCAGACGAACGCGTCAGGAGATGTGCCAAGAGCAGAGCGTTTATTTTCAAGATGCGTAATCCGTAAGGGTCTATCAGGTCAAAAATTACCAGCAACGAATTTTTGTATATTTGAAGATGAAAAATCAGATGAAAAGTGATATATATATAATGTCCTTTCATGTGCTGGAAACTGCTAAAAAACGGCAGAAATGGCAATAGAGGAAGGGGAAGATGTTGTATTATA
>JBBQSY010000117.1:0-10613 GCA_038213495.1 Bacteroidales bacterium
TGTTTCCTATCGGATTGAATTAAAAGGTGAAAGCTTGAGAAAAAAACGGTAATATTGTCATGCCTAAGCGCTCTTAAAACCATGATCCTGTTGGGGGGTCAATATGACCGGAATAGGGGGTCAGTATCACCGGAATATCCAGATATTACACCTGGAATGACGGAACTACAACCGTAGTGCTGCCGCCACCGCCACCAGCAAAATATTATAAGGTGTATCCAAATCCATCCGGTGGATATTCTGCCAATATTTCGTTGCCTGACCCTGCAATTGTTCCAGCAACAACAAGTCCGATAATCATAAAACTATATACAATTTACGGGCAACAATTAGCTTCAGCACAAATGACTAGTAATTCAACAGGAACAATATACATTTATAGTTACCCATATAACACAATGTATATTACTATAACTTTTGATGCTCATACTGAATCACATACAATTGTAAAATACTGACGGTTAAATTCGATCCTCTGCTGCGACAGTATGGCTGTGTAGCAAGTATTTAGCATGATAAACTGATTTGTAACCCTATGAATTGAGAACTGGTAATTCAGTGTTGTTAATCCTCCGCTTTTTATTATGCTTAGAAAATTTAAACACCCGTTTGATCTAAACCAAACGGGTGTTTTCGCTGTAACACTATTAAAACGCAGTCTCTTATTCAACCCATCCATACAAATATATTCCCTGCGCGGTTTATTTCCCCGGTTTTTCAACGCAAGTTCACTATCTTCAGACTTTACAACTTTGGATTTCAGTAAAAGCGGGAAGAAATAAACCAATTCTGGTCTCTCCTGAAAGATCGGGATGTCCGGGCCAGGATGTGGTATTTGCTGAGGCATGTGCGGAAATGTGTACTATTTTAAAAATTCTGCTTCGGAGAGTCACCCCTCTCCTCCAGGAGAGGGGCCGGGGGTGAGGTAAAAAAACTATCCGCCCATCGCCTCCTCCAGACTCATCCTTTCCTTTACCTTTATTCCTTTCTCTGTCATTTCCAGCGTGCAACATTCATGGTACGCATCATGTTCGAAATACAGGATATAATTCTTTTCGACAGCTTCATTCAAAAAATCTTCCTTTTCCGTAAGTGATATCAAAGGCTGGGTATCATAACTCATGATGTATGGCAAAGGTATGTGAACTGATGTGGGCATGGTATCGGCCATAAAAACTACCGTTCGATTGCCTGCGGAGAGAAATGGAATAGCCTGACCAACTGTATGCCCGTTAAAAATTCTGACTTCGAAACCGGGAAGCAGTTCGAACGGTCCGTCGAATAATTTCAGTTTCCCGCTTTCGTGCACAGGCATCATATTTTCGTGTAAAAACGAAGCTTTTTCGCGGCGGTTGGGATGTATCGCCCAATGCCATTGAGGTTTACTAAGCCAATGCTGCGCATTTGGGAATGTGAGTTCAAATCCGCTGCGATCAGCATTGTATTTAACCGTACCGCCGCAATGATCAAAATGCAGATGGGTGAGAAAAACATCGGTGATATCTTCGGGTTTAAACCCTGCTTCGTGTAACGATCCCATCAGACTGTGATTGCCATTCAGATGGTAGTGCCCCAGGAATTTTTTGTCCTGTTTGTCGCCAATTCCATTATCAATCAGGATCCGGCGGTCCCCTTCCACAACAAGCAGGCAGCGCATAGCCATGTTTATAAGGTTGTTTTCGTCGGCCGGATAGGCTTTGTTCCATAGCGATTTAGGCACCACGCCGAACATGGCGCCTCCATCGAGCTTGAAATTACCGGTATGAATTGGATATAATTGCATCTTTTATAACTTTACTATAAGAACAAGAACCAGAGCAAATTGTTACTCCGGGCCGGCAATTTATGAATGAATTCCGAAACCTGAATATTTTTTTGTGACATCCTGACCCGGGAATTTCAATGATTTAACTTTCAGCCCGGATTCATCCCAATTGCAGAAGTCTTTTTCTTCTCAAATTTATGATTTTTATACTAAAAATATGGTTGCGTGCTTAACTTTGTGTAAGCAACCTGAAATAATAATTAAACAACAGGAACAATTATACGGGATTTATATTAAATTCGAATGTTTTTAAACCTGAAACATGTTAAAAGAAAACTACACAAAGTACATTTGGGACAGCATTCTCGAGAACTGGGACCGCACCGCTTTCACCAATTATCAGTCAGTAAGTTATACGTATGGTGAAGTAGGACGCACTATTTATTACATACAAAATCTTTTTGCCAAATGCGGCCTGAAGAAAGGGGAAAAAATTGCACTCATCGGTAAAAACTGTGCCGAATGGGCTATTGCCTACCAGGCTATTGTTACCTACGGGGCTGTGGTTGTTCCAATACTGCCCAATTTTACGCCTAACGATGTACAGCATATCATCAACCATTCGGACAGCGTAATGTTGTTCGCCAATAAGGCAAACTGGGATGTACTTGATATGGAAAATATGACAAAGCTCAAATCGGTTGTTTCGCTCGACGATTTTTCCCCTTTGTACACACGAAGCAAACATTCGCTCGAAAATATCAAAAAATTCCAGACTCTGCTTTCCTGTCCTTTTGTTAAAGAGAAACTGCCTAAACAGATTATTCCCAATAACGAGCTTTTTGCAATTATATATACGTCGGGGACCACCGGTTTTTCGAAAGGCGTTATGCTCACCCACAACAATATTACAGGCAACATGGTGTATTCGCGTACCTATATGCCATTAGTTTCGGGCGATCATATCCTGAGTTTTCTCCCTCTGGCTCATGCCTATGGCTGCGCTATCGAGTTTTTATATCCGTTTACATCGGGATGCCACATTACATTCCTGGGTAAAATGCCCACCCCTCAGCTTTTGCTCAAAGCTTTTGGCGAAATCAAGCCCAGGCTGATCCTTTCGGTTCCGCTGATCATTGAAAAAATATTTAAAAAACAGATCAAGCCTGTGCTTGAACAGCCCAAAATGAAATTCCTGATGAAGATTCCGTTTATGGACAGCGTCATTCTTGGAAAGATAAAAACCAAGCTTTTTGATAGCTTTGGCGGTAATTTTCATGAAATAGTAGTCGGAGGCGCGGCTATAAATGAAGAAGTGCAGGAAGTGTTCCGCAAGGCTGAATTTCCTTTCACGATTGGTTACGGTATGACCGAATGCGGACCGCTGATCAGTTATGCCGGCTGGCGCGAAACCCGTTTCAATTCGGCAGGTCGTGTTGTTGACCAACTCGAAATGCGCATCGATTCGCCCGATCCCGAAAATGTGGTAGGCGAAATACAGGTGCGTGGCGAAAATGTGATGAAAGGCTATTATAAAAACGAAAAGGCTACCCGGGAAATTCTGGATAAAGATGGCTGGCTGCATACCGGTGACCTGGGAACCATGGACAGCGATGGTTTTCTTTATATCAAAGGCCGGAGTAAGAGCATGATACTTGGGGCTTCGGGTCAAAATATATATCCCGAGGAAATTGAAGCCCGTATCAACGCTTTCCCGCTTGTGCAGGAATCCATAGTTGTTGACCGCAAAGAAGGACTTGTTGCCCTTATTTATCCCGATATGGAAATGGTGGATGCCAAAAAGATGAAAGAGCATTCATTGGAGCACCTTATGGAAAATTATCGCAAAACCCTTAACCGTGAGGTAGCAAACTATATGCAGATAGCACGTTTCCAGATAGTTGACACCGAATTCGAGAAAACGCCAAAGAGGAGTATTAAACGGTTTTTGTATAGCTAGAATCCTTTATCCTGCTGGGAATTTTACCTCGAACCACCTGTTTCTTTCTTAACTTTGCATGCAGAAACTCTGGGCAATTTTACTGTACTCCATCATGCGACCATTTCTCTTTTCCATCTTCCTTGTATTCTCCACCGTCCTTGTTTCTGCACAATCAGGCATAATTAAGACCGGGCAGTCCATTGAACTTACCTCGTCAAATCTTCCGATAGTGATGATTGATACACATGGACAAACTATTCCTGATAATCCGAAAATTCCTGCCGGCCTGAAAATTTTTAATAACACAGGCGGTGCACGGAATTATGTTACGGATGTGCCCGAATTTAATGGTTATTCAGGTATTGAAATCCGGGGCTCAAGTTCCCATTCGTTTCCCAAAAAAAGTTATGGTTTTGAATCCTGGGATGCCCTGGGAAACAGCATCGATACTACATTCCTGGGCATGCCTTCGGAAAACGACTGGATACTCAATGCCAACTATACCGACAAGACATTGATGCGGAATGCTATGGCTTACCAGGTTTGGCAAAATATGGGGCATTATGCCACACGATATCATTTTGTTGAGCTCATACTTAATGGTCAGTACCAGGGCGTATACCTGTTCTCGGAAAAGATAAAACGTGATAAAAACAGGCTTGATATTGCAAAACTGCAGATCGATCAGAACTCGGGCGATGTGCTTTCAGGCGGTTATATTTTTAAAATTGACAAACAAACAGGCTCAGGAGGCTCGGGCTGGTTTTCGTCGTATCTTCCGGCATCATCCACAGGCGGACAAAAAATATTTTTCCAGTATGATTATCCGAAAGAAACAGATATTACTACCCAGCAAAGGATTTATCTGCAAAGCAATGTTTTCAATTTTGAATCATCACTGCTGAGCCAGAATTTTGCTGATACAATAAACGGTTTCCGCAAGTATGCCGTCGAGAGTACTTTTATCGATTACTTCCTTGTAAATGAGGTCAGTAAAAACGTTGATGGATACCGTTTAAGCACTTTTATGAACAAGGAGCGCGACAGCCGAGGCGGCAAAATCAGGATGGGGCCCGTTTGGGATTACGACATTGCCTGGCACAATGCCAACTATTGCGATGGTGATCTGTCTACGGGATGGGCATACCAGTTTCCCTGTACCGGCGATTACTGGCAGGTGCCTTTCTGGTGGAGCCGCTTGCTTAAGGATCCAAAGTACGAAAACAACCTTGCATGCCGCTGGAAACACATGAGGCAGGATAAGCTCAGCAATGCCTGGTTCGATAATTACATCGACAGTATTTCAGGACGGCTTATGGAAGCCCAGGCACGGAACTTTGCCACCTGGAACATTTTAGGCGTTTATGTATGGCCAAATCCCTCGCCGATTCCACTCACATACCAGGGTGAAGTGAGTTCGCTTAAAGCCTGGATGCACGACCGTCTAAGCTGGATGGATGCAAATATGCCCGGTACATGTGAGGAAGCATACGGTATAAATGATTTGGCGACCAATAATTCACTCCATATTTATCCCAATCCGGTTTCCGATTACCTGAGTATAGCATATTCAACTTCTGTTAATTCGACAATTGGAATCACGATAATCAATCAACAGGGCGTTATACTTTCGACTTCAGTAATAAATTCCCGGTCTGCAGGCGAATGGAAAGAGTCCTTCGATGTTTCGGCCTATAAACCAGGAGTTTATCTTCTGAGATTATCCATTGATGGTAAAATTTACACACAACGATTTATTAAAATTTAAATTCCATGGAAAAGAGCTATAAATTCTGCCAGAGTTGCGGCATGCCCATTAAAAAAGACGAAAATGGCAGAGTTAAGATGGGGACGGGGAGAAATGGGGACGGGGAGACAAGGAGAAATAAAATTTACCTTTATTGTGTCCAAAAATTAAGAAAGTCATGAAAATTAAGAAAATTCTGCTCTACATAGGAATCTTGTTGCTGGCTGTAATTATTGCCGGAACAATATACATGTACCCGTTCTATACGTTTTTCTTCACACCGGTAACAACCGTACTCAGCCCTCAATTAACGGCAATCAGCGGGGGCGGCAACAGCAGCATCCTGGAAACTGACAGTGCCTTGCTGGTTATTGATACCAAAATGGGTTCCATGGCAAAAGATCTTTACAAAACAGCCAGGGAAAAAGCCGGGACCAGGAAAATCATTGTGATCAACACCCACCTGCATGGCGATCATCTTTATGGCAATTACCTTTACAAAGGATGCAAAATTTATATCGGGAGCTATGACAAGACTTTTTCCGAAAAAAACATTAAATCCGAGGATATGCCCACCGATTTTGTTGCCGACAGCCTGGTTCTAAATCTTGGGAATGAAGAAGCTGTGCTGCTGAATGTAGGCCAGGCACATACTTTCAGTGATATGGTAGTTTACCTCAGGAACCAAAAAACACTTATTACCGGGGATATAGTGTTCAATAAAATTAACCCTGCCCTGTTACGCGACGACGGAACCGATATTGATAAATGGATGGCGGCTCTCAATAAGGTTAGCAAACGCTGGGAAATCAGCAAGGTGATTCCCGGGCATGGCGATACAGGCGGACCGGAAATACTAACAGCCATGGAGCAGTATTTTGCAGATATGAAAATAGCTGCTTCGGATAAAAATCAGGCCGATGCCCTGAAAAAGAAATACGACGGATGGAGGAAGATGCCCCTGATGTCGACGCCGGGCAGAACGATTGAATTTATAAATGACACAAAAGATTGAAAAGAATCAATTTACCTGTAACAAAACTTTATCCAAAAAGAAGCGAGGCGACCCGTAAAATGGATCGCCTCGCTTAGTAAAGTATATATTGTACCTATTTAATCACTTTCAGTGCTTTATACACTGATTTCAGCAGGGAATTGATGGTGATAGGCTTACTCACAGCTCGCTCTCGTTTGCAACGCGTACGAAAACACTCAGCCTTTCACAATTTAATCCCATGCCAACCAGGGTATAGGATTTTTTATTGTTTGGTTTATTTTTAGATATTCCATATTCACTTTGAACAGAAATATAATTGGGTTTGCCAAACTTATCTTATCATTTTGGGTTATATATGACTTGTATCATGATGTATAACGGAATGTTACCGGATATGCTTGGGCGACACTGCGGCATCTAACTGTTTTACTATGAATAACCGACAATCATAAACGGGAAAGCTGAAAACCGAATAGAGTAAGCGTCATAAAAAAATAAAAAGCAAAATGAACAAAACAATTTACTTATTCAGTATTTGCTTCTTTATGTTGTATAACCTAAAAACAAATGCTCAGTCCTGGACTGAATTAGGCGGCACAAATTCACTGTCGGCTAACGCAGTAATTCTTGCTGTTTATTCTGATGCTGCAGGGCATATATACACAGGTGGCGGCTTTTCAAACACGAGTGGTAAAAGGTATGTGGCTGAATGGGATGGCACGGCATGGAGTGCAGTGGGAGGCCTGACTGCTTTAAATGCGAACAACGATATTTTTTCTATCTGCAAAGATGCATCCGGTAACATTTATGCTGCCGGTGGATTTACAAATGCAAGTGGCTCGCGGTATGTAGCTAAATGGGATGGAACCACATGGAGTGAATTAGGCGGGTTAAATGCGTTAGCGGCGAACTATCTGATACGCTCTGTTGCATGCGATGCAGCAGGAAATATATATACAGCCGGATCATTTTATAATGCCAGCAGTAAGAGGTATGTTGCCAAATGGAACGGTACTGCGTGGAGCGAATTAGGAGGAGTAAATAGTTTAAATGCAAATGGGATAATCAATTGTGTTTATACCGATGCAGCCGGTAATGTATATGCAGCCGGAGAATTTTCTAATGCAAGCGGCAAATACGTAGCTAAGTTTGATGGAACAACATGGAGCGAAGTAGGAAGTTCCGCAAGTCACCTGGCAGCAGCTTACATGATAAATTCTATTTATAAGGATGCAACGGGCAATGTATATGCAGCCGGAGATATTACCAACAGCACAGGATTAAACAGATATGTGGCTAAATGGGACGGAACATCATGGATTGAAATGGGCGGACTAAATGGATTGGCTGCTAACTCAACCATTCTCTCTATCTGCGGAGATGCCGGTGGAAATATTTATGCCGGTGGCTATTTTACTAATGCAAAAAGCAATGCTTATGTTGCTAAATTCAATGGTACTTCATGGAGCGAATTGGGCGGCTTTAATGCGCTACATCCCAACTCTGGTATTTCTGCCATTGTACAACATAATGGTCATATTTATGCAGGCGGAAATTTTACTAATTCAAATGCAAAATTTTATGTGGCACAATATACCCTCCTTACCGGTATAAATGAACTGGAAATGCAAAATAACCTGTCTGTTATGCCAAATCCATCGAATGGTAATTTTACAATCACTTTCGAAAATGTTATAAATAAAGGTACAATTGAAGTCTATTCCATTTCAGGAAAAAGAGTATTCGGTGAAACTATTTCACAACCAGTAAAAAAAGAAATTTCACTCAAGAATATTTCCAAAGGAATCTATTTTGTGAAAGTGTTTGACGGAGAAAAGAGTTATAGCAGGAAAATTATTGTTAAATGAGATTGAAACGGACAGTTTCATAGCTAAAGTAGCAAATTCATTAACAAAAGATAAATCAAATTTATAAAAAGGGTGATTTGTCGGTAATCAAAAAGTTGTGATTTCTAATACTATTTATGCATAAACAAACACTAAAAAGGGCTAACCTGGCTTGTCACCAGGTTGGCCCTTTAATCTTTTTCAAATCCGACAAACCTATTTAATCACTTTCAACGCTTCATCTGCGGCTTTCAGCATTGGATCAATGGAAATCGGAGTACCTACGGCTCCCTGCATCCAGGCCTGCGGGGTAAGGCGTCCCTGTGTATAAATCCTGTCCACTTCGGCTGCAAAATTCTTTCCTTTAATAAATCCGTCGATCTGGAAATCGATTAGGTGGCCAACCGGATAATTCGGAAGGTAAAGCGGATTATCGATCATATGCGAATAAATGGCCAGGATGGGTTCATCCTTATTGCCCAATACCGGCGCATAATACAGATTCCATACTTCTTTCGAAATACGGATAACCGCATCTTTTAGCTGTGCCGGTGTAGCATCCGGATTGTCGTACAGCCAATGCCATACCTGCATATCGAGGAGCGAAACTCCCATAATTTCGTAACACGACCATATCGCGTCAAGCGCTGCCAGGTGCTCTTTATCCGGATTGTTGTCCTTAACCCCCAGTAAGTCGAGGTCACGTTTCTGGAAAATAAATGCCAGCGCTTCGGTAAATGCCGTATTCGGAACTCCCTGCAGCATATAATAATCAATATCATAAAGGTCAACCGTTTGCTCCACGTTGTGCCCGAACTCATGAACAGCAATATTGTATCCTTTGTAGTTCATGCCTTTGTCAGCCATACGGGTACGAAGCCGTGCCTTATCGCCTTTCATGGCTGCTCCGGCTGCATGACCCGAACCCCGTGCAGGATCAACCTGGATTTTTGAAGCTATATACGATGCTCTTTCGGCGCTCCAGCCAAGCTTGCGGAGCATATTGGGCATATCTTTTTCGAAGGCTGCCGGCGTTGGATATAATGCCTGTGTTTTAGCAGTCAGGTCATCTTCATTCAGTCCGCTGCGGGCTTTAAATCCATCGTACCAGATGTCGAAAGGCTCGAGGTTCCGGCCCAACCGATTGCTGATCAGCGCTGCAACTTCCTTTATTTCGGGAGAGGTTACGAGGGAAACAAAAAGCTTTTGCACATCCAACTCCGGGATTTCCATATTTAGTTCGAAAGCACGTTGACTGTATGTAGGAAGTGCGGGGTAATAGGCATCGGTAGCATGTATAGCTTTGAAATTATTAAGCAGCATTTCGTAACGACGGTCAGGTTCAGCAGAGGCTGTAACTTCTTTGCCATCTTTAAGCACCTTGTTATCAGCCGGATTCCACTGGTATTCGTCGTTGTTTATCACCATTTCAGGAATGCTCTGGTCGATGATGTGTTTCATGACCGAATAAACCATTTTTTGTTTTGCCAGCCCGTCAGTTTTCCCGTAATGCGATTTTAATTCGTCGCGTAATCCCCAGTGGGTGATCAGTTTCATCCCTGCCGGGAAATACGTTTTGCCGGATGCATCCACCAGCTTATCCATCATAATATTGTATTCCGAAATATACATATCCGATTTTGACAGGGCATCGCTTAATTTTTGATTTAGTTCGGCGGGTACACGCGAAGTGAAGGCGTCACCCATACGGGCATAAGCCCAGTCGCGGCGGGTCCATGTTTTGCCAAGCTCTGTTTTTTCGCTTAACGAATAAAACGGGAAGTTGAGCATGGTTACAAATGCTATTTTGTTGCCAAACAAATCATCCGTAAGATGTGATGAGGGTGAAAAGGATGCAAACATTTCGTCGATTGGGGTCAGTGCATCGCCACTAAGGTCGACAGGTACACGCAGATCCATGCCCATTTTGTTATAATTGCCATACAGCACTTCGAAACTGCGCTGCAGCTTATTGAACAAAACATGGAGTTTTGCCGTGTCGGCAATAAAATTTCCGGTACAAAAAGCAGTAAATGCTTCCTGGTCTCCATCCTGTTTTTCCCAAAGTGAAGCAGCTTGATTTACGCCACGTTCAATGCGTAGTTTTGATGCTTCGCCGCAGGAATCGGTAAGCTGTTTAATTACTTTGTCAGTAGTGGCCTGGTTTATAAAAGCCGTTTTTGTTTCCATACCCGAACCTGTTGGTTTGTTGCATCCGGCAGCCAGAATGATCAATGGCAGTGCCAGGAGGAATAAATATTTTTTCATTTTTCGCAGTTGTTTGGTAGCTGATTTAGTGTTCAAAGATAGAGGGA
>JBBQSY010000118.1:0-10610 GCA_038213495.1 Bacteroidales bacterium
GCAAGGGCGGGACAGGTCGTGCGAATGGCAAGTGCGTAGCAATACACAGCAACGACAACTGTTTGGCTTTGGGAACTTCTTCATGCCTTGTATTGCGAGGGATACCTCGGACTTAGAACCGCAAGTATTTTTCGAAAGCCTGGATTTTTTATTCGCCCATCGCTTATTTTAATAGGAGCTCATGAGATCGCTGCGCTAAGTTGTTGCTTTTTGATCATGCAAAAAGCAAAGAAATAATGAAAGATTTTCCGAATGCCTGAGTTTTGGTAAATGCCTTAAATTTTGGTCTCAATTTAATTCATTCTTTATGCCCCATTCTCCCCGGAAAATGAAGGTGATTAGTTTTTTTTTTGCTTTCCGGATACCCGTTTACACGATATTTATATCAATGGCATAGCTTAGATATAGCATTTCGATGGAAAAGATAAATTCTTAACTTTGCGCACCTACACAAGAAAACCCATCGTGAAATTCTCACCATTTAATTTTATCAAGGATCTGCGTCGCCGTGACCATAAGCCTGCTCTGGGTGGACTTGATATTTTTAAGTATATTGGTCCGGGATTACTGGTAACTGTTGGATTTATAGATCCGGGCAACTGGGCATCCAATCTGGCTGCCGGCGCTGATTACGGGTATACCCTTTTATGGATGGTAACCCTGTCGACCATCATGCTGATCGTTTTGCAACATAATGTGGCTCACCTTGGGATTGCCACCGGCCTTTGCCTTTCGGAGGCTGCCACCATGCACCTGCCAAAATGGGTTTCACGATCCGTACTTTCTTCAGCTGTTGTAGCCTCAGTTTCCACTTCGCTGGCTGAAATACTGGGCGGAGCCATTGCCCTGCAAATGCTCTTTAATATACCTATCCGGATTGGGTCAATTATAACCATTATCACAATTGTTATACTATTGTTTACGAATTCATACCGGAAACTCGAAAAATGGATCATCGGGTTTGTAAGCCTGATAGGGCTTTCCTTTGTTTACGAGCTTACCCTTGCCGACATAGCCTGGAGCGAGGCCGTGATAGGATGGATTAAACCCTCGTTCCCCGAAGGATCCATGATTGTGATCATGAGTGTGCTTGGCGCGGTGGTAATGCCTCACAACCTTTTTCTGCATTCCGAAATTATACAAAGCCGTCAGTGGAACCTCACAGATGAAAAAGTAAAAAGCCGACAGTTGCGTTTCGAATTTCTTGATACGCTTTTCTCCATGATCATCGGCTGGGCCATCAACAGCGCCATGATTCTTATGGCGGCGGCTACATTTTTCAGGCACAAAATTCCGGTGGCGGAGTTGCAGCAGGCTAAAAATATGCTGGTACCGCTGCTTGGGAACAATGCCGCCGTAGTATTTGCCGTTGCCCTTTTATTTGCAGGCATTGCTTCAACCATTACTTCTGCGATGGCAGGAGGAAGTATTTTTGCCGGATTTTTCAGTGAGCCTTTCGACATGAAAGACAACCACTCCCGTTTAGGCGTTATGATTTCGCTTATTCCGGCATTACTGATTATTTTTGTCATCTCAAATCCGTTTAAAGGACTCATCTACTCTCAGATGCTTCTCAGCATTCAGCTACCTATTACCATTTTTACGCAGATTTACCTTACTTCATCAGGTAAGGTAATGGGTAAATATGCCAATTCGATGATGCTTAAAATCTTCCTTTTCCTGATTGGCGGTGCGGTTACCTACCTGAATATCCGGCTGCTACTGAGCTTTTTTTAACATGCACCTTAGATATAAACCTATGAATCGAGGTATAAAAACATTGATATTCTTTATACTCATCGCATCATGCGAAACACAGGTTTATGCCCAATCCGGTCCGGAGAAACCTGAAATAGAATATACCAAAGATGGCAAAGGCTGGGTTTTCGGTTTGAATGTAGGCACATATTATCCATCGAAAAAAACTGCATCTTTCTACAGCGGTAATGCGGAAAATGTGAACAACGTCAATTATGTGATGTCAAATTATTACTGGTACCAGGAGATTTTTCATTCCCTTAATGCCCATGATTCGCTTGCAATTGAAGGATTGCCTCAAAACATGCATTATAAGATTGCCATGCAGCCTGGCTTATATGCGCAGTATAGTTTTAATCCGCGCCTCGCATTAATTGTTGAGTTCAATTACATGCGGCTGAAAATAAATGATGTAATTGTCTTTGACGTTGATCCGCCCCGGGATTATTTAGGCGAGCACGACCTGCGGTTATTTCCGATGCGGGGAGTGGAGGAACGCGTGTATGCCGATATCGGGCTGAAACAAAGCTTTCCAAAAAGCGAAAAGCTGACTTTTTTTGCAACAGGTGGATTGAATGTGAACAGTACGAAAGTCAAGAAAAATTCATTTTACATTATTAACAAATCAACCGGTACCGAAAGAGAATACAGTATGATCAACATATACGGAAATAACGGATATATCCCGAACAGCAATATGCAGACCTATACTGTTTACCAGGGTGGCATCGGGGTGGGAATGTTTGCCGGCGGAGGCGCCACGCTTACTTTTGGAAATGCCATAGTTATTGAGCCCGGCATTACCGCTCATTGGCTGATGGTAAAACTCGAACGATTCAAAGATATGAATCCGGGCATAGGCGCATATATCCGGTTCATGTTTTAGCCAGTTATTCATTTAATCTCAAAAGATACTTGAAAACAATCTCCTATCTTTTTCTGCGGTTCATAATTATCCTGCTTGGGATAATGCCTTTTCGGTTGATGTACCTATTTTCGGACGTAGTGTATTTCCTGGTTTATCATGTAATCGGGTACAGGCGTAAAGTAGTTTCGGAAAACCTGCGCAGTTCCTTCCCGGAGATGAACGAAACCGCAATCAGATCGCTTACTGAAAAGTTTTACCATCACCTTTGCGATATAAGCCTCGAAAGCATAAAATGATTTACTATGAGTCCTCAGGAAATAAAGGCCAGGCATTATATTCTTAATCCTGAACTAGCTGATCATTACTTCGACAAAGGGGTGAGTGTAATCGCCGTGCCGGGCCATTACAACAATTGGGAATCGGGTTCCCTATCACCGGGGCTTCAGCTAAAATTTCCAATAGTTGCTTTATGCAAACCCCTCACCAATAAGCAGACAGATGATTTTGTAAACAGGCACCGGGCGAAATTCAATACCCGGCTGGCATCGATACGCGAAACAGCTATTACTTTCAATGAGCTTTCTACAACACCACATGCCTATATCATGGCTGCAGATCAAAGTCCGTCGAACCTGAAAGATTGTCACTGGTTCGGGTTTTTACACCACGATACGGCCTGGCTGCCATGACCCGAAAAGTATTCCCGAAAATACAACTGGCCGGTAATTTATGTTGATGTACAAAAAGTTAAAAGGGGATTTTATACGCTGGAATTGGTTCTGATCACTGATAAACCGACTTCCCTGGCCGAAGGTGAAATTACACGCCTGTATGCCGGACTTCTCGAAAAAACAATAATACAGGAACCCGCTTACTGGCTTTGGTCGCACAAGAGGTGGAAACATCAGAGAGAAAGGGGTTTCAGGGTTACAGGGTTACAGGGTTACAGGGTTACAGGGTTTCAGGGTTTCAGAGTTTCAAGGTTTCAGAGTAACATGGTTTCAATGTTTCAGGGTTACAGTGTTACAGTCCCGATGGCTAACAGGATTCAGAGTTTCGGAGTTGTTTGCTGCAAGCTGAATTTTCTTTTCTTGAACTCTACTTCTACATCGGATCGGTTCAGAGTTTCAGAGTTAGTATAAATTGCTCAACTGCCTAATATAGATTCTGACTTTAACCTTTATCCTTTATCCTTTTTCATTAACCTATTCCCTGTACATATTTTCGATTTCGTCCTTAAACTGTTCGGCTACCACGCGTCGCTTAATTTTGAGCGAAGGCGTAAGTTCGCCGGTCTGTATGGTGAACTCGGCAGGAAGCAGGACTATTTTCTTCACCTGTTCGTAAGGCGAAAGGTCTTTCTGAAGCTCGTTAATCCGCTGCTGGTAAAAGGCTACAACGGCCTTTTCTTTTACCTGTTCTTCCCGTGTTTTTTTTGCGAGGCCCATTTCCTGTATCATTTCTTCAAATGCAATAGCTGCCGGAACCACAATGGCAGTAACATATTTCCTTTCGTTGCCGATAATGGTTATCTGTTCAATATATTTATCGGCTGCAAGCAGGGATTCAATTTTCTGGGGAGCGATATATTTACCCGAGGATGTTTTAATAATGTCCTTGATCCTGTCGGTCAGGAAGAGATAATCGTTTTCATCGAGACGCCCTGCATCCCCGGTACAAAAATATCCATCTTTAAACACTTCGGCGGTTAGTTCCGGTTTTTTATAATAGCCCATGAATACGGTCCCGCCTTTCACCATTATCTCATTGTTTTCGCCGATTTTTACATGTAGCAGAGGCATAACTTTGCCAACGGAATTGGTGTTGATGTCGTCGTCGAGCAGGCAGGTAACTGAGGCAGTTGTTTCGGTAAGTCCGTATCCTATTTTAATATGAATGCCCACCTGTTCGAAAAAATGAATGATATCGAGTGATAAAGCCGCACCGCCACAAACCATAAACCTGAAATTACCGCCGAGTGCCGCCCGTCCCTTGGCAAGTACAAGTTTATCAGCTATCGCGTAGGCGATTGAAAGTCCCGAAGGAACGGATTTCTTGTTCCATATATAGTCGAGTCTCTTACCCCCGATATTTATAGCCCATTTAAACATGGATTGTTTAAGAGCCGAGCTTTTGGCAATAGCTGCATTTACGCCTTCATAGGTTTTTTCGAAGAAACGGGGCACCGAACACATGATGGTGGGTTTCACATCTTTCACCGCATCTACCACCTCTTTGGAGTTGCGCAGGTAATAGGATGTCATTCCGGTACTGAGAACGTTGAACGTCCAGCCCCGTTCGAATATATGGCTGAGCGGAAGAAAACACAGGGAGACATCCTGATCGCTGACAGTAAGCCGTAAATCGTGAATATGAAGGCAATGAAGGAAATTTGCAATCGAAAGCATCACTCCTTTCGGAACGCCCGAGGTACCCGAGGTGTATAATATGGTACACAGATCCGTATTTTTGGAATCAGCTTCAAGGAGGGCAAGTTGTGCATCGTAATCGCCGTTTTTACCGGAAAGAAGAAAATCGGAAAAAAATACGGAGTTTTCGGTATTGCTTAATGTTACAGCTGAATCGAATGCGACAATTTTTCGAAGTGAGGGGATTTTTTTAAGGAGTTCCGACGCAACATCGTATTGTTCCTGCTCGCCCGCAAGGAATAGTACGCATTCCGTTTCACTGACCATGTATTCAGTCTCGGCTACACTTGTAGCCGAAAAAATGGGTACTGAAACCGCGCGAACCATCTGAATGGCGTAGTCCGCAATGGTCCATTCGGGCATATTCCGCGACATGATAGCTACCTTATCACCTGGTT
The DNA here is from genome assembly GCA_038213495.1 of Bacteroidales bacterium. Classification (GTDB taxonomy): domain Bacteria; phylum Bacteroidota; class Bacteroidia; order Bacteroidales; family UBA4417; genus UBA4417. The sequence continues at coordinate 5,454 of JBBQSY010000118.1, forward strand.
TCACACCCATCGCAAGCAAGGCTTTAGCAGTATCTTCAATAGTTTGCCATAATTTAGTCCAACTGATCGGCATCCAGCTTTTATCGGGTTGCTGATAGAAAATTGCACTTCGCGAACCGTATTTGATACTGTTTTCGCGGATGAGGGTTGTAAGAAGCTGGTTTTCCATATGAAATAGTATTTTATTATTTTCAGGCTGCAACATTATCAAAAGAATGCTGCATACCTGTTATACTCCGAATTACTTACAGCTAATAACGCTGCTAAAACTGAGGTAAAGATACAATTATAATGAAAAAAAGCACAACATATATCAATTTCTTTATACGACTTTTCATGTCATTTTTACATCTAAGATTTTAACCACTTTTTCACATTGTATCATTAAAGCATTCATACGCATATTTTTCGCATTACACTTTTGTAATCAATATCAGCAAATCCTATCAAAGCCTTAATAATCCTCCGTGTCCTCAGTGCTTCCGTGGTTAAAAATTATCTTGCCCGGGGATAAATCAATCAGAAACATAGCGTTATTTTTGTGGTTTTCACAAAAAGGCACAAATATCTCAGGTTGAAAACTCAGCGCCGCGTCCTTTTTTCCAAAAAGCTCTCCCAAAAACCGGTATCTTTGCACCCTTTTTAACAATCGGAAATGATTTCAGTAGACGGACTTACAGTAGAGTTTGGGGGGACCACGCTTTTTAAAGATGTATCTTTTGCCATAAACGAAAAGGACAGGATTGCGCTCATGGGTAAAAATGGCGCAGGAAAATCGACCTTACTCAAAATAATTGCCGGCACCAAAACAGCTTCACGCGGCAAGGTATCGGCGCCTAAAGACGCTGTAATTGCATACCTGCCGCAACATTTGCTTGCGAATGACAGTCGGACTGTTTTCGAGGAGGCGGCACAGGCTTTTGCGCATATATTCGAAATGCAGCACGAAATTGAAGCGCTCAACGAACAGCTCTCGTCGCGCACGGATTACGAATCGGAAGAATATTATTCTATTATTGAGCAGGTTTCGGCCCTGAGCGAAAAATTCTATTCCATCGAAGAAATCAATTACGATGCCGAAGTTGAAAAGATTTTAATTGGCCTTGGGTTTGTTCGCGAGGATTTTGCACGCCCTACGGGTGAATTCAGCGGCGGATGGCGCATGCGTATCGAACTGGCCAAGATACTGCTGCAAAAGCCCGACCTGCTCCTGCTCGACGAGCCTACCAACCATATGGACATAGAATCGATACAATGGTTCGAGGATTTCCTGATCAACAGCGCAAAGGCCGTAATCGTAATTTCGCACGACCGGGCTTTTGTTGACAACATTACTACCCGCACCATCGAGGTTACCATGGGCCGTATATACGACTATAAGGTGAATTACTCCTCATACCTTCAACTGCGGGGCGAACGACGCGTGCAGCAACAGAAACAGTTCGACGAGCAGCAGCGGTTTATTGCCGATAACCAGGATTTTATCGACAGATTCCGTGGCACATATTCCAAAACGAACCAGGTGCAGTCGAGGGTGAAAATGCTCGAAAAGCTGCCTGTAATTGAGGTGGATGAAGAGGATAATTCGGCCTTGCGTCTCAAGTTCCCGCCTTCGCCCCGCTCGGGAAGTTACCCGGTGATCGTCGAAGGAATGTCGAAAAGTTACGGCAGCCACAATGTATTTTCCAACGCCTCGTTCAGCATAGTTCGCGGCGAGCGGGTTGCATTTGTCGGTAAAAACGGCGAGGGCAAATCGACCATGGTAAAAAGCATGATGGGCGAAATTGACTATGATGGAAAGCTCACCCTGGGCCACAACACCATGATCGGTTATTTCGCTCAGAACGAAGCCTCACTTCTCGACGAGGAAAATACGGTTTTCCAGACCATCGACGATGTGGCCAAAGGCGATATCCGAACCAAAATAAAGGATATGCTGGGCGCATTTATGTTTGGCGGCGACAGTTGGAACAAAAAAGTGAAGGTGCTTTCGGGCGGCGAGCGCACGCGCCTTGCCATGATAAAGCTGCTGCTCGAACCGGTGAACCTGCTTATCCTCGATGAGCCTACCAACCACCTGGATATGAAAACAAAAGATATCCTGAAAAGCGCTTTGCAGGATTACGACGGCACACTGATACTGGTTTCGCACGACCGTGATTTCCTCGACGGGCTGGTGAGCAAGGTTTTTGAATTCGGCAACAAACAGGTAAAGGAGCATCTATGCGATATCAACAGTTTCCTGGAGAAAAAGAAGATGGAGAATCTGAGGGAGCTGGAAAGGACGGGGCGGAAGTAAGGAGTAGGTGAAGAGTGAAAAGTGAATAATGAAAAGTGAAAAGTGAAAAGTGATCCAGATATCCCGATAGCTATCGGGAGTGAAGAGTGAAAAATGCAAAATGCAAAGTGAAAAATGAAAAACAATCGCATGACAATTGAATGACTATTGTATGACCTTTAAAAGTGAATAGTGAATAACGAATAGTGAATAGTGAAAAACAATCGTATGACAATTGAATGACAATTGAATGACAATTGAATGACTATTGAATGACTATTGAATGACTATTGAATGACAATTGAATGACTATTGAATGACCATTGAATGACTATTCTATGACTATTCTATGACCATTGAATGACTATTGAATGACTATTGTATAACCATTGTATAACTATTGATATCATAAATATACAGTATTTTTTTTAACAACACAATTTACATTTTTCCCTTTTTTTTTCCGTGCTGAACAATCATAAAACTTTGTTAACCGTTTAAAAATTCAGGAAGAACCGGTTGACGAATGGGATAGCTGCTTGTAAAGCAAAGAGACTTTATCCGTATTTTTGTTAATGAAAGGCTCAGTATATTGGTATGAAAGCGTTTTACATCCTGATGGTTTCGATGTTTTTCTCTGCTGCTTGTCAACAACAGCAGGTATTGATACGTGAGGCTGAGCAAAAAAACACCTCCTTTCTGATTAATCACCCGGCAGGCATTCTGATCAATTCTCATAGACCGTTTTCTGCACAAACTGATCCTGATTTAGCTTTCGCTGAAAAAATTCTTTCATCACATCATATTCCCTTGCTGAATCCGCAGATCACCCGGTTGGTTTTTGTAAAACAGAACGGTGACCGGGTAAGCCTGGCCATGGCCGATCTGTCCGGTAAGTATGACATCCTGCTTTTCGATGGAAAAAGTAACCCGGTACCTCTGCAAATGGCTGACCTGGAGCAGGCGGCGAACACGATTTTTGATCCTGATAATAAGGATGAACGCCTGGCGCAACGCATCAACATGGAAAAGAAACATTACGGTATATTTACCGATACCCTTGTTAAAAAAACGAAGAGAAAACGTTTCAATTTCGTGAAAAACCGGGATAAACAAATTGTTGTTTCCGATGCTGACGTTTCAATCCAGAATTTTATGCAACGGTCCTTTGCGGGAATACAATGGGTTGAACAGAGTGTTGACAACCGGAATATCCTGAAACTGAATTTCGAAAATGATCTTATCACCTATGCCAATACCGACCGGTATTTTACCAGCGGACTGGGCTTCGAACTGCAATCAGCTCGACTAAGCCGGCTTCCGGTTCAGAAACTGATGATACCTTACCGCCGAAAGGCTTTCGTAACCTATACACTGAGTGTGGTGCAGGACATATATACGCCTTCCGATACACGCATTAAACCACTGATGAATAACGACAGGCCATATGCTTCGACACTTTATTTCGGTTTTCGCAAATCCATTTCGGACCGGCAATGCGGACTTAAGATAACTTCGCAGCTGGATGCCGGTTTTATAGGGCCGGGTTCGGCAGGAGCATACCTGCAAACGCTGGTTCACAGGACGTTTCCGACTAACGACCTGCCTTTGGGCTGGAAAACCCAGATCAAATCGGATCTTATACTGAATTATTCGGTTCTTGCTCAAAAAGCCATCATTCGCAATAAAAACCTTAACCTTCTGGCGGGCGCGGATGCCAAAGCCGGAACGCTTTACAACACGGCCGGCGTTGGTTTGGAGCTCAAGGCAGGAAGACAGTACCCAATCTTCGGTTTGGATAAAAATTCGCCACAGCCGACTATCGAATATTACTTTTTTGCCAAAACGTATGTTCATGCTGTGGCCTACAACGCGCTGCTGCAGGGTGGCCTCCTGAACAGGGAGAATGTTTACACTTTAAAAAGCAGCGAGATCAAAAGGGTGGTGGGAAATGCTGAGGCCGGATTCCATATTATGTATAAAGGGGTGGGCCTTGAGGTTGCACAGTATTATCTTTCGCCGGAATTTAAAAGCAGCATGTGGCATAAATGGGGACGGATAAGCTTGATTGTATCGCTTTGAGATTGATGGGATTGATGGGATTGAGGGGATTGAGAGGGATTGATGGGATTGAGAGGGATTGAGGGGATTGATGGGATTGAGGGGATTGATGGGATTGAGGGGGATTGAGGGGATTGATGGGATTGAGGGGATTGAAGGGATTGAAGGGATTGAGAGGGATTGAGAGGGATTGATGGGATTGAGAGGGATTGATGGGATTGAGGGGGATTGAGGGGGATTGAGGGGGATTGAGGGGGATTGATGGGATTGAGGGGGATTGAGGGGGATTGAGAGGGATTGAAGGGATTGAGAGGGATTGAGGGGGATTGATGGGATTGAGGGGGATTGAGAGGGATTGAAGGGATTGAGAGGGATTGAGAGGGATTGAGGGGATTGATGGGATTGATGGGATTGAGGGGATTGAGGGGATTGATGGGATTGAGGGGATTGAGGGGATTGATGGGATTGATGGGATTGAATGGATTTTCCCATCTCCAAGTCTCCCCTTCGCCATTCTCCCGCTCTCCTTGTCTTTTTTAAGGGTTACAAAGTTTCAGGGATTCAGAATTTCTGATGACAGATCGGGGGATGCTGGATATTGGTTTACTCTTAAATAATGAGCCCACTCCGAAAAGTCGCAATTTATTGATTTTCAACTTTTTTACCCCTGACCCCTAAAGGGCAATGTCATTTAGTTAAGAAAAAAGGAACCATTGAGTTTGAACGATATTTCTACAGTTCTTTGTAGTGACTAAATACAAAACTCAATGGTAGAAGCAAATGTAAGCATAATAGAAGAACTAAAGTATTTTTTAGAA
>JBBQSY010000119.1:0-10591 GCA_038213495.1 Bacteroidales bacterium
GAGTTTTTATAGAAACAGAAGCCTTACAGAAATGTAGGGCTTTTGTATTACATAATAGCTTGCATTTTAGTTTGCTTAATAAAAGCATCAAGGAGAGCGAAGACGTGTTGTTTTTCGCTCTCTTTTAGTTTTTGTATATCGAGTACACCCCAGATGTTCGTAGTGTTCCAAAAAATAAAATGAACAAGTGTTATCCTGAGTTTGCAACTCAGGATAATACAAACAAATAAGCCTTCACTGTCTTTCGCATACTATTTGAAAAATACAATTGCAAATCGGGGTCAACAAATGTCTGTAATACTAAATATAATACTATTCTGAGATTAAACAAAGGTTAACAATAATAAGTCACATATTAAATAAAACATAAAAGGTTCAATAGTATGAAAAAAGTTCTCTATTTGATTGCGATCGACTAATTAAAACCCAGATGCCCGAAAATTTTAATGTGATATATTATCCTATAAAATTATTCAATCATGAACCTGCCAAGAAAGCCCTGTTTAATAAAACACAAATTGTTATAAACCGGACAATATACAAACTGTTCTTTTTGGTGATCTGTTAATCTGTACGATATGAAAAAAATAAAATCATTTTAACCTGCCAAATTGAGGCTACCTGTTTTTGCTGCTGATTGCCCTGTTAGTTACAAGATTATCTCAGCGTTTATTTAAAAAGATACCGTAGATGAAAAACTGTTGTAGAACGAACTTCCTAAAATTCAAACTCAATAGTTAATCAATAACATTCTTACCATGAAAGTAAAAGTAATAGATGTAAACAAAATATTAGTGATTTCAAGTATAATACTCTCACTAATAGTCTCCTGCAAAAAAGATAATCAAACTTACGAATCTATTAAAGAAATTGAAGTCTTTAAAGGTACTGCACAACCTACTGATATGAGTTTTGCAAATGGCAGAATTGGATATATTTCAGGCAGCTTTGATCTTGATTTGGGCTGTGCTATTATAGCAAAAACTATTGATGGAGGACTGAGTTGGGTACAAATTCCAGTTTATGTTGAGGGTAGACCTTCGGCTCAAATTAGAAATATATATGCTAAAAGTGCAGATTCTGTATATGCTACGTATAATTCACAAGACGAAAGTTTTTATGGTGTATGTTTTAGCAATAACGGGGGTATTAGCTGGAGCAATCTGGGCAATTTTTCGGTTAATGGCGCTTATAATGGAATTTTCTTTAAAAACTCAAAGGTCGGGTTTGTGTGTTTTGCTGGTGATATCCGGCAAACCAATGATGGTGGATCTACCTGGAACACTGCTTATATCCATGAGGGGTATGATATGATAGGAAAGCTATTCTTCACAAGCGAGCGGATTGGATATGCCTATGGCTGTATTAATAATGATCTTGGTAGCATAGGTTTAATAGTAAAAACCACAGATGGTGGGAATACCTGGATGGAGTTGACCTCCATGCAGGAAGCTGTCACCTGTTTAAGCTTTTCTGACGACAAGATCGGATATGCTTTTACTTCCGATAATAATATTTACAAAACAACAGATGGAGGGATTAATTGGACTTTTCTAAATAATATAACCGGACAAGGGTGTTCATACTATTCGGCAATTGTAACAAACAAAACCAAGTATTTTGTAACGGGGTGGTCAGTTTTTAAAACAACTGATGATTTTAAAACTGTTAAAAGGGTATACGAGAGTCCTGGTAACAATGCTAATCTCACAATTAGTGCCGCTCAGCCTTCCGGGAATACAATATTCTTTTTATCGTCACTACGATCAGTCATTAAAATAAATTATACTAATAACTAAAAAGAAAAATTATGAAAACAAATTATTTATTACCCATATTATTTATAGCACACTTAATATTCACATCACAGCAAGTGCTTGCGCAACAGGAAATTACGGTTTTGGATAGCACAGTTGACGGAACCATAAAATTTGCATGGGTAAAGAATTTAGATACTAAATCTTTAATACCTGAGGAATCAAAAGCGTTTCTGAACCGCGTATTAAAAACAGGGAAAGGAAATGGGTTCTACTTATATAAGGTTGAAACTGATGAATTAGGCATGATTCACGAGAAGTATCAACAAACCTTTAACGGTATAAAAGTGGAGTTTAGTGAGTTTATTGTCCATAAGGATAAATCGGGTAGTATTGTTTCTATCAACGGGGACTTTGCTCGTATTCCTGAATCCTTTAATCTTAAAACCTAAATATGAGTTTTACGATGCATTAAATAGAGGTGAACTAGCCAGGAAAGAAGTAAAGCACAAAGTTTACGATTTACCCGAAGAGAAAAGTTTTGAGAGCGCGCCTGCAAAGAAGAATAATAAATACGAAATTGTTATTTTAAAAGGGGCCGACAACAAGTTTAACCTTGTCTACAAAGCAAACCTTACAGGTGAAAGCATTTTCGACAGTTTTTATGGTTACATTAGCTGCGAATCGGGAGAGATGATTTTTCACTCAGTCATTGGTAAATAGAGCTAATGCACCGGGAACCGCTGTAACTCTCTATTCGGGTGCCAAAACAATCACATGTGATTCTCATACTGGTGGATATTGGCTGAATGAATATTCAAGGGGCGGTACTACCACACAAATTCATACCCTTAATTTTAAAAAGGCTCCTGCCACAACCATTCAGGAAGTTGACAATGGTATTGATAATGTAAGTGAATTTTCTGATAACGACAACAATTGGACTGCAAGCGAGTATAACAATTCAAACCAGGATATTGCTGCACTGGATGCTCACTGGGCAGCAGAGAAAACATTCGACTATTTTAAAGCAGTCCATAGCAGAGATAGTTATGATGGGAACAACGGTGTAATAAAATGTTACGTTCATCTTAATACAAGGGATAACAACAACAACATTGTACCGATGGATAACTCATTCTGGCTTGACAGTAAAAAAGCCCTGTTCCTTGGAGATGGTCATTATTTATCACCACTTGTCAGTCTGGATATTGCACATGAGGTAGGTCATGGAGTTAGTCATAGTGCAGTGGCTAACGGTACCGGGTTGATTAGCAACGGCGAATCCGGTGCTTTAGACGAAAGCTTGTCAGATATTTGGGGGGCATGTGTCGAGCAATGGTCTGTTGCCGGAAAGCAAACCTGACTTATTGGGGAAGATTTTGCATTTGGTGGTCTAAGATCAATGAGTAATCCGAAGTTGTTTGGTCAACCTAACACTTACCAATCACCAACCAACTGGGTGAATGTAAATGGTTGTACCCCATCTTCTGCAAACGACAACTGTGGGATTCATACAAACAGTGGGGTTGGAAACTACTGGTTTTTCCTTTTATCACAGGGAGGGAGTGGAATTAATGACCTTAACAATTCCTATAACATAGCTCCTGTTGGAATTTCCAATGCATCAAAAATCGTCTATAGAATGGAAAAATTTTATCTCACGGCATCTTCTGGTTATCTTGATGCTCGTAATACTTCAATAACCGCTTCAACTTATCTTTTTGGAGCCAACTCCTGTGAAACTATAGCCGTAGCTAATGCATGGTATGCTGTTGGTGTTGGTGGTCCGTATCAATATACCAATGTTGATATTTCCGGCCCCTCCACTGTTTGCACTTCCGATGCTTTATTTACCGTCAATAACGTACCAATAGGATGCTTTGTAACTTGGTCTTGCACAGCGAACATTACTTTTGATCATCAACCTGGAAATCCTAAAGTTTTTACCGCTATTGGAAACGGAACCGGTTCGGTAACGGCTACAATTAATTTAGCCAATTGTAGTCCGGTACCAGTGACGGCAAAGGCTGTTTGGGTTGGTACACATGCTTTCACAGGTACAGTAAACGGGCCAACACAGCTAACACCGGGCTCCTATGCAACCTACAGTGTACCTTTGGCACAAGGGGCTACATCTTACAATTGGTCAATACCCGTAGGCTGCTATAATACGTATTGCTGGCGGATAGTTACCGGACAGGGAACACGTTCAATATATGTGCAGGCCGGTGCCATAGGAAGTGGTGCAATACAGTGTACAGCCTATGGATGCGGTGGTACTGATTCGCGTTACATACCCGTTACTGTGCTGAATCCCGGGGATCCGTGCCCTCCTGCTACATTAATGCTCTCTCCAAATCCAAGCAAAGATGGGAATTTTGAAATAGATGTAATTAACCCACCATGTGATCCTACTCTAACAATGAGTACTACGGCTACAGTTATAGTCACTAATAGTATGGGAACAACTTTATACTCCGGCAAGCACACGGGTAAAAAGATTAATATCAAAGGCATGAAATTGAAACCCGGTATGTATAATGTAGTATATATCAGTAATAATACGAAATTGGATGAGACTATGATTGTTGAATAGAATAATCATAGTTTAATGGAATTTACAATGAACCCGGAGTGTTTTGCCTTCGGTTTTTTTTTGTGAATCAGGCATAGTATGATACGTTTACAAGATCAAAGCCAGGTATGGCAACCAAAAATCCCTGCAAGCGGATAGCCGGGCTGTTTTAAATTAAAGACCTATTTCAGTTCAGCCGCACTCTCCACTTCAACCGGCTGTAATATCGATATGAAATTCGTAATAGTCCATCCCGATAAATATCGGGAGAACTAAACGAATTTCTGATCGGTATTTACCACTGTAAAATTTCAAAACGACCTTTGGCCTGTTATAAAATTCACATTGGTTTAACCTATGTTCTGATATTTTAAGTGAAACACTTATATAGAATAATTCCATATTAACAATTCCAAACTAATTTCTTTGTCTATTGTTATTTCATTAACAAAAAGAAACTAATTTTGCAGAAAAATATTGACTATGAATTTATCACATATCGAACACATTGGGATTGCAGTTAAAAGTCTGGAAGTCAGTATTCCATATTGGGAGAAAGTATTCGGGCTGAAATGTTATGCTATTGAGGAAGTCGCTGATCAGCGGGTAAAGACAGCATTTTTTATGGTAGGCCAAACCAAGATCGAATTACTCGAAAGCACCGACCCTGAAGGACCGATAGGAAAATTCCTTGAGAAAAAAGGGGAAGGCATTCATCATATTGCTTTTGCAGTGAAAGATATCGACAACGCACTGTCCGAAACTGAAGCCAACGGCATACAGCTTATCGACAAACAGTCGCGCAAAGGCGCCGAAGGAATGAGTATCGGTTTTCTTCATCCAAAATCTACTTTTGGTGTGCTGACCGAACTTTGTGAGAATAAAAATATGTAGAGCATAGTGCATGGTGCATAGTGCATGGTTTCAGGTGCAGGAACTGCCCCCAACCCTAAACCCTAATCCCAACATTCATCTAACTCCAACAATACAACATGGCAATTGAAGATAAAATCAGGTCGCTCCTCGACAAGCGGGAGCTTGCAAAACTGGGTGGTGGCCAGAGACGCATTGACTCTCAACATAAAAAAGGCAAACTAACCGCCCGCGAACGCATCGATTTATTACTGGATGAAGGCAGTTTTGAAGAATTCGACATGTTCGTTTCGCACCGCTGTACCGATTTCGGCATCGAAAATGAAAAATATCTGTCAGACGGCGTTGTTACCGGGTATGGTACCATCGATGGCCGCCTGGTATATGTTTTCTCCCAGGATTTTACCGTTTTCGGTGGATCGCTCAGCGAGATGTATGCGAAAAAGATATGTAAAGTAATGGACCAGGCCATGAAAGTGGGCGCTCCAGTTATAGGAATAAATGACTCGGGAGGAGCGCGCATACAGGAAGGCGTTCAGAGCCTGGCCGGTTATGCCGAGATTTTCCAGCGCAATATTATGGCATCAGGTGTGATACCTCAGTTATCTGCTATTTTCGGACCCTGTGCCGGTGGCGCCGTTTACAGCCCTGCCCTCACCGATTTTATCATTATGTCGAAAACAAACAGCTATATGTTTGTTACCGGTCCAAAAGTGGTAAAAACGGTTACCGGCGAAGTGGTAACCGATGAGGAACTCGGCGGAGCGATGGTTCATGGCTCCAAATCGGGTGTTTCGCATTTTGTTGCCGAGGACGAACAGGAAGGCATACTACTACTGCGCAAGCTGCTCAGTTATCTGCCACAGAATAATCTCGAAGACCCGCCGCTTATTCCTTGCATGGATCCGATTGACCGCCTTGAAGAATCACTTAATTACGTGATTCCCGAAAATCCGAACAAGCCTTATGATGTAAAGGATGTAATTCATCTGATTGCTGACAATAACGAATTTCTGGAAGTCGCCCGGCACTTTGCCCCAAATATCGTTACCGGGTTTGCCCGTTTCAACGGAATGTCGGCAGGAATTGTCGCCAACCAGCCCAGTTACCTGGCCGGCGTTCTCGATATTAATGCATCGCGCAAAGCGGCACGTTTTGTTCGTTTCTGCGATGCTTTCAATATTCCTATACTTACTTTGGTTGATGTGCCGGGGTTCCTTCCGGGTACGGCCCAGGAGTATGGCGGAATTATAATTCACGGGGCTAAACTATTATTCGCTTATGGCGAAGCTACCGTGCCAAAAGTAACCGTGATCCTTCGCAAAGCCTACGGCGGTGCTTATGATGTGATGAGTTCCAAGCACTTACGGGGTGATATTAATTATGCCTGGCCGTCAGCCGAAATTGCAGTAATGGGACCTAAAGGCGCCATACAAGTGCTGTACAATAAAAAGCTGGCCGAAATTGAAGATCCGGCTGAAAGGGAAGTTGAATTCCATAAATATGAAGAGGAATACAAAACCAAGTTTGCCAATCCCTATGATGCGGCAAGCTATGGTTTTATTGATGATGTTATCGTGCCGCATACAACCCGTTTCAGGGTAATCAGGGCATTCCAGGCGTTGTCGACCAAAAAGGATACCAATCCGGCTAAGAAACACTCTAATTTACCCTTATGATGGTGTCAACATTAATAGTGGTTAAAGCCGGCGAGCGAGTTGCCGGAAAGGCTGCCGAGGATTTTGGCAGAATGGACCCGACAGGAATTGCCATGATCATTATTGCTATGACGGTAGTTTTTACATCTCTGATTTTCCTCTACCTCACTTTTAAATACGTGGCCAAACTGTATAATGTCGACCTGAAAAAGCGCTTCAAAAGAAGCCGCCCGGATTTGGAAGTGCCGGATTCGCTCGAAGATATTCCCGGTGAAACGCTTGCCGCTATATCGCTTGCACTGCACCTGTATCATCAGCAGATGCAAGGCATGGAAGATGCGGTAATAACTTTTAAAAATGCGGCCAAAACCTATTCACCCTGGAGTTCGAAAATTTACGGATTACGCAGAACCCCTAAAAATTAAGAAATGAAACATTTTAAATTCACTATAAACGGGAATGAGTACGATGCCGAAATAATTGGCATCGAAGAAAATACGGCTGAAGTATCCATAAATGGTGTTCCCTATTCTGTTGAAATAGAGAAGAAAATGCAGACGATGAAAACACCCAAACTGGTGCGTACCATGTCTGTGCCTTCCACCGATTCGCATCCGTCAGTTTCTAAAACTGCAAGTCCCTCGGGCCCCAAAGGCACAGGAAGTATAAAATCGCCGCTGCCAGGCGTAATACTTGAGATTTTTGTACGTGAGGGTGATATGGTAAAAATCGGTCAGAAGTTGCTTATGCTCGAAGCCATGAAAATGGAGAACAACATAAATGCCGACAAAGAAGGACGTGTGGCAAGGATTCAGGTTGGCAAGGGTGACAGTGTGATGGAAGGTGATATATTAATTGTAATCGGGGAATAGCGATATGGAGACTTCCGGAAGTTTATGGACATTTATGTCCGATCACCTGAATCAGTTTATAGGATACACGGCATTCTCGAATTTTACACCCGGGCATGTCGTAATGATTCTGATTGGACTTGTATTTATCTACCTCGCCATTGCCAAAGAATACGAACCCATGCTGCTGATCCCTATCGGGTTTGGTATTTTAATCGGGAATATACCATTCTGGGGAGCGGATCATATTATGAACGGCGATCCAAGCAATCTTCAGATCGGTGTGTATCAAAGCGGCAGCGTTATGAACTATCTGTATTTCGGAGTCAGGTATGGTATTTATCCGCCTTTGATTTTCCTGGGTATTGGTGCTATGACCGATTTTTCGGCACTTATTTCCAATCCTAAACTGATACTGATTGGTGCAGCGGCACAGCTGGGAATTTTTGCTGCTTACGCAGCTTCGCTGGCTCTTGGTTTTAGTCCGGCCGAAGCAGGAGCAATCGGAATTATCGGTGGAGCCGATGGCCCAACGGCCATTTTCCTTTCTTCGAAACTGGCGCCTGAGTTGGTTGGTGCCATTGCGGTATCCGCATATTCGTATATGGCTTTGGTGCCTGTTATTCAGCCACCGATTATGCGGTTGCTTACAACCAAAAAAGAACGGCTTATCCGGATGAAGCCCCCGCGTCTTGTTTCGAAACTTGAAAAAATACTTTTCCCTATTATCGGAATGCTGTTTACCTGTTTCATAGTGCCTTCGGGCCTGCCATTGCTGGGAATGCTTTTCTTTGGCAACCTGCTGAAAGAGAGCACGGTTACCAAGCGCCTGGCTGATACTGCCAAAGGCCCGTTAATTGATATAGTAACTATTCTGATAGGCGTTACCGTTGGAGCATCAACCCAAGCCAGTACTTTTCTTACCGCCAAATCAGTAGGGATATTCGCTTTGGGTGCCTGTTCATTCGTTATAGCTACTACCGGCGGGGTTCTGTTTGTGAAAATCATGAACCTGTTCCTGAAAGAGGGGAACAAACTGAACCCGCTTATAGGCAATGCCGGTGTATCCGCAGTGCCCGATAGTGCCCGCGTTTCACAGGTCGTAGGGCTTGAGTACGATAAAACGAATCACCTGCTGATGCACGCCATGGGGCCGAATGTAGCCGGGGTTATCGGGAGTGCCGTTGCAGCAGGTATTTTACTTAGTTTCCTGTTTTAGAATGGTGTAAGGTGTAGGTGTAAGATGTAAGATGTAAGGTGTAAGGAGGGATCCTGAAAACCTGAATCCCGGTAGCTATCGGGACTGAGACATTGAAACTCTGAACTGAGCGCAGCGACCTCAGCGAAGCTAAACCCTAAACGAGGAATAAAAATTTTCAAAACCACAAAGAAAGCTCTGATAATCCGGGGCTTTTTTTTACTTTTACATTTTATTACAGCAAGGAAGAAATACTTCAAAACCAATCACAGCATGCTCATCATAGGAATTGCCGGTGGCTCGGGATGCGGAAAAACGACCGTTGTCCGCGAAATCATCAAACGCTTACCTAAGAATTCGGTGACGGTAATTGCCCAGGATGCCTATTACTGGGACAACGGGCATCTTACCCCTGAAGAAAAACTTAAAATCAATTTCGACCATCCGAATTCGATTGAATGGAGTTTGCTGGTTGAACACCTGGACGCACTGCGCCGGGGCGAAAGTATAGAGATGCCGGTTTATTCCTATATCTCCTGCGCCAGGCTCCCCGAAACGGTTAAAATTGAACCAAGGCAAGTTGTTATTGTGGAAGGGATATTGACCTTTATCGATCTGAAATTAATCAAACGACTTGATATTAAGGTTTTTGTAGATGCCGACAGTGACGACAGGCTAACACGGATCATCCGCCGGGATACCATTGAGCGCGGGCGCGATTACACGCAGGTGCTGGAGCATTATAACCGCTGGGTTAAGCCTATGCACCTTCAGTTTATTGAACCTACCAAGCGGTATGCTGATATTATCGTGCCCCAGGGCGGTGAAAACAAGGTAGCGATTGATATACTGTCATCACGGATAAAAATGAAACTGGATTCGGGAGATTGAAAATAGTGAATAACGAAGAGTGAAGAGTGAAAAGTGAAGAGTGAAAAGTGAAAAGTGAAGAGTGAAGAGTGAATAATGAGCCTACCTGGGAGAATATTTTTTTGCCACAAAGGCATAAAAACATAAAGAAACACTATTAATCAATTGATAATCATATCTTTGCTGACATTAGTGAGTTGGATACTTAGTGGCATTTCGTCAATTTTTGACTTTTCGGAGTGGACTCAACCTCTATCCTTTAACCTTTAACTTTTATCCTTTATCCTTTAACCTTTATCCTTTAACCTTTATCCCGGAACTTATTTCTTTATAATCCGTGCCTGGTAAATGGTATGGAAGTTATCCAGCGTTAGCCTCACGAGATAAAAGCCTGAGGGCAGGTTTTCGAGGTTCATCGTTGCGGTGCCGCCGGTCACATTAACTGGTGCAAATACGGGTGCACCGGTAGAGGAATAAACAACAAAAGTATTGTTTTGCTGAGTGAATTCGGGAGGAAGTGTAATGGTACAGTTTTCTGAAACCGGGTTTGGGTATACCTGTAAAGCAACCTTTGAAGGCTCGTTGGGTATTCCGACATTGGTTCCCCAAACCATATTGGCATATTCCGGATGATCGATATATGGGTTGCGGTTTTTCTGTATGGCATATACGGCATTATTCCTGTCAATTTCTTTTTGTGATACAGGGTCCTGCTGGTCCCATATCAGAAGCATATCCCTGGCCCACGGCTTTAATTGCGATCCGGTTGCCATGGCGCTGCCCGGCCATCCGCTGTCTTCGTTGTA
>JBBQSY010000120.1:0-10427 GCA_038213495.1 Bacteroidales bacterium
GACTGCTGTTTTCTCGAAACATTACGAGAGAAACACTATGCGAAGCAAACCTATCCAGGTTTCTAACCCCCGAACCGAAGGACAAGTAATGCAGCGGAGCAAATTTGCTCAGACTGTTGACCTGATCCGACAGGTACTCCCAGTTGTTAATGGTGCGTATTCCAATACGCTCAAAAACATGTCCCCATTCAACAAGATCGTTAGCATTAATGTTAAGAGTATCTTTACTGAAGGAACCAATGAAATCGATTACACAAAAGTTCAGTTTTGCGACAATGAAGGCAGTTCTGTAAGGAATGTTGAAATGACTTGCGAAGACGACCAGGTAATCAGTTTTCTTTGGGAACCCAACACTACCGACCAGGCTGAACTGGATGCTCCGGTTTCGATTATCCTGGTAAACTGTGCCAAGAACAAAGCGCTGAATTTTGCAAATGCCGCGCTGAGGTCTGAAAGTGCAGCCAGTATTACTGCCCCTGTTGAATGGGTTGGTGACGTGGTTGCAGCTTACTTCTCCACTATTGATCTTACTACCTCGGCTCCAAAAGCAAACGGATCTGTACCTGTTAAAAAGGTGATCAGATTTAAAGCCGGAGCTGATCTGGCTAAGAATGTGAAGTAGAGACTCACTTCTCTAAAAAGAAAAACCTGCAACTTATTAGCTGCAGGTTTTTTTATTGCTTGACAATCATATAAAATTCAATATATCAGCGTATTATTATCTTTTGCTTGCCGTGCATTTTCCTTTTAACGTCTGACTTGTGGTCGCATTTTTGGTCGCATAAATAAAAAAAGAGCTACAAATAATTTGTAACTCTTTGATTTTGAGGCTCCCCCTTCAGGACTTGAACCTGAGACCCTCTGATTAACAGTCAGATGCTCTAACCAACTGAGCTAAGGAGGAATGGTTGGTTAATTGATATTTCCCCTCGAAAGGGACGGCAAAATTACACATTCAATCGGAATTAACAATATCTTTGCAAAAAAAAAATCAAATTCATTTTATTCATTATTAAAAACCCCTTATGAGTACTGTAATTGTTGGAACGGTTGCATTTGATAAAATTGAAACTCCTTTTGGAAAAACAGATAAAATACTGGGTGGCGCAGCTACTTTTATCAGTCTAACTGCCTCACTGTTTGCCCGCGATGTACATATAATTAGTGTAGTTGGTGGCGATTTCCCGGATGAATATATTAAACTGCTTACCGACAGAGGCGTTAATACCGACGGACTTCAGGTTAAGCCCGATGGGAAATCATTCTATTGGTCAGGTCGTTATCACACCGATATGAATACCCGTGATACACTGGTAACCGAGCTGAATGTGCTTGCCGATTTTGACCCGGTTCTCCCTGCCAGTTGTCTTACGCCGGAGTTTGTGGTGCTTGGAAACCTGACTCCTGCCGTGCAGCTGCGTGTACTCGATCAGCTGGTAAAACGCCCGAAACTTATTGTGATGGATACCATGAACTACTGGATGGACTCGGCGTGGGACGACCTGATGAAAGTAATAGAAAGAGTTGATGTTCTGATGGTAAATGATTCGGAAGCCCGCCAGCTTACCGGTGAATATTCGCTTGTAAAAGCAGCACAGAAAATCCTGACCATGGGCCCTAAATACCTGGTTATTAAAAAAGGAGAGCATGGGGCATTGCTTTTTCATGGCGACAGCGTGTTTTTTGCCCCGGCTTTACCTCTGGAAGAAGTTTTCGACCCAACGGGTGCCGGAGATACTTTTGCGGGAGGTTTTATCGGTCACCTGGCCAAATCAGGCGATATTTCGTTCGGCAATATGAAAAATGCCATTATATACGGGGCCGCTATGGCTTCCTTTACCGTTGAAAAATTTGGTACCGAAGGCTTACTCAGCCTTTCACAGGAAGATATTGAGGAGCGGCTGAAACTCTTTATTGACCTGGTTCAGTTTGATATTTCTCTGGTAAGCTCATGATTCCGGTGGTGATTGACCTTCATGCAATCACCTGAAATACAAAATACACAAAGCAGGATACCTCCCGTTTTGTGTATTTTTTTTTCCTAAACAATCCTGTTAAACTTATTGCTTCTCTTTTCTGGCGGGCAGCGATCCGACCAATTCCGCATACCACTCTTCACCGTATTTCCTGATTAAAGAGTCTTTCAGGAATATGTATAACGGAATATCGTTTTTCTTTCCGTTCAACAGTGCCGGTTTACAAATATGCCATTCATGGTAATTCACGGCATCAAAATCATTGTATTTACTGATCCTCACCGGGTATAAATGACAGGAAACCGGTTTCATGAAAGGAATTTTTCCTTCTTTACAGGCTTTCTCGATAGCACAGAATGCGATCCCGTTTTCGTGATATACAAAGGCGCATTCCCGACCGTTTACAAGGGGTGTTACATAATGCCCGAACATATCGTAATCGAAAACACCGGTAAGCTCTACCTGCAGAATACCCTCAGGTGTCATGTAGGGTTTTATGTCGTCAATACAATCTTCAAGTATGCCTATTTCTTCTTCATCCAGCGGTGCGCCTGCATCACCATCCACACAGCAAGCACCTTTGCAGGCCGAAAGATCGCATGCAAAACGAATACTCCCCAGCTCGTCAGATATTAATGTTTGATCAATTGCTATCATGCAGCAAAAATACAGTTTTTTGTGATGGAATAATAAATCGAATTCTCTGTGCACAATACCCTTTCACCCTTTCACCCAGTATCCTTTTCTCCCTGTCTCCCACTCTCCCTGTCTCCCTATCCCCGTGTCTCCCCAACCCTTCTCTCCCGGCTCCCCCCTCTTTGTCCGTTTACATATTTTGGCTACCTTTGCCGCATGGCACAAAACGAAGAAATTTTCAAGAAAATAATATCCCATTCCAAGGAATATGGTTTCGTATTCCCTTCCAGCGAAATTTACGATGGCCTTAGCGCTGTGTACGATTACGGACAGAATGGCGTTGAGTTAAAAAACAATATCCGCCAGTACTGGTGGAAATCAATGGTTCAGTACCACGAGAATATTGTGGGCCTGGATGCCGCTATTTTTATGCATCCCACCACATGGAAAGCCTCGGGTCATGTGGATGCTTTCAGCGACCCGCTGATCGACAACCGCGACTCCAAGAAACGATACCGTGCCGACGTTCTGGTTGAAGACCAGATGGCTAAATGGCAGGATAAAATCGATAAGGAAGTTGAAAAAGCAGCGAAACGCTTTGGAGATACTTTTGATAAGGTCCAGTTCCTGGCTACCAACGGCCGCGTATTGGAATATAAGGAGAAAATTGAAACCACCAACCGTCGTTTTTACGGGGCTATGGAGCGCAATGACCTGGCCGACGTAAAAAAGCTAATCGAAGATCTCGAAATTGTATGCCCGGTTTCGGGGAGCCGTAACTGGACGGATGTGCGGCAGTTTAACCTGATGTTCAATACTTCGATGGGCTCTGTAAGCGAGGATTCAAATGTAATTTATCTTCGACCTGAAACAGCCCAGGGAATATTTGTAAATTACCTCAATGTACAGAAAACCGGAAGAATGAAAATTCCGTTTGGGATTGCACAAACCGGTAAAGCCTTCCGTAACGAAATAGTAGCCAGGCAGTTCATATTCCGTATGCGTGAATTCGAGCAGATGGAAATGCAGTTTTTTGTTCGCCCCGGCACCGAACTCGAATGGTTCGAATACTGGAAGACCGAACGCATGAAATGGCATCTCTCGCTTGGAATTCCTTCAGCCAAATACCGCTGGCATCCGCACGATAAATTGGCTCATTATGCCAATGCTGCCATTGATATTGAATTTGAATTCCCAATCGGTTTTAAGGAACTCGAAGGCATTCATTCGCGCACCGATTTCGATTTAAAAGCACACCAGGAGTACTCAGGTAAAAAAATACAGTATTTTGATCCTGAACTCAACGAGAATTATGTGCCTTATGTAATAGAGACATCCATCGGCCTCGACCGCACATTCCTGGCTGTTCTCAGCTATGCCTACACCGAAGAAAAACTCGAAGACGGATCCGAACGGGTGGTGCTCAGGCTGCCATCTGTTCTGGCTCCTGTAAAATGCGCGATTCTTCCACTGGTAGCAAAAGACGGGCTTCCTGAAAAAGCCCGTGAAATTATGGATTCCATCAAATACGACTTCATGTGTCAATACGAAGAGAAAGACTCAATAGGTAAGCGCTACAGGCGCCACGACGCTATTGGTACGCCGTATTGTATTACAGTGGATCACCAGACCCTGGAGGATAACATGGTAACCATCCGCGACCGCGATACCATGAAACAGGAGCGCATACCGGTCGAAAGAATTGCTGAACTTGTTAAGACCAAGATCAACGCTTAGTTTTGAAGTTACTGTTTTATCCTGCCTGTGAACAGCTTTTTATTTCTTATCCTCTTCTTCCACTTGACTGATTAAAATCCTTTATAAAACAAAAAAGGTACAAAGCTTTAAAACTTTGTACCTTTTTAGTAATGAATTAGCTGATTCTATTATTTGGCTACCGGAACAGCAGTTGGTTCAACCGCACGGGTCGATGCAACCTGCAGAACAAGGTTACCCATAACTTCCAGGATTTCGATATTAGGTATTTTAATATCACTTATCCTGAGTGTATCTTCAATTTCCATTTTCGAAATACTGAGTATAATCTCTTCCGGCATATTCTCGGCAAGACCTTTAACTTTCAGTTTACGGAATTTCTTCACGAGTTTACCTCCGCGTAAAACACCGGGTGAGTTTCCCTCAACACGGATCGGAAGGCTTACAATGATTGGTTTCCCTTTGGTTACCTGCAGAAAATCGGCATGCAAAGTGTTACCCGAAACCGGGTGATAATTAATGTCCTGAAGTGTGGCGGTGAACTTTTTACCGTCGATGTCAAGATCAATCAGGAAAGTGTACGGGGTGAAAATAATGGTGTCGAGGACTTTCCCGTCAAGCGTAAAATGAAGTTCTTCTTTACCACCGTAGATTACGCATGGTACCTTGCCGTTGGCCCGGTTCATTTTAGCATCCTTTTTCCCTACGTTCGCGCGAAGCGAACCGCTCATAGATACTGTTTTCATTGGAATTGATTTAAATGGTTATTATTTGATGTTAAAAAGTGATGAAATAGATTCGTAGTTGTGGGCCCTTTTAATTACATCTGCCAGTAATGTGGCAGTGCTCAGGACTATTATTTTGGGGTGCTCGTGTTTCAACGGAATGGTGTCGGTAACAATTACTTCGGTAAAGGCTGACTTGACAAGATTGTCAAAAGCTTCGCCTGATAATATGGGGTGAGTACAAAAACCCCGTACACTTGCAGCGCCGTTATCGATCATTATCTGGGCCGCTTTTGTAATAGTTCCTCCTGTATCGATGATATCGTCGAGCAATAATACATCTTTGCCTTTCACATCACCGATAAGCGACATCGAATCAACCTGGTTTGCTTTCGAACGCTGTTTATAACAAATCACAAAACCTGTATTCAGCGCTTTGGCATAGGATGCCGCCCTGCGTGTGCCGCCGGTATCGGGCGATGCAAATACCAGGTTGGGCAGGTTAAGTTTTTTTATATAAGGCAAAAATATGGACGATGCATACAAATGGTCAACAGGAACGTCAAAAAATCCCTGTATCTGATCGGCATGAAGATCAATGGTTATGAGGCGATGCACTCCTGCTGCGGTGAGCAGGTTTGCAATGAGCTTGGCTGTAATGGGAACACGCGGTTTATCTTTACGATCCTGCCGTGCATAACCGTAATACGGAATCACTGCCGTAATCTGCCTGGCAGAGGCCCTTTTGGCTGCATCAACCATAAGCAAAAGCTCCAGAAGGTTTTCCGAAGGCGGAAACGTGGATTGTACAATATAAACATCATTGCCCCGGAGATTCTCTTCAAATGAAATAGTAAATTCTCCATCACTGAAATCTGTCACCTGGACTTCTCCAAGCTCTGTTCCAAAGCTAAGCGCAATATTTTCGGCCAGGTAGCGTGTAGCTCTGCCTGAAAAAATTTTAACTTCATGGGCCATGATCAGTGATTTTTTTTGAAAGGAATTGCAAAGGTATGATTTTTTTGATTTCTGCAAGGTATATTTAAAAACCTTTTTATGTATGCGGCTGATTGTTAGCCGGATAAATATTTATTAGGTCAAGTAGGCAAGGGCATTTCAGCCCAAGCCTCTCACAGAACCGTACGTGAACCTCTCGACTCATACGGCTCTTGTTATTCCAATCACTCTTTATAACCATACCGCCAATGTGCAAATAGGCTGGGATGCTCTCGTTGATAGTTTTCTAACCATTGGTAGCTCTGCTTGATTCCAGATATCTTATACTTGTGCTGCGCCCATTGCATCAACCGGAAGCTCAACCGGCGAAAGACATTCAGAAATAACCATTTCCTAAACTTTCCATAGTAATTTATCCAACCTTGAAGCTTGGAATATAGTGTGTCAGCAATTTGTTCTATTGTGCTTTCACTCCACATTTGGATTTTAAAACGGTTTATTTCTTCGACTATCCTCTTTTGCGAGCCCCTACTGATTGACAAATCAAACATGTTATATATTATTCCTGTCTGATAATCTTTCGTTGGACGTGGTTGAAAACTAAACCCTAAAAAGTCAAATTGTACCCGTTCATGGGATTCTTTGCGTTTATAATCTCTGCAATAAACGATTTTCGTTTTCAACGGATGTAGTTCAAGTTGGCATTGGTTCATACGTTCGGCGATTTGCAAAAGTATTGCTTCTGCCTCCTGCTGCGTATGGCAATGCACGATAATGTCATCTGCGTAACGCTCAAAGCAAATTGACGGGTGTTTCTTTGTTATCCACATATCAAAAGCGTAGTGCAGAAATAAGTTTGCCAGTAATGGACTTATAACTCCTCCTTGCGGGGTGCCTCGTCCATCTTTGCCTACTATGGTTCCATCTAACTTTTGTACTGGCATTTCCAGCCAGCGTTTGCAGTACATCTTCACCCATTTCTCTGCTACTACTTTGTCTAACGCCTTGAGCAAAAGGTCGTGGCTTAAATTATCGAAGAACCCCTTAATATCCAAATCTATCACCCAGTCGTATTGCTTTACGTTTATCCTTGCTTTTGTCAGTGCCTGATAGGCACTTTTCAAAGGCCGATATCCGTAAGAATTTTCATGGAATAGCTTGTCTATGGAGGTCTCCATATAATCTTTCACCACGGTTTGGGCTATCCTGTCTCCTACTGTTGGTATGCCGAGTTTACGCATTTTACCGTCTTTCTTCGGTATTTCTACTTCACGTACCGCTGGTGGAAAATAGGTGCCTGAAGCTAATCGGTTCCATATCTTGTATAGGTTGCCGCTTAGCTTCATTTCAAAATCCTTCATGCTCAAATGATCAACGCCATAGGCTTTGCCTTTGGTTTTAACTTTCTGATAAGCAGCCCATACCATTTGTTTGCTTATTGGCATTGGCTTTGTTTGTGTTTTGTCCATCTTAGTCATTTCCCTTTTTAGGATTGTTAAAACTTGAAAACGTGAATAACCTAAGCCCTTCGCTCCATCTCCATTACAGAGACTTCTTCACTACTACGACTTAGTCCGCAACTGTGCACCGCATTGGTACTTTCGGCCTCACTGCTTTCGCAGCTTGTGCCTTTTCCCTTTGTCTGATAGCGTATCCTTGCCTCAGTCCTTCATCAGTACTCAGTATTCTCCTGTTCCGTATAAAAGCCCAAATAACGTTCATGCCACATCAATATCGGTTGCCACATAGCCAGTATATCAGGTAACCGCTATGCTCTTTAATCCCATGCGAAGAAATGGAAGTTTTGACAACGGGTTACTATCTCAATACGTCATCAGTGGTTTACTTGCGTTCATCTCCGTTATTTATACCTGATGGTTTACTCCACCTTTTCCTTGTCCGTTCAATACCATAGATTTTGGCTACAGCACCGCAAGGCGGTTTGCAATATCTGCCTGCACAGCTATTGCGAAGGTTCATCCTCTTGCAAGAACCCCTTCATCTTTTATACAGCATGTAAAAGAACTCTCTTATCTCAAATTCGTACTTTTACTTCAGGACACACCAACGCTTAGTTAAGGTTTGCTGCTTAAATATAGAACATTGAATGCTGTAAATTATTCCCGGAATTGTGTAAAGCTTTCCGGAAGCCATATTTTTACCTTTACAAAGTGAAAACGAATTCACAATCTAAAACCCAAAAATATGAAAGCCGAAGAATTAAAAGGAAACTGGAATGAGCAGAAAGGTAAGCTCAAACAAAGATTTGCAGTCCTAACAGACAATGACCTGATGTATGAAGAAGGTAAGCAAGACGAGATGTATGGGAAACTCCAAAAAAAACTTGGTAAAACGAAAGATGAATTTGATAAGATTATTTCTGAGCTATAGACAACTCACTTTAAAAGGCATCATTCAATCTATTTGATGAATGATGCCTTTTTGTAATATAATCGGTAAAAAATGCGGTAAGTATATTTACGAAATATTTGCAGCCAATCAGGTAGTATAGGTTTCCCTCAGTTGGGATAGAAAGAAAATTGTCGCTTAGGGTTCGAAAGTTCTAACTCGAGGTAACTTATTATTTTATGATTATTTCCTCCTCGTATTCTTGTGGCTAATTTCTCCAACATTATTTTTTACTTTAACCCCGCTTTCCGATGCAGGTGCTTTTCCATATATAAAATCTGAGTACACTTTAGTAAACTCTGCGCCAAAAAATACAATCATTGAAGAATAAGACGTCCATAATAATATAAGTATGATGGAACCGGCCGCGCCGTAGCCTGAACCCGGATCAGCTTTGCCAAAATATAATCCTAAGGCTGTTTTGCCTAAAACAAATAATAAAGAAGTTACAACTGCTCCTATCCATACCGTACTCCATCGGATTTTTGCATCAGGCAGAAATTTAAACATCAGTGCAAACAATACTGCAATAATGCCGAGAGAGAATATAAAACTGAGTATTTTGAAGATGATCAATAAAGACTCAGACCAATTTTGCACCACCCAGGAACTGAATGCTGATAACATTGAAGATACAACAAGAGAAACCAGTAATAAAAAAGCAATGGATACAATTAATCCAAAGGAAAAAATTCGTGTTTTCAGAAACGATAAAATCCCCGATTTAGTTGCTGACGCTTTTACTTCCCATATAGTATTTAATGATTTTTGAAGTTGTGCAAAAACTCCTGTTGCACCAAAAATAATTATTACAATTCCCATAATGGTAGCCCATAATGAATCTTTGCTTCTGCTTGCAATCATAACAATGCTTTGAATCTGGTCGGCAGTATCGCTTCCCATGGCCTGTGATACTTCACTATGCAACTTTCCGTTAATTGCATCATCACCTAAAAAATATCCTGCAATTGTTATTACAACCACTAATAAACCAGGCAGTGAAAATATGGCGTAATAAGCAATGATTGCACTCATTTTAAAAGGGTCGCGATCCCACCATTTTTTAAAGGATGTTTTAAAGATTGAACCTGCTTTAGCGAAGCTGAACTTTTCCATTTCCGGATTTTTAGATTACTTATATCTATTTGTCTTTTTTGTTGCTTTCATTTTTGTCCTGCTTTTTATCCTTAGTAAAAAGTTTTTCCAAAAATCCTTTTTTCTTTTCTGTCTCCACTTTGTTTACTGAAAGGATATTTATTTCATTGTCGATTGAAGGATAAAGCGCCTGTATAAATGCGTTGCGCAGCACTTCAATTATTGCATACCAGGTTCCTACAACAGTTTTTCGGTATTCACCTTTTAGTGGAATTTTTGTAGCAACCTGTTTTTCTTCCGGGTTTTTGAGGATTATACCTACCGCGCTAACCAATACTTCATATAGTTTATTAAGGAAAGAATCATTTCGGTCTTCAGAACCCACAACATCAAGATCTTTAATTACGGGTTTTACATATCCTATAAATTTGCCATTCTTAGAGGCTACCTCAGCGTATAAACCAAAAGTACCTGCATGAACATCAAATTTTGCATATGCTTTTAAAAAATCATTTAAATCAGGCAGGCTTGTATTTTTTAATTCTGCATTCATATCAAAAGTTGGAGTGGTGGCAAGGGGATTCAATTTCATTTTAAAATTTAAATTTCCTTTATAAACATCTGCGCTTGCAACAACACTGGCTGATAGTAAAGCAGTATCCCGAACATTGGAAAGGTTTTGAGCTAAAACCTGAACGTTTGTCATTGCAATATCTACTTTTGGTGATGTGGTTGCATCAATGTATTGTATTTTGCCATTATCAATTTGGAGGCGGTTTATTTTAAGCGGCATAAAACTCTTGAGAACTTTGCGGAAATCATTCGTGTCTTTTTGAATGGAAGCTGGTTCAGCTTTGTCTTTCGTAAATCGTAATACAGGCTTTATAATTTCAAGTTCGCCAACAATTCTTCC
>JBBQSY010000121.1:0-10104 GCA_038213495.1 Bacteroidales bacterium
TTCACGCTCTTTCAGCGCATCAATGGCTACTTTCGCTTTAAAAGCGGAAGAGAATTTTCTTCTGTTTTTTTTCATTTTCACTGGCTTAAATTAAACAATTTTTCAACTTAACCAGTGGTCCTAAAAATGGGGAGTATTATACAGTACCTTGTTTTTGCCGTATGCTTTATTTAAATCTTTTATCTCTATCATAAATCTTAATTTGTTGCAAGAGTTTTTGTTTTGAAATTTTGCCTAAAATGTATATCCCATCAAATATATACCACTTTTTACAAATCTCTACTTCAGATTAAAAATACTGCAAATGTTCAGCCCTTAAATAATCATAGAATGCGACAGCCAAAGAAATACCGCCGCTGATTTGTGTAGTGTAGGGCCAGGGTATTGCCAATAACCATACAGTACGCGATGCTTTGTTTGTCCTTTTTTGAGGTTCGGAATCACCAGAATAAAAACAGCTATTTCAGATGCTTCTTAAAAAAAGCTATGGATTTATCCATTGCATCAGCAGAGTTGGTCGAATTAAAACCATGCCCGTCAAAATACTCATAATATTCATTTACAACCCCTAATTTTGTTAATTGACCTTTCAGCCATTGGCTCTGATAAAGTGGCACTATTACATCTACAGTTCCATGAAAAATAATGGTAGGTTTTGATTGTGCTGTAGCTACCGAATATGGACTGTTTGATTCATACAACGGCACATCCCAGGTTGCTCCGTTAAATTGAATCAGAATATCTTTTACAGATCTTCCAAGCCAAATATTATAGGTGTTGTACCAATCCCAATCATTCAATATTGCAGGTCCAAAAAAATCGGCTACACATTTCACATAATTGCCGGTATTATATTTATAAGTGTAAAGCAAAGCCAGGTGTGCCCCTGCACTTGCACCCATCATACATACAGTATCCGAAATAGCAAATTTGCTTTTATTATTTACCAAAAAATTTACTGCCGACGAAACGTCAGCCATTATTTCCGGATAATGCACTGTTGTATTACTTGTAAGGCGATAGTTAATATTAGCAACTGCTGCCTGAGGCCATTTGAGTTTTATTAAATTGAAAACTTGCTGATACTCTGCATCCGACTTGCTTCCACTTTCCCAACCACCTCCATGTATGAAAATTACTAATTTTGTGGATGAAGTTCTGCCTGCCGGTAAAAAAATATCCATTTTTTGTTTTGGGTCGGTACCATAAGAGGTGTCCTGTATATATCTTTCCGTTAAAGGACTTGTTTCACCTTCATCTTTTGGTACAACCGGTTCTTTCGTACAGCTATAAAGAACCATACAGCTAAAAAACGCATACAGGAATTTACTTACCAGGTTGAATTTATGGCTATTATAATTAAAATATGTTTTTGACATTGCTTATAATTTTGCGATAAATGTAGTTTTTTTATTTGTTACGCATTGTTAAAGTTTTATGGTCAGTTTAGCAAGCAATTGTTGAGGGTATATGCAGTAGGGGATTAAGGGCTGCTTTCCTGACTACCGACACCGAAGTTTGAGCGGGGAAGAATGCTTGAATTACCTCTGAAACCCTAATTGCATTAGCCTTAGACGCTTAGTTTTTAGCAAACCTTTATTTCTAATCAAAACATATTCGATTTTATTTATGGAGGGAAAATAGTTATAGGGCATAAAAATAATGAACTATGATAAACCTAATATGTAATTTCAATTATCCTATCTACCCATTTAAAGGCATCTACTCACATAAACTGAAAGTTTACTTGTGTACTTACCTCTGTAGTCAATACAATAACAAGAATTTTGGATGGAATTATGCAGACATGATGACCACCATGACCACTCATGAAAGTCATATTTCTGTTTTCATCCTTACTCGTTGTCTGAATTTTGAGGGTAATTATATTTTAGACGAACTCCCCATATACATCAATGTAAATCTTAATCCACTGCCATCAAAGCCTTTGCATTGAGAAGAGTTTGCCCATCTTTCATTATCTGCACAAAATAGAGTCCTTGCTGATCAGGACTGAATTCATGGAGCAGGTTTCTATCTCCGGCATTAATTTCTATCTGCTGCTGCTTCAATAATCCACCTAAGGGACTGTATATTCTTAACATCACACTTCCTAAATCCGATATTGAGCTGATATAAAGACTGCTTCGCGTTGGATTCGGATAGATACTGAGACCAGAAGGGAGTGCCTTGTTATCTTTAATATCGGTTGTAATGCATCCACACCCATAGCTAACCTGCCCATCGGGACAAGTTACATTTAAACAAGGATCTAAGGGAAGTGCATAGAGTTCATCACCAAATTCGGTACTCAGACTGGTTCTCATGAACAGGGTATCACTGATAATTCCTAACAGATATATAGAACCATAGCTTGTGCCGGGGGTAGAATGAGCCAGCAATTTTGTTCCTGCATTTGTCCCGTCAGTGTAAAATAGTTCATAACCATGAAGCGGTTGATATTCCTTAAAGATTATCCCATTTCCATAATGCAGGAAGGTGTTAAAAGATAGTGGCTGACCTTCAAATTCAAATCTTTCAGTTCCCGAAACGGTTCCATCACTTATCCATATTTCACTGTCTGAACCATCGATAATGGCATTAAAAAAAATGTTTCCTGAAGCCCCTAAAAACCCTCCATTTTCTTTATCGCGTATGAAGTTAATTAATTGAATTGTTGAACCGGCAACGAAATCAATTTTATTGGTCCCTGTGGGACTCCCGTTACTGATCCATAATTCCCAACTATTATCCCCACGTATGGTTAAGAATGTATTGTCGTTATCCGGGATCCATCCCCCATCTCCAAAATAACTTTGTGTAGTGGGAAATGATGAAAGTAAGCTAATTTCTCCGGTGCTTGCATTCAATGATTTTAAATTACCTGTATATGGGTATGCTTCGGTGTTTGTTTCCGAATAGGTTAAATTTTGCTTTTTATAGGCAAGAATTTTGGTGATATTACTAAGTGTCGAATCAATCACCTCCATGCTTGCATCTGGATTTACCTTAACAAGCCGTCTGAAATCAGGGTTATGATTTTGAACGAAGTAGGCAGGTTCTGAATCTGTACTTGTAAAAAGCTCCATGAAAATAGGGTTTACATATTTAGAGACTGCCACTTTATGAATCGATAATTCATCGAGGTACCATAGAATAGAATAGGAGCTGAACCAAAGTTTATTGCTATAGATTTTGAAATTTCGGGGAGAATTAATACGGTCCGATGATGAAGTTGAATATAAGCTGTGATGCGTACCCGATTCAGTACCATCACTCTCCCAAAGCTCAGTACCATGTTCATCGTCCCTTCCTGCAAAATAGAATTTATCGTTGTAGCTGACTAATTCGTCTATGTTTGATCTGTTTTTAGGTAGTGTTTTAAAATATTGGGTACCTTCCAGGGTTCCATTGGTATAATATAAATTTACATCATCATAAAAACTTGTTGTAAAAGCTAAAAGACTGTCCCGGAATACCACAAACTGCGACGCATTGCCTACCGGGCGATCTACTCCGGGGAGCACAGGACCAATCATATATGTTGAATCAATTTCCCTGTCGGAAACCCATAGTTCCGGACTCCCACTCCCATCATTGGCAGTGAAAAATAGTTTATTCCCGACTATTCCGCTGAAAGCTATATTCGAATTGGAAGAACCCGGGTATATATCTTTTATAAGTATCTGTGCTTCAGTTGTCTGAATGAGAGGAAAGGATAAAATACATAAAATCAGTAACCTCGAGGTTATTTTTTTCATAATTGAATAATTAAATTATATTGTAAGACTCAGCCTAATAAACAAACCCTGTTTATTTAAAATTGTTCAAAAAGCCCGTTATCAGGCTCTTTTAGCAAAGGCAATAATGCTGTTTCGAAACTCTATCAAATATATTTGTTTTTAATAATTTTTACTTCAGATTTAAATTATAGTTTGTTTGGTTTTATGCTGTGATTTCCAGCTTATTTCCCGCGTGACATGCAATTTTATGAACTTTTTAAATAGGAGAGTAGGCGCAATATCAAAATTAAATTGCCCGGTTTATTCAGGAAGCAAACGTATAGGATAATTGTATTCGGATTTCATCGATCCGGCTTTTAACAACCGGCATTTATATTGTCTGCCTTACGAAGAACTATCGGTCAGTAACTGAACTGTTTCTCTGTTTCAAAGTATGTAAATATACAATGGAACGGGCAATTATAAATATCAGTACAAAAACAAAAATAATGGTGGCTCCCGAAGGGATATTCCAGTAATACGACAAAGCCAGGCCGATCAGGCTACCGGAAAAACTGATAATCATAGAAAGAATAATTATTTTTTTCAGATCGCTAACAAACAGGTTGGCTGTGCTTTGTGGAATGGTAAGGTACGAAATTACCAGGATGATTCCGGCAACCCGAATATTAATTACAATTACCAGTGCCACCAGCGTCAGCATCAGGTAGTTGAAAGTTTCAACCGGAGCATTATGTGTGCGGGCATATTCCTCGTCGAACGAAATAAAAAGTATGGTCCGGTAAAAAAGCAGGAATACCGCAACGGTTATTACGGCCAGGATAGCCATAAAAGCCAGGTCGGTGGTGGTAACGGTAAGGATACTGCCAAAAAGGTACGACATCATGTTGGGTGCATAACCGGGTGTAAGATAGATAAAAATAATCCCCACCGCCATTCCGAACGACCAAAGAATACCGATAGCCGAATCCTCGCGGATATCCGTCTGCTTGGAGACAAGCCTGATGCCAAAAGCTGATAAAATGCTGAAAATGGCAGCCCCGAAAATCGGGTTAATCCCAAGAAAGTAACCGAGTCCGATTCCTCCGAACGAAGCGTGTGTAATGCCGCCGCTGATAAACACCATGCGGCGCGCAACAATATAAGCGCCGATAAAACCACAGGTGATGCTGGCCAGGAAAGCAGCCTCCACAGCATGGCGGACAAAGTCGTATGAGAGAATTCCTGCCATCTTATTCGTGGGTATGTTCGTGTGGAGTAAACGCGTTATCGAAATCGTGACTGTGATCGTGTTTCTGAAGCACGGTATGCGGAACATCCCCGTGTGTAATGATCTGCAGCGGGCAGTTGTAGCCTGCAAGTTGTGCCTCGGTAATAATATTTGATGGGTGATAATGCAGGTACGTGTTTACACAGGCGATGGTTTTCACAAAATAGGAGATGGTGCCTACATCATGCGAAATGATCATAATGGCCATTTTCTCGTTGAATTTCTGAAGCAGTTCATACATTTCGTGTTCAAAACGATTATCGACGAATGTATTAGGCTCATCCAGGATCAACAGTTTAGGTGAGGAAATAAGTGCGCGGCAGATAAACACACGTTGCAATTGTCCACCTGAAAGTTCTCCTGCTGTCCGCTTCGCCAGATGGCTTATACCCATTTGTCCGAGCAGGTCAATTGCCTGTTTCTTATCCGACGACGAATACCGGGTGAGGGGTTTCCCTGCCGACATAAGCCCCGAAAGAACAATATCCTGTATCGTAATCGGGAATTTCCTGTCGATATGCGATTGCTGGGGCAGGTAACCGATAAAACTGCCTTCCTGCTTGTCGAAGCGTTGTATCGTTCCCGAAATGGGTTTTATAAGCCCGAGTATCAGCTTTATCAGCGTGGTTTTACCGCCGCCGTTCGGGCCAATTACACCAATAAAATCCCGGTCCGAAACCGTTATCGAAACATCGCGCAGCACTATCCCGTTGTCGTAACCGGCTGTAACATTATCTAATTTTATTAGTTCGTTCATCGTTCCTGTGCTAGCATCAATTGTCAGAAATCAATCGGGCAAGTTGTATCATGGTAGAAGGCCAGTTTTCGTCCATAGGATCGAAGACGACAACTTTTCCGTCAATTTCGCGGGCTATGGCTTCGGCATTGCGGGTATCAAATTCTTTGGATATAAAAATGGCTTTGATCCCTTTTTCTTTGGCTGTTTTCACCAGTTCAGCCATATATGCCGGTGAAGGCTCCTTGCCATCCTGTTCGATACTGATCTGTGTTAGCCCATAATCACGTGCAAAGTAAGCCAGGGCAGGATGAAATATAAGAATGGATTTACCTTTAATTCCACTAAGCCTTTCCCGGATCACGCTGTCGAGGGAATCGGCCAGGATAGCAAACTTTTCGGAATTTACTTTATAAAATGAAGCATTTGCTGTATCAACGGCGCTAAGTGCTTTACAAATGTTATCCGACTGTATTTTCATGCAAGCTGTTGATAGCCAGGTGTGTGGATCGATACCACGGCTCTTCCCTCCAAGGTCGTCTTCATGAACATGCCCGCCAATCATTACAATACCATCGCTTGTATTTATAACTTTCATGGCCGGATTGGATTCTTTGAGTCGCCCAAGCCAGGCCAGTTCAAAATCGAGAAATCCCAACGCAAGATAAAGCTTTGACGAAGCAATTTTCTCCATATCGCGCGGCGCCGGTTCGTAGGTCTCGTGATTAGTGCCGGTGGGCACCATCACCTGTACATCCCACTTGTTGCCGGCAATAAATTCCACCAGGTATTTCTGGGGAATGATACTTACGGTAAGCTGCATTTTTTTATTTTCAGCTTGCTTGCTATGGCAGGAAACCAACGTCAGCATCGAAAGCAGAACAAATAAAGAAAGAATATACCTGGCCATGTGTGCAAAAGTACGAATTAAGCTTCTTAACAGGAAATTCATTTCCGGTTTTCCAAAATAAGCCTTAATTTTCGATTTTAGGAAATATTAATCAGTTTTGCAGTCCCCAACCCCCATCCCGATAGCTATCGGGACCTAAAACCTGATATCATTGTAACCAGGAACCTGAAAATCCGTCTTATAAATATAAAACCCCACTAAAATGAACTCATCCGAATTTAAGGTAAAAGCCGGGGATCTGATGCAAAAGATCCGTGAACTGATTGAAGAAGGCAATGTAAACCGCATTTTGATTAAGGACAACACCGGAAAGGTCTATATTGAGATTCCTGTTTCATTGGGAGTAATAGGTGCGTTAATTGCCCCGATACTGGCGGCAGTAGGAGCGTTGGCAGCCTGGGCGGCCGATTTCACCATCGAAGTGATCCGAAAGGAGCAGTGAAATAGTGGTACTGTTTTCTTTATGCAGATGTGATTTTTTTGAACCATTATTCCAACTGTCCTGTCGCGATTATCGATGGTAGCGTAAACCAATTGATAGTAGCTTAGTCTGGCAATTTCAATGGCTGTAGTTAGCTATAATTGATTATTTTTGCCTGTTAAACAGATAGAAAGCATGAAAAGCCAGAACTATAACATCGCATTGGTACAGATTTCGTTGGATGCTACTCCCGAAGTGAACCTGGTAAAGTGCCAGGAGTGGATCAGGAAAGCTGCCCGGCAAGGAGCCAATGTGGTGTGTTTGCCCGAATTGTACAGTTCGTTTTACTTTTGCCAAAGCGAAAACCACGATTATTTTGATCTGGCCGAACCATTGCACAACGATTCTTACAAGTCTTTCAGCGCGCTGGCTAAAGAACTGGGCGTAGTGTTGATCATACCTTTCTTCGAAAAACGTGCTGCCGGATTATACCATAATTCTGCATACATCATTGATACCGATGGATCTGAGGCCGGATTGTACCGGAAAATGCACATTCCAGACGATCCGAGTTATTACGAAAAATTCTATTTTACCCCTGGCGATTTGGGCTTCAAAGCATTTAATACGAAGATCGGAAAAATTGGAACATTGATTTGCTGGGACCAGTGGTATCCCGAAGGAGCCCGGATTACTGCGCTGCAGGGTGCAGAAGTTTTGTTTTACCCTACAGCTATTGGGTGGCATCCTCACGAAAAAGCCCAATATGGTGATAAACAGTACGATGCTTGGCGTACCGTTCAGCGCGGACACGCTGTGGCAAACGGTATTTTCGTTGCTGCCTGTAACCGGGTTGGATTCGAAAAGCCGGTTGAAACATCGGCCGGAATCGAATTTTGGGGCGCTTCGTTTATAGCCGGTCCGCAGGGCGAAATTCTTGCGCAGGCCTCACACGATCAGGAAGAAATTATTATGGCCAAAGTCGATCTGCAACTGATGGAGGATGTACGCCGCAACTGGCCTTTCCTACGCGACAGGCGGATAGATGCGTACGGAGATATTACCAGGAGGTTTATTGATTAACAAGCTATATTGAAATCTTGTAGTTTATTTCAGAGATGGATTATGATTTCAAAATTACTGCACTTAATAGGAAATATAGTTGAAATGAATGGCCAGAAGACCGATACCGATAGCTATCGGGACGGAAGAATCCAGGTTTCTACTTGTCTCCCTGTCTCCCCTTCTCCCTGTCTCCCGCTCGTTCTTATTGGGAATTAACTCTTGTAATTATACTGAATCAATTACTAAATGTTTAACGATAGATGAATACTGTATCACGCCGTTTCCCTGCTGAATGGGAAAAACACCAGGCCACTTTATTGTCATTCCCTTCCGAAGGCCGCGACTGGCCGGGAAAGTATCATGCTATAAAATGGGCTTTTGTAGAACTCATCAAAAAAGTGACCACCTACGAACCGGTAATCCTGCTGGTGAAGTCGGAGGAGCTGCGTGATACCGTGTCGCTCATGCTACGGAAGGCGCATGTCGATCTTAGCCAGGTCAGTTATATTATCAGGGAAACCAACCGCAACTGGATGCGCGACACGGCTCCGGCAATTGTGAAAACGGAAAACGGAGGGAGAGAAGCAATACAGTTTGGCTTTACCGGCTGGGCGAAATACAGGAATCACCGCAAGGATCAGCGAATTCCGGAAGCGGTGGCCGACCACCTGGGACTTCCACTTATTCAGGCTATTTATAAAAATAAACTGGTAGTCCTCGAAGGCGGATCCATTGATGTGAATGGTTGCGGAACACTTATCACCACGGAAGAATGCCTGATGGATCCGGTTCAGCAAGTGCGGAACAGGGATTTTAAAAAAGAAGATTACGAAAATGTTTTCCGCGAATACCTGGGAGTTACCAATACCATCTGGCTGGGCGATGGCATCGAAGGGGATGATACCCACGGCCATGTCGACGATATTTGCCGCTTTGTAAACCGGAACACGGTGGTTGCCGTTCAGGAACCAAACCAGGGTGATCAGAACCATCGTAAACTGGAGGCAAATCTTGAAATCCTGAAGAATGCCCGCCTGGAAAACGGAGAAAAGCTAAATATAGTTCCTATGCCAATGCCCGGTCGCATCGACTTCGAAGATATGCGTCTTCCGGCCAGTTATGTGAATTTCCTCGTAACCAATGGCTGTGTGCTCATGCCGACATTTAATGACAAAAACGACCAAACAGCCCTTGGGATTTTGACTGACTTATTCCCGGAACGCGATGTTATAGGCATCAGCTCGATAGATTTGATATGGGGATTGGGAACCCTGCACTGCCTGAGCCACGAAATTGCAGTTTGATGTTGTTGGATAATCACCCAGGCCAACACCAATAATTTATCAGAATAAAATTTAAAATTTGATCTACGAAAGGATCAGATTCAAAGGCTGACCTTTCTTGTTTCGGTAAATCAGCAATTGTAAATCAGGAAACAATTGACTGCCGGTTAGTGATTCACGCTTCCAATTTTCCCCTCGATGGAAGCGATTTTTTGCTGCATTCTTCCAATTTCCCCATTCCGGATATCAAACGAAACCGTGCAGTATACACGGGTGCAATCCTCCTGCAGTAAAGCATAAGCTTTGGCTACTACCGATTGCGCTTCTTCGAGTGTATCTGTTTCTATAATGGTTCCCATCGCGTTTAACTGGTAAGGCAATCCGCTTTCGCGGATCATAGCTATAACACGGCTCACATAGGGGCTGGCACTCGCTCCCTTATCGGTCGGGAACATGGCAAATTGCATAAGAACTGACATGGAAGATAGGTTTTAGGGATTAGGAATCAGGAATCAGGGGTTTGAAGATTTTTAATGGTTCAAAGGTTCAATGCTTCGCGTTCCTGCTTCGTCGTTCCTCCTCGCAGTGACGGGTTCAATGCTTCGCGTTCCTGCTTCGTCGTTCCTCCTCGCAGTGACGGGTTCAATGCTTCGCGTTCCTGCTTCGTCGTTCCTCC
>JBBQSY010000122.1:0-10070 GCA_038213495.1 Bacteroidales bacterium
GCGAAACATAGAACCCGTCAGGCCAGGAAGGCAGTTTCCTCGGATTAAAAAAGCAAAACGATTAAATGGTAAATACCAAACTTTTACAAACTATAAAAGAGCTATCTAATGCTTAACTAAATGACATTGCCCTGAAGGGGCGTGGCCTGCGCAAGTGGGCAGATCCCCTTCAGGGGATAAGGGGTGTGGGCGGCCGGAGCAAACGAATATCCATATTTATCAATCGTACTCATAAATTAAAAAATGCTGTAGTTATTAGAACTTAGCCACCTTTATTAAGTTCAGAATAAATCGGTTTTCAAATTTATGTCCGTTGCAGGATTTGATTCCTGTTTGGAATATGGGTTTCCGGCTGCCGGGATAAAAGCCCGGAATTTAATAACCTCAATTATATAGTATTCATTTACTGATAGTTACTATTTCATATTTTTCTTAAAATTGTTGATAAATTCTTACATTCCGGCGAGCCGTTTCCGGGATTATATCGAATTTAATGCGTACCTTTGCATAGCATTAATGAAGAAATTGTAACAAATTGATTATGAGTGAATTAGAAAACAATATGAATGCCAGTGGAATGGGCAATGGAAACGGAAACGGCACCTATACGGCTGACAATATCCAGGTACTCGAAGGACTCGAGGCAGTGCGCAAACGTCCTGCCATGTATATCGGCGATATTAGTGTAAAAGGACTGCATCACCTTGTTTATGAGGTGGTCGACAATTCAATTGATGAGGCAATGGCCGGGTATTGCAACCAGATCATTGTTACGGTTCTTCCCGATAATTCCGTGCGGGTTTCGGACAACGGCCGGGGAATCCCCACCGATTATCACGAAAAAGAAAAAAAATCGGCACTCGAAGTAGTTATGACCGTATTGCATGCGGGCGGAAAATTTGATAAAGGCTCCTACAAAGTATCAGGAGGTCTGCACGGTGTGGGTGTATCCTGTGTGAACGCACTTTCGATCATGCTCAAAGTAACCGTTAACCGCGACGGCAAAGTATTTGAACAGGAATACTCACAGGGGAAACCACTTTATGCAGTTCGCGAAACAGGCAGCAGTGATTTTACAGGTACAACTGTGCATTTCAAACCTGACAATACAATA
Source organism: Bacteroidales bacterium (assembly GCA_038213495.1). GTDB lineage: Bacteria > Bacteroidota > Bacteroidia > Bacteroidales > UBA4417 > UBA4417. The sequence goes on from JBBQSY010000122.1 coordinate 1,115, forward strand.
TTTATAACCGAAGTTTATGATATCAGTATCCTAGCAGCGCGCCTGCGCGAACTTTCCTACCTGAACAAAGGCATAGAACTCACTCTTATCGATGAACGCGAGAGAGATGATGACGGTAATTTCATCAAAGAAGTTTTCTTTTCAACCGATGGTTTAGTCGATTTTATTGAATACCTCGACGCAACGCGTGAAAAACTCATCCCCGAGCCGATTTACATGGAAGGCGAGAAAAATGAGGTGCCTGTTGAACTCGCCATGATGTACAACACTTCGTTCTCCGAAAACATACATTCGTACGTTAACAACATCAATACCCACGAAGGCGGAACACACCTTGCCGGTTTCAGGCGCGCACTTACCCGCACACTGAAATCCTACGCCGAAAAATCGGGAATGCTGGATAAAATAAAGTTTGATATTGCCGGTGACGATTTCCGCGAAGGACTTACTGCCATTATTTCGTGCAAGGTTATGGAACCGCAGTTCGAAGGACAGACCAAAACCAAGCTTGGAAACAACGAGGTTATGGGTGCCGTTGATCAGCTGGTTGCCGAAATGCTTAACTATTACCTCGAAGAACATCCGCGCGAAGCTAAGATGATCGTAAACAAGGTAATTCTGGCAGCGACAGCACGCCACGCCGCACGCAAAGCACGCGAGCTGGTACAGCGTAAAAATATTTTATCAGGTTCGGGATTACCCGGCAAACTGGCCGATTGTTCCGAAAACGATGCTTCGTTATGCGAGATTTACCTCGTGGAGGGCGACTCTGCAGGTGGAACTGCCAAGCAGGGCCGCGACCGTAAATTCCAGGCTATACTTCCCCTGAGAGGTAAAATTCTTAACGTGGAAAAAGCCATGCAGCACCGCATTTACGACAGCGAGGAAATCAAGAATATTTTCACCGCCCTGGGTGTAAACATAGGAACGGAAGAAGACAGCAAAGCGCTGAATATCGAAAAACTCCGCTACCATAAAATCATCATTATGACGGATGCCGATGTGGACGGAAGCCACATTGCCACTCTTATCCTTACCTTCTTCTTCCGCTACATGAAAGAGCTGATCGAAAACGGGTACATTTATATTGCCACACCGCCTTTATACCTTCTTAAAAAAGGAAGTACCGAAAAATATTGCTGGGATGAGGACGAACGCATTAAAGTAATGTCGGAGTGGTCGAAAGACGGATCGGAAAAAGGCATTCATATTCAGCGATACAAAGGTCTTGGCGAAATGAATGCCGAACAGCTCTGGTCAACAACCATGAATCCGCAGTTCCGCACCCTGCGCCAGGTTACCATCGAAAGCGGCTCGGAAGCCGACCGTGTTTTCAGCATGCTGATGGGCGACGAAGTACCTCCACGCCGTGAGTTTATCGAGAAAAATGCGAAATACGCCAATATAGATATCTAGGATTTTTAGTAAAGAAAAAAAGGATCAAAATCAGGAAAAGCCGTGGCAAGGATGTCGCGGCTTTTTTATTTGATTGAATGTGAGAGATTTGGGGAAAGAGAAATCACCCGTTTTTTATCGCCCTGTTCAGGAATGCCATAAAGGGCTGGAGTTCTTTAACCATTTCGAGGACCTGTACTTTGTAATTATCAGTCAGAACAACGTTATCCGGAATTTGCTGCGAAACAATATACGAACGGTATTTCAGCATATCGATATCCGGGAAATCGGTGGGAAAATCTTTAGGCACTTTTTTCATTTTATCAAAATCGCCCAAATGACCAAAATATTTACGAAAGGACGGTTTTCCTAAAATTTCTTTCAGTTCTTCGCTATGGAAATACACTTCATTACGCAAGAGTTTCAGCGTATCGGGTTGCGGCTGGTAAACACCTCCTGCCAGCATGGACTCGCCGGGTTCGAAATGAAAATAATATCCGGGGAAGTTGCTCTTGCGCCCGCCCCGGGCAATAAAACCGCCAAAATTGGTTTTGTAGGGTGATTTGTCCGCACCAAAGCGTACATCCCTGAAAATACGGAACATGCAGTCTTTCATGGCAGGGGTTTGCACCGAGGGGTCAATGCCCGAAATAGTTGCTATCATTTCAGCAATAAAATTCTCTACCTCTTTTTTGGCGGATTCATACCATTTTTTATTGGTGTTAAACCACTCACGGTTGTTATTCGATTTAAGCTGAGTAAGAAATTCAAGAATAAGTTGTGTGTCCATCGGAACAAAAATTAGTACATGTTTATATACAAAAATAACAACAAAAAGAGGCTTTTGTGCGGGATACAGCTCAATATTTGTATACTACTGTGTTTTTAAACCCCAAATGGATGCCAAAACACCTCACTATCACTTTTTTTTATACATTAGTCGCAAATTTGAAAGGAATGAGATTTAGCTTTACCCTGTTGTTGTTTTTTGGACTATTAATTGCCGGAAAGGCACAGTCGGAATGGAGTGCCCAAGGTGGGCGTTCAGCCGCAATGGGTCTTTCGTCCGCAGCCGTAATTGACTTCTGGAGTATAAACAATAACCAGGCCGGCATGGCCTTTTATAATAAGACTGCGGCAGGCATTTACTTCGAGAACCGTTTCCTGGTTAAAGAGGCGGGCACCCAAACCGGCGCATTTATGTTGAAAACAAAACATGGTGTAATTGGTGCGACGGTTGGTTATACAGGCGATGAATATTATAATACTACCAAAGCGGGGCTTGCTTATGCCATGAAATTCGGCAGCCGTTTTGCTGCAGGCATTCAACTCGACTATATCGGAACAACGCTGGGAGAAGAGTATGGAAAGAGAGCCAACATTACATTTGATGCGGGAATCATGGTAAAGATAACAGAACAGCTCACTTTCGGGGCTCACACCTTTAACCCTATGCATGTCAAATTGTCGGACTATAACAACGAGAGCATCCCTACCACACTTAATGCCGGTTTTGGTTTTACTTTCTCTGATAAACTGCTGCTAACTGCCGAAGCCTGTAAAAACAGCGAATTCCCTATGGAGTTCAGGACCGGCGCCGAATACAAACTTGGCAAGATTGCATTCGCCCGCGTCGGATTAACCACAAACCCTGCACGTTATACATTTGGTTTTGGACTTGAAATGAAACACTTCACATTGGATCTTTCTTCATCGGTTCATTCGCAATTGGGCTATTCACCCCAGGTTTCGATGCAATATTCTTTCTAAAAACCGTTTCAATCTCAGCAATAAATGCTAATACGCCGATTCAGCTTCCTTTTTGTTTTCAGCCTCATTTTTATATGCGGAGCCTTCGCCCAGGAACCGGATACAACCAGAGCAACAGGAACCGAAGAAATTGAACAGCAGATTGAGAACCTGGCTGAGCGCACGGATGTTGAAGTTGATTACAGTGATTGGGTGGAAGAACTGAATATCCTTCGCGAGCGGCCCGTTAACATCAACTCCGATGATGAAAACGAGCTTCGCAGGCTGTTCTTTCTCAATTATTTACAGATTAACAATTTACTTCAATATATTAAACAATACGGGAAACTTTCTTCCATTTACGAGCTACAGGTAATTGACGGATTTAACGAAAGAGTAGTTACCCAGATCCTTCCGTTTATTTCGTTATCGCCATATGTGCCGGAGAAGTTCTCGCTTAAAAAGGCTTTGAAATACGGCGGGACGGATGTTATGCTTCGTTACCAGCGTGTTCTGAACGACCAAAAGGGATATGCGGTGGTTTCGGATTCATTGCGCAGGGCCAAGCCCAATAACTATTACCTGGGTGACCAGAACAGCCTCTTCCTGAGGGTTCAATATACGTATAAGGACAACCTGAAATTTGGTTTCGTAGCCGATAAAGATGCAGGTGAAACTTTTTTGCCGAAATCCGACACCCTGCGAAAAGGTTTTGATTTTTATTCAGCACATCTCTTTTTAAAAAATATCGGCAAAATAAAACAACTGGCAATTGGCGATTACCATGTGCAGTTCGGACAGGGATTAACAATGTGGTCGGGGTTTTCGGTAAGCAAGGCAGCGGGGTCCGTTGTAATGCGTAAAAGAGCACCCGCCCTACGTCCACATTCATCGTCGAACGAATACGCGTTTATGAGAGGGGTAGCCACAACGATAGCTTTCGGGGTGTTTGATTTTACAGCCTTTTATTCAAACCGTAAAGTTGACGCTAATTTTATAGCCGGCGATTCACTTCAGTCGGTCGAAGACATGGTTTCGTCGCTGCAACAAACCGGCTACCATCGCACACCTAATGATCTGGCGGATAAAGGATCAAATCATGAAATTGCCGAAGGAGGACACATAAGCTATAACGGGCAACGTTTCAGGGCGGGGATAACCTTATTTCATGTGGATTATACTATCCCGTTCCAGACACAGGATGCGCTGTACAAAATATTTCAGCCGGTACTCAGTTCAAATACCTATGCAGGAATTGATTATAGCTATAATTACAAATCACTTACTTTATACGGCGAAGCATCAAAACAATTTGATGCCGGCCTGGCGTTCTTACAGGGTCTTTCATTCAGCCCCGATCCAAGGCTTGCTTTTGCCATGGTTTACCGGAATTACCCGAAAAATTACCTGAACAATTTTAATGCAGCTTTTGGCGAAAGCAGCACCAACACCAACGAAAAAGGGCTTTACATGGGAATTGTATCGACACCGTTCAATAAAATAACCCTGAGCGCTTACGCAGATATATTTCGTTTCGAATGGATGCGTTACAGGGTTGATGCACCCTCATCCGGTCAGGAATATTCTGCTCAGCTTGTGTACAATGTTTCGCGGCGCGGGGATTTAATTTTCGGGTATCGAAAAATGGTGAATCCCATGAATTACTCGCTGTTAACTGAAAAAGCAAACCAGATTGGCGAATCCGAACGAAACTATTACAGGCTTCAGTTTAATTACGAAGCCCTGCCATGGCTCCGGTTACAAAGCCGGGTCGAATTTACTCAGCGCGAAGCTCCACAAAAAAACAAGGAAGTCGGATACCTTATGTACCAGGGTTTCCAGATTAAATCACTTAAAAGAGATATGAATGTGAGTTTCAGGTACCTGCTTTTCGATACCGATTCGTACGATACGCGTCTGTATGCCTTTGAACAGGATGTACCCTACTCTTTTTCCATCCCTGGTTTTTCAGGACAGGGAAGCCGCTTTTATGTTCTTCTGAATTCGAAGTTTTCCAGGAATTTCTCAGTGATTTTACGATTCGCTCAAACCTGGTATTCCGACCGGGATGTGGTTAGCAGCGGATTGGATGAAATCGCGGGGAATCAAAAAACAGATGTAAAAGTTGTACTTAAAGTATCCTTTTAACAAATAACAGATCAGGTGCTGATAACTTTTAATTAAGAAGGGAAATACCTTCTTCCGGAATTAAGAAATTAAATTATTTTTGTGGCTAAGCAAACAACCAAACCAAATACAAACCAAATACAAAAGTTATGTTTAAAGAACACCCACGGGGATTGATCGTCGCGTTTTTTACCAATATGGGAGAGCGCTTCGGATTTTACACAATGATGGCCATTCTGGTCCTCTTCCTTCAGGCAAGGTACGGACTCGACGAAGAAGCTGCAGGCGAAATCTACAGCTGGTTTTACTTTGGAATATATGCCCTGGCCCTGGTTGGCGGGCTTCTGGCCGATTATACAAAGAAATACAAGACAGTGATCCTTGTCGGGCAAATTGTAATGTTTGCAGGATATGCAGCGCTTGCACTGCCCGGATTGCCGCTGGCATTGACCATCGCAGGTTTATTTACTATTGCTCTCGGTAACGGCTTATTCAAAGGCAACCTGCAGGCAGTTGTTGGACAGATGTACGACGATCCGAAATACTCGAAGTTTCGCGACTCTGCCTTTATGGTGTTTTACATGGGTATAAATGTCGGCGCTTTTTTTGCCCCTTTTGCCGCTACAGGCATCCGTAACTGGTGGCTGGGAGCCAATGGCTTTCTCCACGATGGGAGTTTGCCGGCAGTTTGCCACCAATTTATAAACGGAACGCTTGAAGATCCGAACAAATTACAGATCCTTGCAAACGCAGTAAGCCTTAACGGACCGATAACGGATTTGCAGGTTTTTGCACACAGTTATCTGGACGTATTTGCACGTGGCTACAATTATGCTTTTGGAATAGCTGCAATAGCCATGGTTACCTCACTGGCCGTTTACCTGGTTTACAGCAAATTATTGCCAAATAAAGAGAAAGTGGCACCTGTCAGCACGGATGTTAAAATTGAGAAGAAACCATTAACCGGTGTCTTTTCGCTTCTGATTGCCCTGGCAGTTGGTGCCGCTATTTATTTCACCACCACGAACAGAGATATCGCTTTTGCATTCGGACTTTTTGCAGGTTTTGTAGCCTGGATCGTCCAGATATCAACAAAAGAAGAACGGCCGAGAATCATGGCTTTACTTATGGTGTTCCTCGTGGTTATCTTTTTCTGGATGTCGTTCCATCAGAATGGATTAACACTCACATTCTTTGCCCGCGATTATACCATGAAAAGTGTCGGCCCCTTTACATTCATGTTCTTTACACTTGAAAATATTTTATCCGTAATTGGATTTATTGCCGGTATTGTTCTGGTTGTGGGAAAGAATAACAGTGTGAAAACCAGGTTGATCGGCGGAGCCTTATTGCTTGTTGGCGGAGGACTTTCCGTTTATTTATACAGCAAAGCCGGAGTTGAAAATGCAATTTCACCGGAGGTTTTCCAGTCATTTAATCCCTTGTTTATAGTATCGCTGACATTCCCCGTAATGGCATTCTTTTTATGGCTCAACAAGCGCGGACTCGAACCTTCGACACCTAAAAAAATCGGTATCGGTATGATAATCGCTGCCATAGGATTTGCCATTGTACTGGTTGCATCACTTAACTTAGTGTCGCCTCACGAATTGCAGTTTGTTGACGAAAGCGGGGTTACCAAGTTCAACCCGGTTCCGGATTCATCGAGGGTAATGCCTTACTGGCTGATGAGTTCGTATCTCATTCTGACTATCGCCGAGCTTTTCCTCAGCCCGATGGGACTTTCCTTTGTCTCGAAAGTTGCTCCTCCACGCTTCCAGGGGCTTATGCAGGGCGGCTGGCTTTTGGCTACTGCTGTCGGCAACAAATTACTGGTTGTCGGAAGTTTCTTCTGGGGCAAACTCGATCTGTCGCAACTCTGGCTGATTTTTATCGTGTGCTGTCTGCTTTCTGCCGCCTTTATTTTCAGCATTATCAAACGGCTCGAAAGGGTTACGAATTAGTAACTGAACATGGTTTTATTCAAAAGGCTGCATCATTGGATGTGGCCTTTTTGTTTTTCTGCCAAGTTTACTTATCAAAAGCCGATTTTTGGATGGAAGTCAGAAGAGGGAAGAGCGAAGTAAGAGAATCTTAATCAGAAATAGCCGGCTTGCATTTTCACTTGGGTTTGTAATCCGGGCGATTTATTTCACCTCACCCTGCCCTCTCCTCAAGGAGAGGGATGCGGACGAGAACATTGTGTTTACAAGCATAATTAAATTCTTTTCTAACATCCGGGAGAGGGTGGCGAACGAGTGGTCGTGCAGTCCTTTTTGGTTACTTTTGCAGCATGACAGATAAAATGTATCCCTGGGGACACAACCGCCGGTATAACTCCTACTCCGAATATTTCAGGCGCGAGTTTGGCAACCGTGTGCAAAAAGTAACCATCGATGCCGGATTTACCTGTCCGAACCGCGACGGATCAAAAAGCGTGGGAGGTTGCACATACTGCAACAACGATGCTTTCAGCCCATCCTACTGCCAGCCGCACAAAAGCATCACGCAGCAAATAGCCGAGGGCGTTGAATTTCACCAGGTGCGGTACCGGAGGTCGAAAAATTATTTAGCTTATTTCCAGGCATATTCCAATACGTATGGATCAATTGAGTATCTGAAGTCTCTTTACGATGAAGCCCTCGCGTTTCCGGGCATAACCGGGTTGGTAATTGGTACACGGCCCGATTGCATTGATGATGAAAAGCTTGAATACTTTGCCCGCCTTGCCGAAAAATACTACGTAATAATTGAATACGGCATCGAATCATGCTATAACCGCACCCTGGAACGAATCAACCGCGGACACACCTTCGAAGATTCTGAAGCAGCCATCCGCAAAACGGCCTCCTATGGAATCCACACCGGGGCACATCTTATATTCGGACTGCAAGGCGAATCGCAGGAAGAGATGCTTGACGAAGCCCGGATTGTTTCGGAACTTCCGCTTGATACTATTAAATTTCATCAGCTTCAGATAATAAAAGGAACGCGTCTGGCTGAAGAATATCAGCGCGATCCATCGCTGTTCAACCTTTTTACTCTCGAAAATTATATTGATTTTATTGTCCGATTCACCGAACGGCTTAACCCGGCATTTGTTATCGAGCGTTTTACGGGTGAAGCTCCTCCCCGCTTCCAGGCCGGCCCTACCTGGGGGAACCTCCGCAGCGAGCAGGTGCTGATAATGATTGAAAAAGAAATGGAAAACAGGGATACATGGCAGGGGAAGTTGCACGGGAGGGTTTAGAATACGGGTAAGGTGAGTGGTCATACAATGGTCATACAATGGTCATACGATTGTCATACAGTAGTCACACAATGGTCATACGATTGTCATACAGTGGTCATATGATTGTCATACGATTGTCATACAGTAGTCATACAGTGGTCATTCGGTTGCAGGGATTCTTAGTAGACTTAGTGTCTTAGTGGTTTAAAAGTTAAAAAAGTTGGTCCACTCCGGAAAGTCACAATTTATTGATTTTCAACTTTTTTAACCCCTGATCCCTAAAGTGGAATGCGTTGAAAAGCAATAAATTGGACTATACTTAAAACGGGATAAATTTCCACATTCATTAAATCTCAAATTCCAAATTCCAATCTCCAATTCCAAGCGGGGTTTAAGAGTAGGCCTTGGTTCTTGAGATTTGGGATTTGAGACTTGGGTCTTTTTTTAATGCGT
>JBBQSY010000123.1:0-9986 GCA_038213495.1 Bacteroidales bacterium
TATACTTACACTTATATACTAAATGAAAGTGATTTTGAAGCTGCACAACCAATGAAATAGTGAATGAGCATCTGTATTACACAAAGACTCCTACTGTTTCGTACAAAAAGTACTTTGGTGTAAATAAGAGATCGAAAGAAGAAAAAGTCCCTTTCAAACAAAAGTTTAAAAATTGGTTGTATCAGGAAAATTAAATAAAATAAACAGCAAATCATTTGCTTACCATGTGCTAAAAAATCGAAAATATGCAGAATACCATTTCTCCGCAGTCAGGCACATTAGCATGTACAAACCACATAAAATTATTAGTCACACAACCTGGTACTGCGTGGATGTATCTAGCACAAATGAAAAGAGTTGAAAAGAATCCTACTATATCCTTAAACAAAACCATTCAATATTAGCGGAACATACGTACTGTAAAGAATGAGTTTTTAATACTTCGGAAACCAGAAAACAGCCTAAAATCTCTGGTATTTTAAATTTCCTTGAAAACCTGGCATGTCTCTGAGTATATTTGCATTTTCTCAATCATACGATTATGATCGCAACACTAATTCCACTTTTTCTGAATGTAAGGATTCTCGATGTTATCGATATCTTTTTGGTAGCATTGTTATTGTTTTCGCTGTACCAATTGCTTAAAGGCACTGCGGCAGTAAATATTTTCCTGGGTATACTGGCAATATTCGTTATATGGCGAATCGTTAAGTCCCTTCAGATGGATTTGCTGAGCGATTTGCTTGGTGCCTTTACTTCGGTGGGTTTTATCGCTTTCATCGTGGTATTTCAACCTGAAATCCGTAAATTCCTTCTTGCTATCGGCTCTCCTGGCTTCATCAAGCAGAACAGGTTCCGATCCTTTTTCACAAAACTCCATCTCGAAAACAGTAATCTTGCTGATATTGATCCTGTTGTTCAGGCTTGTCACAGGATGTCGCATTCGCAAACAGGAGCCCTTATTGTGATTGCCCGTAAAAACGATCTCTCGGAGTTTAAAGAAACTGGGATGGCTGTTGATGCCATAATTTCGGATCAGCTTATCGAAAGCATCTTTTATAAAAATAATCCGATGCACGACGGAGCAGTAATTATAAGTGAAAACAAGCTCAAAACAGCAAGATGCATACTGCCGGTTTCATCCAATAAGGATCTCCCGGCTGAATTCGGGTTACGCCATCGCGCAGCCATAGGGATAACAGAAAAAACCGACTCTGTTGCTGTTATTGTTTCCGAGCAAACCGGCCGGATTTCATACTGCCGCAATGGAGAGCTTTCGCTTGATGTAAAAGCCTCGGGTTTAAAAACCATGCTGATGGAAGACTTTTCGGCTATAGAATAATAGAATAATAGTAAAGCCAAGGCTGATTTTAATCCCGGACTTTCAGGCAAGCAAATAACCGTGACAAAAATTTTGCCTGGCAAATGGTTGAATACCTGTTTTTATTTGGAGACGACTTTTAATGAGTCCGGGTTGTTTTTTTCAAATTCACGCACCATTTCATCAGGTGTTTTGCCAAGGTACTTTAATGCAGCGCGGGCATCGTCGGCCAGGTCGTGATCCGGATATTTATCGAGAAATTCAGTATAAATTTCATACGCTTTGCCTATATTCCCATGTTCGTTCTCATACACAAAAGCTTCCATGAAATAGCATTCCGGGATACGCTTATAGTCAGGATACTTATTTATTATTGATTCGTACAGATCAATTGACTGCGTTCCCCGCCTGAAACCATTAGCCAGTCCGGCGGCCCTGTAAAGGAATTCCGGCGAAAGGCTGTCCTGGGCATACCTGGAGGCAAAATTCTGGTAAGCACTTATTAATTCACTTACTGAACCGGTATCCACTTTATGCACTGTTTTTAACTCCGATTCCATCCGTGCGATCTGCTCTGCCATTTTATTCCGCTGGGAAGAACACGAGATAAAAGCCAGTGAAACAGAAACGATCAATAGTATAAACAGGTTTTTCATCGTGGGTTACAGGTTTTGATAAGGGGAAATTTCAGGATCAACGTTTCTTCGTAGGGAAGATCATTTTGTACTTTGCTTCGGTAATGCCTTTCGATATTTCCTGCAATTTACGTTTTATCATGATTTTTCGCAAAGGGTGAATTTTATCAACAAATAATATTCCTTCGAGGTGATCATACTCATGCTGGATAATTCTGGCTAACATTCCTGTAAACCATTCATCATGAAAATTAAAATCCTCATCGTAATACGTTAACCTCACATCCGATTTACGCATCACATCCTCGTGTATGTCAGGTATGCTCAGGCAACCTTCGCTAAAAGCCCACTCTTCGCCTTTCTCCTCCATAATCTGAGGATTCAGAAAAACTTTCTTAAAGTCTTTGGTTTCAGGTTCTTCATCTTCATGGGGCGAAGCATCAATCACAAAAAGACGGATCTGTTTATTAATCTGTGGAGCTGCAAGCCCCACTCCCACCGAAAAGTACATTGTTTCCCACATATCGGCAATAAGCTGCTGCAGACCGGGATACTCAGGTGTAATTTCAACCGACACTTTGCGTAAGTTAGGATGCCCGATGGCCACTACAGGAAGAATCATAGTTTTTACAGTATTTATTGTATTTGTCATAAGCTTTTTCGGACTGGATTGAAATTATCTGAAAATTTCGGTTAAACATTATTTATTTTGAATTGGTCTGCCTTAACCACTTCTGTATTGAAACATTTATTCTGAATAATGGTTCAACGCATCATCGCTTTCATCTCGAGATAGGATTGCAGTATGATAACTGCACTCACTTTATCCACAAGGGCTTTATTCTGCCGGTCTTTCTTTTTTGCTCCCGATTCAAGTATGGCAGCCGTGGCCATTTTTGAAGTAAACCGTTCATCCATACGTTCAACCGGAATACCTGGAAAAGTTTTTTGCAAATGTTTTACAAAAGGTTCCGTAAATCGGGCCGACTCCGAAAGCTGGTTTTGCAAAGTAAGCGGATATCCGACCACGAAACAGTCCACGTTTTCATGAGCCAAATAGTCCTTTAAAAAAGCAATAACATCTTTTGAATGGACCGAGGCAAGAGCACCGGCAATCATCCTCAGTTCATCTGTAACGGCAAGGCCCACACGTTTCTGACCATAATCAATAGCAACTATCCTACCCAAGTCCTTATTTTTGCTGCAAAATTAATAATTTTAGGCTTCAAAACAGACTCACAATGAAGCTTTTCTGCACCTTTTGCCAGAATTAACGGACAAATCAGGAAGGGTAGAGATAAAATAGCTAATTTTGAAATGAAAAACGACATGCATGGATCACTTAAAAACAATCATAGAAAAAGCCTGGGACGACCGTTCATTGCTGAACCTGGATCACACAAAAGACGCAGTATTCCAGATAATTGAACTCCTGGATAAGGGAAAGCTACGTGTTGCCGAACCAGCAGGAAATGAGTGGAAAGTAAATGAATGGATTAAAAAGGCAGTTATTATGTACTTCCCGCTGCGGCAGATGGAAGTGATGGAAGCAGGCCCGCTCGAGTTTCACGATAAAATTCCTTTAAAACACAACTATAAAGAACTGGGCGTTAGGGTTGTACCTCACGCTGTTGCCCGCTATGGCGCCTATCTGTCACCCGGCGTAATCATGATGCCCTCCTTCGTTAATATTGGAGCGTGGATTGGTTCCGGCACTATGGTAGATACCTGGGCAACCGTGGGCAGTTGCGCTCAGATAGGTGCGAACGTGCACCTTAGCGGAGGAGTTGGTATTGGCGGAGTTCTGGAACCTGTTCAGGCTGCGCCGGTTATCATCGAAGACAACTGCTTTATCGGTTCGCGATGTATTGTGGTGGAAGGCGCCCGGATAGCTTCGGAAGCAGTGCTGGGTGCAAATGTTGTTATTACTCAAAGCACACGCATTATTGATGTAACCGGAAGCGAGCCAAAAGAGTATAAAGGGTATGTTCCTCCCCGCTCGGTGGTGATTCCGGGTTCGTATACCAAAAAATATCCTGCAGGCGAATACCAGGTGAGTTGTGCACTCATTATAGGGCAGCGCAAACCTTCGACCGACCTGAAAACTTCGTTGAATGATGCTTTGCGCGAATACGACATTTCTTTCTAAAAACAAGCAACAGAAGTTTTACTGCAATCATTTATGAATATAGGTTTCGACGCGAAACGCGCTTTCCAGAACCGCAGCGGGCTCGGCAATTACAGCAGGAGTACGATTGATCTTTTATCGCAGTACTACCCTGAAAATAAATATTTACTCTTTTCTGCAAAAAACAAGTCGGCAATATTTCAACCATATGCCATTCAGCATGTTGTTGAACCCGGCCAGGGTTTTTACAATTCTTTTCCATCGTTGTGGCGAACATGGGGAATTAAGGGTCAGATTAAAAAAGAAAAGCTGGATATCTACCATGGACTTAGTAATGAGCTACCCTGGAGTATAAAAAAATCCGGTGTAAAATCAGTGGTCACGATTCATGATCTTATATTTTTGAGATATCCTGAATATTATTCCCGTTTCGACAGGCAGATATATTCCCTCAAGTTCAGGCATGCATGCAAGATGGCGGATAAGATAATTGCAACCAGCGAATCCACCAAAGCCGATATTATTACATTTTTTGGCACTGATCCTCAAAAAATCGAAGTTGTTTACCAGACCTGCAATCCAGCCTTCAGGATACTTCTGGCAGAAGAAGTAAAAGAAACCGTCAGAAAAAAATATGATCTTCCAGAAAAGTATATTCTGTATCTGGGAACTATTGAAAAACGTAAAAATGCACTGACCCTGATTAAAGCATACCTGAAAGAAAAAATTGATGTACCACTGTTAATTGCAGGAAAACCAACGGTTTACATGTCCGAAATCAATGATTATCTGGAAAAGAACCAGGCCGGGGACCGTATACTTTTCCGGCACAATATCGAAAGCGCGGATTTACCTGCTTTGTACCAGTCAGCCTTAGTCTTTGTTTACCCTTCTGTTTTCGAGGGATTCGGGATCCCGATACTCGAAGCCATGTATTCCGGAGTGCCCGTAATTACAAGCACCGGAAGTTGTTTTAACGAAACCGGCGGCGACGCAGCACTTTATTGCGACCCATACGATACAGAACAATTGGGGAACAACCTGACTAAAGTTATAAATGAGGAGGCAACCAGGATGTTAATGATTGATAAGGGATTCAGGCAGAGCAAAAAATTTGACGGACAAAATGTCGCTTCCAACCTGATGAATGTCTACTTGAATTTGTAAAAAAAATATCGTTTGACTGATCCAAAACTCATTTTAATTGTTAATAGTAGCATATGAATATCGAGAATGACATAAAAAATTCATTAAAAGTACTCTCGGAAGGAGGCACACTTCTCTATCCCACTGATACAATATGGGGACTTGGATGTGATGCAACCAATACAGAGGCAGTCCGGAAGATTTACCAGATTAAAGGCAGATCTGAAGCAAAAAGCCTGATAATCCTCCTCGACCATATTGACCATCTGTCGGACTACATTGAGAAAGTACCTGATATCACCGGTGATTTACTGGCCAGTATATCGAACCCGGTCACCATTATTTATTCCAACGCACGTAAGCTCGCCCCTAATGTAATTGCTCCCGACGGGACTATTGCAATACGAATTGTTAAAGATGATTTCTGCACTGAACTCATCCGCAGATTTGGCAAACCCATTGTTTCCACTTCGGCAAATCTGTCAGGCGCTGATCCGCCTGCCTTGTTCAGCCAGATAGCTGATGAAATCAGAAACGCTGCAAATTATACTGTGGAGTACAAACAGGATTATTATAGCCGGTCGAAACCATCAACAATTATCAGGTTGCGCGATGATGGAATGTATACGATCATAAGAAGTTGATTGCTTGTTAGTTCAGGATAATATTGGATTGAAAATTGTAATTTGCGAACAAAATAGAATTTAAGTCGTTATTTAAGTTTAACTTTAGGAAATATTTAGGAAAACGAATGGAAAAACGTATTGAATACAAACTGGATACCGTTGATAAGGAAACGCTGCAAAAATGGTACTATCTTCTGGTGCTGGGGCGCAAACTCGATGAGCGGGCACCAAATTACCTTAAACAGGCTTTAGGATGGTCGTACCATGCACCTTATGCAGGTCACGATGGAATTCAGCTTGCCATAGGGCAAATATTTAACCGGGAAACGGATCATTTATTCCCGTATTACCGCGATATGCTTACAAGTATTTCTGCCGGTCTTACGGCCGAAGAAATTATACTGAACGGAATTTCCAAAGCAACGGATGTTGCAGGTGGTGGCAGGCATATGTCGAACCATTTTGCCAAACCGGAGTGGAACATCCATAATGTATCATCAGCCACTGGTAACCATACCTTGCATGCAGTTGGCGTTGCCCGCGCCATTAAAAGATATGGCGGGAAAGGTGTCGCAATAAGTTCGCAGGGCGAATCATCAACCTCCGAAGGGTATGTTTATGAGGCTATTAATGGGGCTAGCAACGAGAAATTACCCGTAATTTTTGTATTTCAGGATAACCGTTACGGGATATCGGTCCCGCAGCGCGATCAAACAGCCAATGCATTTGCAGCCGACAATTTCAGGGGATTTAAAAACCTGAGAATAATCCATTGCGACGGCAAAAGCATTTTTTCATCGATGAACGCAATGGAGATGGCCAAACGTCATGCCATCGAAAAGCAGGAGCCTGTTATTGTGCATGCCAGTTGTGTGCGGATTCACTCGCATTCAAATTCCGACCGGCACGAATTATACCGCGATGAAAATGAGCGGCATTGCGCAAAAGCCAGCGATCCACTCGACAGGTTCAGAATCATACTGTTGCATTCAAAAAAATTCACCGAAGAGGAACTGGCTGTAATCGATGAGCAGGCACAAAAGGAAATGATGGCTGCTCACCGTAAAGCACTGATTGCTCCTGACCCTGACCCTGCTTCCATCTTTGACTTTGTAATTCCGGAACCCTACGTTTCTGAGAAATATCCGGAAGGCCTTCATGATCAACAGGAAGGAACAAAACTGAAATTAATCCAGGCTTTGAATGAGACACTTAAAGCAGAGTTCCGTCTGAACCCTGATACGTTTCTCTGGGGACAGGATGTGGCAAATAAAGAGAAAGGCGGCATATTTAATGTTACCAAAGGCATGCAGCAGGAATTCGGATCCGAACGCGTTTTTAACGGCCCAATCGCTGAAGACTTTATTTTAGGTACTGCAAACGGGATGAGCCGTTACGACGACAAAATCAGGATCGTTGTCGAAGGAGCCGAGTTTGCGGATTATTTCTGGCCTGCCATGGAACAATATATCGAATTATCACACGACTACTGGCGCAGTAACGGGGCATTTTCACCCAATATTACAATCCGGCTGGCCTCAGGCGGTTACATTGGAGGCGGCCTATACCATTCACAAAACATTGAAGGGTCGCTCGCTGCAATCCCGGGTGTGAGGATCGTGTGTCCTTCCTTTGCTGATGATGCAGCCGGTTTGCTTCGTACTTCCATGCGTTCGAGGGGGCCTACTCTTTTTCTTGAGCCTAAAGCTTTGTATAATGACCCTGTTGCCGAAACCCTGGTACCCGACGATTTCGAGGTTCCGTTCGGCAAAGCCCGCACCAGGCGCGAGGGTTCGGATATGACCGTCATCACCTATGGCAACACAACGCACATGTGCATTGCAGTCGCAAACCGCCTTGCCGAAGAAGCAGGCAAAAGCATCGAAGTTATTGATCTTCGCTCGCTGGTACCTCTTGATAAGGAAGCAATCATGGAGAGTGTAAAAAAGACCGGCCGCGTCCTGGTTGTACACGAAGACAAAGTATTTGGCGGGTTTGGCGGCGAGATCGCATCCATGATATCAAATGAAGGATTCCAATTCCTTGATGCCCCGGTACGCCGGGTTGGCTCAACATTTACACCGGTTGGATTCAACCGAATACTCGAAAAAGCCATTTTGCCCGACCAGGATAGAATTTACGTTGCAGCTAAAGAACTTCTGGAATATTAATGCAGATAATCATCCGGAAATCATGCCCGCCTTACGAGGCTGGCATGATTTTTTATTTACAAGACTAAAAAAAAGTTCATCGCAACAAGCTGACGATGTATCCCGGCAGAATTGAATTCAAATTTGCTCCAAGGAGAGGGGAATATAACCCAAGTGATCCCTCGTCCCGATAACCATCGGGATCGCTCGGGATCAGTTCGACTAAATAGTTTTGTTTCACAAAACTATAGTCTCACTGATTTAAAAGATTCTTTATATTTGTAGTGGCTCAAGTATAACTCTAAAAAACAATCAATTAATGATAACTCCTGAAGGTAAAATACTCATAGCAAAATCGGGAATAGAATTATTTCTGAACCCTCGGATGGCTAATCGTCATGGATTAATTGCAGGTGCGACAGGAACAGGGAAAACCGTTACGCTGCAAGTGATGGCTGAAGCATTCAGTTCAATAGGGGTGCCGGTTTTTGTGTCGGATATAAAAGGTGACGTTTCGGGAATCGGTAAAGCTGGTGTCGACAATCCGCGTATTGCAGATCGGATAACCAAAATGAATATTGAAGGATACGCGCATCGTGCTTTTCCTATCACTTTCTGGGATGTTTTCGGAGAACAGGGACATCCCCTGCGTACTACTATTTCGGAAATGGGCCCTTTGCTGCTTGGTCGTCTGATGAATTTGAACGATATACAGGAAAGTGTGCTTACCCTGGTTTTCAGAATTGCCGACGACAACAACTTATTATTGCTTGATCTGAAAGATTTGCAGAAAATGTGCGAATACGTTGGCACAAACCGTGATCAGTTTATCACCTCGTACGGAAATGTCTCAGCTGCCAGTATCGGGGCTATTCAGCGGGAACTGATTGCACTGGAAGAACAAAATGCTGATAAATTTTTCGCTGAACCGGCCATTGATATCCTGGATTTCATTCAAACGGACTCGGATGGATTTGGAATGATAAACATACTGGCAGCCGACAAGCTAATGATGATGCCGCGTACATATTCAACCTTGTTACTCTATCTGCTGTCCGAACTTTTTGAGCGTCTTCCCGAAGTTGGCGATGTGGAAAAGCCAAAGCTGGTTTTCTTTTTCGACGAAGCTCACCTTCTTTTTAATGATGCTCCGCGCGTGGTGGTCGAAAAAATTGAACAGGTTGTCAGGCTTATACGCTCAAAAGGAGTTGGCATTTACTTCATAACTCAAAACCCGATTGATATTCCTGAAACAGTTCTCGGCCAGCTTGGAAATAAAATACAGCATGCCTTGCGGGCATTTACTCCCAGGGATCAGAAAGCTGTTAAAACTGCCGCCGAAACTTTCAGACCAAACCCCGAATTGGATGTAGAGCAGGTAATCACCGAACTGGGCGTCGGCGAAGCGTTGGTGTCATTCCTCAACGAAAAAGGTATTCCAGGCATGGTCGAAAAAGCTTTGATATTACCGCCTCAGGCCCAGATTGGTCCTATAACTCCCGAAGAGCGGTCTTTAATAATGCGACGTTCACTTGTTGCCGGGATATACGAAAAAGAAATTGACCGCGAATCCGCTTTCGAAATTCTCCAGGCACGTATCAGAACCCAGCTTGCACAGGAAGAACAGGAAAAACAACGCATAGCCCAGGCAAAAGAAGATGTTGCACGTGCAAAAGAAGATGCGATCCGCACTAGAACAAAAGCGCGGGAAGAAAGAGAGAAAGCGAAAGCAGCAGATTCCGGTTTATTTGGCAATTTTACCAAAGTCGTTGGACGGACAGTTACCTCGCAGATTGGGTGCTTCTTACATCATTCAAATATACGAACTATCAATAAATACCCCGCTGTTCGTAGTCTTCAAATGCATGATGATGGCTGTCCTGAGTTTGCAACTCAGGACACGAAATTAAATTAATTTCTTCTTTCAAATCCTCGGTATCCGTAGTCGCAGACTACAGATAACATTTGTTGTATTTATTT
>JBBQSY010000124.1:0-9773 GCA_038213495.1 Bacteroidales bacterium
AAACCCACCACCCAGAATTAAAACTTTTTTCATTTTATACTATTTGTTTGTTAAAGCATTATTCCGGATGGCTTTTAATTCAGTAAGATCCTGCACAAATTACCTGAAAATATTTCCCCTGTCGATATAAAAAAAGGCATAGCCACAGCTACACTCATATCCCTATGTTTGCGTATTTTACATCATCTGCCGCTAATTTCACTATAAAAAATAAAAGTGAACCGTTTCAATTTTCATTGAAATTTTCAGAGGCAGAATGGCCTGATCAGTTTAAATTAAAACGGTCCGATGACTGATTGAACGATTTCGAATGATTCGTCGGAGGCTTCATTAATGGCATTTGCCGTATCCTTGGGTAGGCCGTTTGCTATGGCAGCCATGTTCAACAATGTAACATAGGTTTTCCCGTCTTCTTTCTGGTATACCGAAATGCGGCACGGCATCAGGATTGAACTGATTCTTTCGTGATTTTTTTCGAGCATGTAGCCTGAATACTCAGGTTTACATATCTCGATTACCTGCACAGGCATTACATCCTTGCCTGATTTGGCCAACGAATGCTGCAGGTCGTGTGTAGCCGGATTCTGCCATTCTTTTTGAGTTGCAGCTTCAATAAGCTTTTCAACTGTGGTTGCCACATCAAATGGGCTAACCTGTTCAACGATTAATTGGTTTTTGTTCATATCCGATTCTTTTTCTGGTTAACTCAATTCTTTTGCAATAGCAATAGCCGCAATGGTTCCATCAGCTACGGCAGTAGTTATTTGCCTGTATTTTTTGCTGATAACATCACCTATTGCATATACGTCAGGAATGTTGGTAAGCATATCTTCATCGGTTTTAATGTAACCCCACTTGTCAAGTTCAAGTTTACCCCTGAACAGTTCAATATTAGGCTTCATTCCGATGAAAATAAACACTCCGTCGCTCACTAATTTAACTTTGGTTTTGGTTTTTAAATCTTCAACTTCAGTTACCAGCCGCTCACCTTCGCGATAGAATGCTCTTGGTTCATGTTCAAAAAGTGTGCTGATTTTCGGATTCGAAAACAACTTTTCCTGTGCCTGTTTATTGGCGGTAAAAGCATCAAACTGGTGAACGATAGTGATTTTGCTTGCAAATTTGCTGATAAAATCGGCTTCCTCAACGGCTGAATTTCCTCCGCCTATCACCACCACTTCTTTATCGCCGTAATACTTCGCATCGCAGGTAGCACAGTAGGAAATACCCTTCCCTTTCAGTTCTCTTTCGCCCGGAACTCCCATCAGGTTAGGGGAAGTGCCGGTGGCAATGATTATTTTTTTTGCCCTGATGGTTTCATATTCATCAATAACAACTTCTTTTTTTATCAGGTCAATGGCTGTAACATCCACTGCTACCTTATAAGCAGTACCGCATAATTTGGTTTGCTCCGACATGTTGTGCGAAAGCAGGTAACCGGGCTGCGGGTCAATGAAACCTGGATAATTGGAAACTTCGTGTGTTGTGGAGACATGTCCGCCCGGAAGCGCAATATCAATAAGTACCGTATTCACTTTCGACTGGCAGAGGTACAATCCGGCTGTAAGTCCGCCCGGACCGGCTCCCAATATAAGCACATCGAATTCTGATATGGAAGACTTGATCTTAGAGTTGATTTCCTTTACCCTGTCAGTCGGCAGCATTGCGTCGAGCTGATGGATGATATCGCTGCGCTTTATTCCGCCCGTAAGCACCTTGCCGACCTGAACACCGCCATCGAAAAACAGTAGGGTGGGCGAAGATTTTACCCTGTATTTTTCGGCTACTTCTTTATTTTGCTGACGGAACATTTTTACAAACTTGATATCGTTGCCGTAAAGTTTAGCCAGACCTTCGAATTTGGGAGCTAAGGCTTCGCACGGCGGGCATTCGGTTGAATAAAAATCGAGTACAACCTTGCCACCGGCAAGAACCTCGGTTTCAAATTCGGATGAGGATATTTCTTTCATTTTTAAATTAATTTTTTATTGCGTCAATCGGATTGTGATTATGAATCCTGTCTTTTACAATCAATGTGGTGGTATATGATGTTATGTGTTTCATGAATAAAATATCATGGCCAAGGCAAAGTCCCACCGTAATAGTGAAATCAATTGATTCGTTGTTAAGCTGTTCAGCCTGGGCCAATGGATTGCATGCTACTTTGTCGATATTGCTTTCCGGATTCACATCCGATTGTTTAAATCCACCGGTGGTGCAGGAAACAGAAAAGGTTTTAAAGCCTGACTCGCGAAAAATTGTAGCGATGAGGGCTGCTTCATTTTCCATCCCGTAACAATACGCTATTCCAATCCGATGAAAGTTCATGCTTTTCGAAAATTCGATAACTTCCTGCAAGCGGGATAAAGTTCCGGCCCGGCCTTTGTCGACTAAAAGCGCGGCAGCCTGAATAATTTTCTGGTTTTCGGGCAAATGGTAAGCAGACATCAGTGCTTCCGCGTCAAAATTCTGAGCGTTGCAGGATTCCGTTGACCGGCAGCTTTTTGTAGTACACTTAGTGCAATTCATTTCTTAATTTTTACTTTCTTACCGCCTATTAACTAAGCGGGTTCATTTGTTTTTGAATCGATATCATCGTATTGTCCTGATGGATTCTCAAAAATTTATTTTTCAGGGAATCATTTCCGATCAATTTCCCGATTCATGAAAATAAGCCGAGAATCCCAGTTCGAGCAATTCCTTCACAGGGCGGCAATCGGTTGAGCACACACTTCCGGTTCTGTTTTTAGCTACAGAGCCGCAACCTCCGCCGCATGCCAGTTGCATGCTGCAGGCACTGCATTCGGGTATGGAAATTACATCGCGGTTTTCCCATGCATCTATCATTTCCTGTTTACGGGTGGTCTCGGGATAGAATGTACCAAGTGATTCGCCTTTTTTCCCTACAGTGGCCGTGCACGAAAAAATTTGCCCGGTATAATCGAATGCCCATTCGGTTTTACAAGCCGGGCAGGCATCGAATAAAGGATCAGGCAGATCGCCGTTTTCGGCAAGAAATTTCGCTACGGAATAAGCCGGCTTGTAGAATTCAGTAATGTATGGATGTTGTTTTACAAGCTCATAGATGGTTTCGTAAAGCGATATGCGGCTGAAAAGCTTTTCGGAAGTAGCCTGGCAATGATGCAGCTCATAATTGCGGCCCAGTTGTGTTTTGAAAAGCTCGTTTTTTGTCCAGCCTTTACCGATGGCAAACTTTGCCAGGTCAGGCAGGCCATTGATATTTTCCTTGTCGGCAACTACACGAAGATTCACCGGCAGGTCATTCTGCAGGCAGGCATCAATGCCTTTCACTATTTTTTCGAAAGTGGCTCCGCCTCCCTTGAGGAAACGGCGCGAATCGTGAATGCTTCCTATACCATCGAGTGTAACCTGGATTTCGCGGATGCGGGCGGTTTTCAGAATGCTGATATACTCTTCGAGCGAATAGCCATTTGTAACAAAACACACATCCAGACCGCTTGAATCAGCTTTCTGAAGAAGATAGGTGATCATGTCCTTTTGCTTCGGCGAATTTAACAAGGGTTCACCGCCAAAAACAGTGATGTATTTCCTGCGCCCTGCGAATTCAGTACTGACATAATTGAAAAATGCATCAATTATTTCATGAGAAAGCTCCTGCTTGATGGCGGAGTATTCGTCCTGGTAACAGTAGGTACAGGCAAAATTGCAGCTGTAATTCGGCACAAAGAACAATTGTATCTCATCGTCATCACGGCTGTCGATAAAATCGAGGTATTTACTTCGGTAAAGGCTCTCTTCTTCTTTCGCATCCACAAAATAGCCCTGTTCAGTTAACTGAGACACAAATTCAGGAACAATCGTTTTCCCGTCGAGATAACCGGTCAACATGCTGCCTTCGGACGGATCAAGAATATCCGCACTTCCGTTCAGCAGGTTAACTATAAAATAATTATCCGACCCGCTTATCCTTGAAAATATATTGTGTTTTGAATACTTCATCAACACCTGGTACTTTAAATTTTAGAATAAAATGCAAAGAGCATTTCTCCGCAGATGATTGCATAACAACCTGTTAGTCATGGCAACCAACAACTGTTTTCGATGTTTTAGCACAGCATTGGGCTACTTTTTTGGTACTTGTTTTTTCAGACTTCTTTTTTATAAGACTTTTCATACTATTATTTTTTGAATTTTATTAAATGTTTTGACTTATTTTGATCAGGACTTAACAATATTACTTTTTTCTAAATGTCCCTTAGTCCCTTTGTCTCTTAGCACCTTTATCTCTTAGTCACTTAGTCTCTTAGTCACTTAGTCTCTTAGTCCCTTAGTCTCTTAGTCCCTTAGTCTCTTAGTCTCCCCATCTCCTGCCGCCCTTTCATATTACCGAAAAACCATCTCTCAATCTTAATGCCCGCATTTACATCCAGATGCTCTCTTACCTGCAATGGTAAAACTACATACTTCAGCATTTCCTTTGGCATAGGGAGCAGATTCTTCGAGTATTTCGACGGTTGCAAATCCGGCATTTTCGAGCTGCTGCATGTATTCGGCACGCGTAACAGAGCCTGCCCAGCATTCAGCCACAGCAACAGGATCGTTGCGGTATTCGTCGTCAATGGGTGATGTGGCGTAAATATCGCTAATCACGAAACGCCCGCCTTTTTTCAGGATCCTGTGAATTTCGTTCCATACAGCCTGTTTGTCGGCAGCATGGTTAAGTGTACAGTTGGATATAACCAGGTCGGCTGTTTTGTCGGGAAGTTCGAGTTTTTCGAGTTCGCTACGCACAAAACGGACATTCTTTACACCAAATTTATCTGCATTCTGCCGGGCTTTTTCCAACATTCCTTCCGAAATATCGATGCCATAAACAAATCCGGTTTCGCCAACTGATTCGGCCATCCGTAAAACATCCGTGCCGCGGCCACTGCCCAGGTCAACGCATACTTCACCTCTAAGCGGCCCGGCATAGTTTATAGCACCACCGCATGAAAGACAGCATTCCGTTTCCGCAAGTTCACTATATCGTTTATCTATTTCTTTTATTTCCATTTTTACAAAGATATCGAATTTATCAGCATGTTTTGCATGGGCTGTTAACAATAAAAAATCCCATTGCGCTTCCCATCAGAATACTCGAAAAAGGATTACTTGTAATTCCGCATGAGCCGGAAGCGCAGCCTACAAAATAGTAATACAGAAATCCAACAGTACCGCCGATAATCACAGCGGATACCGGTTTCCAAAAGTACCACGAGCGAATCAATTCATTGAATGTCTTTGGTTTATTATCGGTTTCACAGGTTTCTTTCATTTTGTATTTATTTATTGAGTTTATTATATTTTGTATTGTAAACTTCCATTCGGACAGGTAGTTACACATTTCAAACATTTGGAACAGGTATAGCTGTCGCCGGGTCTTTCCTTTAATGGTTTGTACAAACTGTATTTTACGGGTTCCATTGAAACGATATAACATTCCTTGTCGCAGATTCCACAATTTTTGCAACTTTCATTGTTTATTTTAATCCGGAAAAAAGAATATTTATTCAGCCAGCCTGATATCCATGCAATCGGACAGCCTATTTTGTGGTATTGGTACATTGCCTTGAGTTTCCCGTCAGGGTTCAAGCCCATCATAAACTCCATTATAAGACCCAACGGACAAACCCAACGGCAGAATACCTTACCGAATATTACGCCAAGAATGACTCCTGCCAGCAAAACATACCATAATGAAATATGATATTGTGAAACCATGTAATACAGTGAACCGCCAAGCAAGGAAAGTATAAGTATTCTTTTGTCGACAAGCAATTTTAAGGTTTTCCGCATAATGAAAAAACAATCTGATTTTTAAATTAATCCTCCGGACAATAATTAACCAAGGTTGCCCTTAGAGAAAATTGCATTATAACTCCAACTATATTATTGAACTTCAAGAAGCTCCTTTAGTCGTTGCTGATTAAATCCCACCACAATCTGCCCGTTTATATCGGTTTGGGGAACGCCCTGCTGTCCTGATTTCCTAACCATATCTTCCGCAGCACGCTGATCGCGCGATACATCCACATCGGTAAAGTTTATATTGTTTTTACGTAACCAGGTTTTCAGTGTTGTGCACCACGAACAACTGGGCGTTGAGTACACCGTAACATTTTTGGCGCTTTTTCCTGACGCACCTGCTTTGGACAAAGCCGCCTTTTCGAGTATCACAGTGTAATTGTTTGCAGTAAGGCAGCCTTTCACGGTATTAATGTGTTTGCCGTTTTCGAATATGAGCAGAGCAGGTACGCTGTCAATTCCATAGTTGGAATGGATATCACGAACGCTCAATACATCTGCTGCAAACACCTTCAACCCGTCCTTTTGATTACCATCAGCCTCTTTCAGAGCGTTATACGCACAATCGCCAACGGCACTGCCGCTTTTATACAACAAAAGAAAAAATCTTTTCAATCCTGAAACAGAGACCGTAAAGTCAGCATAAGAGCTTACAGATTTCATGTCGTATTATTTAACTTTTTTGATTTCGCTCACTAGAAAACTTTTGGTTTTAACGCCGACAAAGCGATTTATCTCTTTCCCGTTTTTGAATAAAACCATGGTAGGAATATTCCTGACCCCGTATTTTGCTGATGAAGCTCTATTTGTCTCAACATCAAGTTTGGCAACTTTAGCCGTATCTCCCAATTCGTCGGCAACTTCGTTGAGCACCGGTGCCATCATTTTACAAGGCATGCACCACGAAGCCCAGAAATCGACCAGTGTGACTCCGTTTTTTACCATTGCGGCAAAATTGCCGTCGTTCAGTTCCCTGATCGAGGAATGCATTTCCACTTCGGGGGTGTTGCGTATCTTCTTGTATGTCATATACATATAAGTAGCAAACGCTGCTATTATTAATCCGGTAACTATAAAAGTAATTGTCATAATTTTAGGAGTGTTGGAGTATTTTGGTTTTATGAAGTTCGTGAATGTATTTTGAAGCTGCCAGGGCAGCAATGGTTCCGTCGGCCACGGCCGTTGTAACCTGGCGATAACGTTTCGCAACTGAATCGCCGGCGGCATATACGCCTTTGGAGCTTGTTTCCATATCAATGTTTACCACGATTTCTTTCCATTTATTCAGCTCGATTTTACCTTCAAGAAATTCAGTGTTGGGTATATAGCCAATAAAAATAAATACACCCTCTATAGGGAAATTCTGCTTGCTGCCGTACTGCAGATCAGTAATTTCAACACCTTCAAGCTTTTCAATGCCATGAAAACCAGTAATTGCCGATTCCATCATAAAGCTGATTTTCGGATTCTGTCGTGCTTCCTCGATTGCATATTCAAAAGCCTGGAAATGATCGAACTGGTGAACAATGGTGACTTTGCTGGCATATTTGGTAAGCGAAACCGCTTCCTCAAGTGCTGAGTTACCTCCGCCTACAACCATAATCTCTTTATCGGTAAAGAAATCGCCATCGCAGGTAGCACAGTATGAAATCCCTTTGCCTTTAAGTTCATCTTCGCCATTTACGCCAAGCGTACGCGAACGTCCGCCGGGGCTTAATATAATGGCATCGGCTGTGTATATTGTACCGTCCGAAAGAATTACTTCTTTAACTTCCGCATCCAGACTCATAGATTCAATCGAGATATTTCCTTTAATATCGCAACCAAATTTCTTCGCCTGGCTTTTCATTATGTTGGAAAGCTGGTACCCGCTTATACTTTCAACACCGGGATAATTGGCAATTTCGTGGGTAAGAATCATTTGGCCGCCAACCGTACCTTCGTTGAGGATCAATGTCCGTAAGCGGGCACGTGAAAGGTAGATGCCTGCAGTTAAACCTGCAGGCCCTGCTCCTATCACTATTGCGCTATAATGGTTTGTTGAATTCATTTAATTTATTTGGCTGCTGCGAATTCAGAATCAAGAATTGAACGGACCTGTGTTATAGATTGGATGCTGGAAGTAGCTTTTACCAATTTGCCGTTTTTGTAATACATGGTAAAAGGAATTCCCATAAAGCCTTTTACTTCAGGTGTATTGCGGATAACATGCGATTCCGGACTGTCAAACTCCATATCGGCAAATTTCACGCTGGTATACTGATCTTCAAGGTCTTCCATAATTCCGTAAACCGGTATACACATTGGACCCATACGGCCACAGCATATCATTACGTTTTCGTTTTCGCTGACAAATTTCTGATGATCAGCGGCAGTTTCGATGTGTTTTAAATTTGTGTAAAGCATTTTTATTCGGGTTTAATGATTTGAAGTTAAGATTTATTTGAATTTATTTACGATTGACAAGGTACGAGGTAAGAGGTACGATTTACGAGGTAAGATTTACGAGGTAAGAGGTACGATTTACGAGGTACGATTGGGGAAGATCCTGATTTTGCAGAAAATTGTTTAAATGACTATTCGTAAATCGTAATTCGTAATTCGTAAATTCCTAAAGTATTTTGATTTCATGAGTAATTTCCATCGCTTTGCGATATACTACAGAAACGCCGCAATAATGCTCCTGTGAAAGATCGATGGCTTTCTGTAGTTTTTCGATTTCAAGGTTTTCACCCTTAAACTCGTAAATGATGTGCATGGATGAATAATGCTTGGGATGTTCTTCCGTCATTTCAGCTTCAACCCTTATATTGAAATATTCGGGTTCGACCCGCATCTTTTTCAGAATTGATATTACATCCATTCCCGTGCAGCCGGCAAGCGAGGCAAGCATCAGTTCTTTGGGACGGGCGCCTTCATCGTTTCCGCCGACTGCCGGCAAAGCATCCAGAATAATATGATGACCGCTTACAACCGCATCAAATTTCATATTTCCCTGCCACGAAGTATCTACTGTATGTTTCATATCTTTTTGTTCTTTTTGATTACACTGCAAAATTACACCTACTATCCATGCAAAATTGCAAATGTTGTCCGATCATACTAAGCAGTTAGTTGAGATTACACAAGATTAATGTTGAGATAGTTCTTACTTTTGTGGTTTGTCGAGTCCGAAGTCCGAAGTCCGAAGTCCGAAGTCGGGAGTCGGGAGACGGGAGTCGGGAGTCGGGAGACGGGAGACGGGAGTCGGGAGACGGGAGACGGGAGTCGGGAGTCGGGAGACGGGAGTCGGGAGACGCGAGTCGGGAGTCGGGAGACGGGAGTCGGGAGTCGGGAGACGGGAGTCGGGAGACGAAGACGGAAGGCATGAAACAGGAGTATTAAGACAAAAGAATACGATTAAAACATACATTCAATCTGTTTCTATTATTTCGAGTCGGGAGTCGGGAGACGGGAGTCGGGAGACGAAGACGGAAGGCATGAAACAGGAGTATTAAGACAAAAGAATACGATTAAAACATACATTCAATCTGCTTCTATTATTTCGGAATAGGCAGGCACTTTGAACAGATTACTTTATTCGGTAAGCTTCCGACTTCGGACTTCCAGCCAATTCTACATTTATATTTCAAAATGCAAACTACCAGATAATACATGAAAACTTATTCAACTATTGACGATTGTGTAATCGGTGGGCTGGATGCCCCGTGTTTTGCCAACCTGCATCCCGAGGAAATCGAGCTTATTAAGGAAAGCAAGACACAGGTATTGTTCCGGAAAGGGGAAAGCCTGACCAAGCAAGGCGCATTTGCTTCGAGCGTGCTGTTTGTTGTGGAAGGTCTGGTGAGGCAATATGTTATAGGCGACACAAACCGTGATTTTAACCTGCGGATTATCCGGAGCAGCGAATTCATCGGACTTTCGGCAGCTTTCAGCAAACATAC
>JBBQSY010000125.1:0-9676 GCA_038213495.1 Bacteroidales bacterium
ATTGGTAATGGGAACTTCCATGGGAGGGATGCATACCTGGGTTTGGGGTTATACCTACCCTGATTTTATGGATGCTTTAATGCCTTTAGCAAGTCTGCCTGTTGAAATTGCCGGAAGAAACCGCATTCAAAGAAAAATGGCGATTAAACTCATCGAGATGGATAAAGAGTGGAAAGGCGGAGAGTATACTGTGCAACCCAAAGAAGGACTTACTGGTGCCATCTTAGCTATGATGTTTATGGTAAGTAGTCCTCTTCAGTGGCAATTGAAAGCGCCAACTCGGGAAACTGCTGAACAGATGATGGATAAAATGGTTGTAAGATATTTATCTATACTTGATGCCAATGATATGATCTATGCTTTTGATGCTTCCAGAGATTATAATCCAGCTCCATTTCTAACAAAAATAATTGCTCCTTTATATGCCATTAACTCAGCTGATGACCAGGTAAACCCACCTGAGCTTGGACTGATAGAAAAGGAAATCACAAATGTAAAAAAAGGAAAATATATTCTTCTTCCGATTACAGATAAAACCAGCGGACATGGTACTCATTCCAATCCTACTATTTGGGGAAAATACCTGGAAGAATTAATGACCATCTCAGAGGTTAAAGGCCATTAAATCCCTAAACCTGATATAATTTCCGAATGTAAATTAAAGATACAACTTTGAATTTGGAAAGAGGTAATCCCCCGCTCGAAAGCGTTACAAACGTGTGCGGAAACACTTTCATTACAAACTTAGTAAAATTAAATTCAAAACTGATTTCTTATCCACATAAGTAATTGCCGAACTGAATGTGTATTACTAGGGTAAATAGCACTATCCATATTCTACCCCCTTGCAAGCGGTGGTATATAAAAGCCATTGATAAAGATTAAACCTTCTGAGCAATCATCTGGCTTAAACCTGATTCAAATTCGATACGTGTAATAATTGCAAAGCCTGCAGCAGACAGCATTTCTTTCACTTCCTGCCCGGTAAAACAGTCTCCGGCTTCGGTTCCTACCAGCATATTTATTGCAAAAACAGCGCCGGTTAAAGGTAGTGTACGGTCGTTGTTCATTATCCAGTCCATGATAATAATTTTGCCGTTTTTATTTAAAGCGCTGTAACATTTCTTTATCAAATCCCGGTTTACCTCCAAAGGGTTGCTGTGAATAACAGCGGATAAAAACGCCAGGTCGAATCCTTGCGGTAAATCATCCGTGGTATAATCGCCGGTATATGTATTTATTGTTGAGGAAAACCCTTCTTTATCAATAAATTTCCGGGTTATAGGCACTACATTCGGCAAATCAAAAACAGTGGCTTTCAACCCGGGTTTTTTCGAAACAAGCTCCATAGAATAAGCGCCCGAACCGCCACCAATATCTAAAACAGATTGTATCCCTGACAGATCAATATTTGCCATTTGCTGGGGCGCCTGTTTTTTGGCCCTGTCGTGCATGGCATTTATAAAAGAGAACAACCACTCTCCGCCTCTTTCATTAATTTCGGCAGGATGGGCCGAATTTCCGGTTTTTACAACTTGTGTAAGGTTGCTCCAGGTATTCCAAAGGTGATTTGTATGCATTAAACCTCCTAAATACTCCGGGCTTCTTTTCGATAGAAATGTAAAACTTTCGTCAGTATTAAAGAACAATTGGTTTTGTTTTGCCAGAAACCCTAACGATACCAATGCATTGAGCAGCCGTTCGCAGGCATGTTCGTTTAAATGCAGTTTGTCTGCAATCTGAGTGCACGAAGAACCGGATTCATCCAGATTGGTAAAAATATCAAGCTCAAACCCACTTAATAATATCCTGCTTCGCTGAAAGGCAGCGGCAAATTCCCTGATTTTATTTGGATTCATAGTTTTGTCAATTAAATTTTTTAATGCTCATGTAATCTTTTGCTTCGAAGCGGTTGGCTGATTTAAAACCATTTTCTATTAGCCTTACACAAAAATACATATAAAGGATAAGAAGTCAATCTATAACCTAAACCAAATGCGATATCTGTAAATGTTAAAATTGAATCACTAAAAAAGCCTCACAATCCTGAGATTGTAAGGCTTTTCGGCTGTACCCCGGGCCGGAATCGAACCGGCACGAACAGAGTTCATCGGTTTTTGAGACCGACGCGTCTACCAATTCCGCCACCGGGGCAAACTGGAGTGCAAAGGTAATTATTTTTGCCACTCCGCAATATATACCTTTTGATTTTATAAAGGTTATTTCCTGTTCCGGAACTATTGAATAAATGAATATCAGAACAGTTGGAACACCGACCGGAACAAGAAAAGTGTCAGACACCCTTTGGGTGTGCAGACACTTTGATTTTTATTTTATCATTTGCAGGAAACTGATTTCCTTTTCCGAAAGAAAACGCCAGCGTCCTCGGGGAAGGTCTTTTTTATTCAGACCGGCAAACACCATCCTGTCGAGTTTTACCACATCGTAACCCAGCGATTCGAAAATACGCCTGACAATACGGTTGCGGCCCGAGTGCAACTCAACGCCTATCTCTTTTTTGCTTTTACCGCTTTCGTCGTACGAAATTTCATCTACCAGCGCAATTCCATCTTCAAGTTCAATCCCTTCGCCGATTTTAAGCAAATCACCTTTGGTAAGCGGTTTATCGAGTTCCACATGATATACCTTGCGCACCTTATGGCTGGGATGCATCAGTTTGGTAGCCAGTTCGCCATCGTTGGTAAACAGAAGCAGTCCGCTGGTGTTGCGATCGAGGCGGCCCACAGGATAAATGCGCTCACGCCCTGCATCGGCAACAAGTGCCATTACCGTGTTACGATCGTAGGGATCATCGGTAGTTGTAATATATCCTTTAGGTTTATTGAGGAGTACATAAACCAGTTTTTCCCTGCGTACTTTCTCGTCGCCATATTGTACTTTATCGGTAGGTAATATCTTGGTTCCCAATTCAGTAACAACAACACCGTTCACTGTAACAGCGCCGGCAACAATCAGTTCGTCTGCTTCACGGCGGGAGCATATGCCTGAGTTGGAAAGAAATTTGTTAAGGCGGATACTTCCGTCAGGACTTGGAGGGCCTGGTTTGCTGCCCGGATAATCTTTTTTTGCCGGTTTGCTGCCATATTTGCTTTTATGATCACCACCCCTGTCATAGGAACGGGGTGCGGATCTTTCGCCATCGCCGCTTCTGTCATAAGAGCGACGTGCGGGTCTTTCACCATCATTACTTTTATCAAACGAGCGGCGGGCGGGTCTTTCGCCATCACCACTTTTGTCAAACGAACGACGGGCAGGTCTTTCGCCATCACCGCTTTTGTCAAACGAACGACGGGCAGGTCTTTCGCCATCACCGCTTTTGTCGAATGAACGACGGGCGGGTCTTTCGCCATCACCGCTTTTATCAAACGAACGACGGGCGGGTCTTTCGCCATCACCGCTTTTATCAAACGAACGACGGGCGGGTCTTTCGCCATCACCACTTTTATCAAAAGAGCGACGGGCGGGTCTTTCGCCATCACCACTTTTATCAAAAGAGCGACGGGCGGGTCTTTCGCCATCACCGCTTCTTTCGAATGAACGGCGGGCGGGTCTTTCGCCATCACCGCTTCTTTCGAATGAACGGCGGGCGGGTCTTTCGCCATCACCACTTTTATCAAACGAACGGCGGGCGGGTCTTCCGTCACCACTCTTATCAAATGATCGGCGGGCAGGCCTTTCGTCTTCGTTACTCCGACCGTATTTACGGCCGGGGCGGCTGTCATCATCGCCTCTTTTTTCAAATGAATGGCGGGGACTCACGTCCTTGCCTGCGCTTCTGTTAAAGCTTCTGCCTGTTGAAGAAGGTCTGCCACTGCCTGTGGATGAGCTTCTTTTGGGCCGGGGATCACTATTCTTCGGGGCACCCTTTCCCGGCCTGCTGTTGCGTTGCATAAAATTCTGAATTTTTTTGCAAAGATATGAATATTTACGCCATAATTTATTAAACCTGAGGAAGCAACAGACTTTATCAATTTATAATTTGCAGATAATCTGTGATTTGTGAGTTGCCTAATGCCAGAACCTGTACTTTTTGAATGAAACCGTTGCACTATTTAAGATCTTCCCGTGGTTTTATACCAATTATTTACTATATTTGTATTTGTCTCACATTTTTCTTTTATCAAGGAGGAACTATGAAACTGACGAAAGAACGAATCATTACGGTCGGGCATTTTACCTGGTCCAGGGCCCTGCTTCTGCAAATCATTCTTCAGGATAATGAAATAGATTGTTTTGTTGTTCCCAAAGACACTGTTATGTCGCGCGGATATGTTGATATTCGTGTTAAGGAGAAAGATTTGGGAAAAGCCCTTAAAATTATACAGTCTTCGTCAGAGGATACCGGCAATGCAAAAGAACGTGCTCTATATAAAATTAAGGTTATCAGGCGTATTATGGTGCCTGTTGATTTTTCGGATTATTCATTCGACGCCTGCCGTTTTGCAATAAGCCTTGCTGCCAAATATAAGGCTGAAGTTAAACTGATACATATATTTTATAACCCTGCCATCGATGTTTCACCGTATGCCGATCATTATTCGTACCAGATTAAATTGGTAGAAAGCCTTCGTGAGATTGAAAAAAGTGCCCGCGAAAACATGCTTAAACTGGAACACAAACTAAATACCTGGTGCATTAAGGAGAATCTTACTAAAATCCATATTTCGCCCAAACTGATCAACGGTTTCAGTACGGATGAACTGCTGGAGTACAGTAAAAAATACAAACCGGCCCTGATAGTTATGGGCACCCGCGGACTTACACGCGACAATTACAAGGCATTTGGCAGGGTTGCGAATAAAGTAATCGAAGATGCAACCGTACCGGTGTTGGCATTGCCTTCGGGAACCATTAAAACAATTGGAGAAATAAAAGCCGTACTGTATGCAACCGATTTCGACCCATCCGATTATTCAGCCCTGAACCGGCTTATACAGATGCTCGCACCGTTTAAAATTAAGATTCACTGTTTGCATATCTGTTTAATCGAGAAAAAGCCCTGGGATTCGGTAAAGCTTGATGAACTAAAAGCGCATCTTTTAAACGAGTATAGCGGAATCGACATCAGTTTCAACAATATTATCAGCGATGATATTTTGAACGGCCTCGAAACTTATATGAGGGATAATGATATTAATGCCCTGGCTGTAACTACTCATAAGCGCAACCTGCTGGAAAAAATGTTTATCCCCAGCGTTTCACGAAAAATATTCAGCGAAACAGGTAAACCTTTGCTGGTGTTTCATTCGAAAGAGTAATTTTCTTTTAAGCCATTCACAAACATCCGGCCGAAAATATTTCTGCCGAAAATTAATGTTTAATACTCTTTCTGCAAACGTTTAATTTCGTTATACCCGGAGAATATTGAGTTTCATATTGAACATTTCAAACAGAAGTCCTGAAATTGCACCAATCATATATCTTTACAGTCGCTATATATTCAAAGGATTTATTTTTACCTTTGAAAACAGTTACTATGCTTTTGAGCAAACTGAAATGAAAGACGACATCCAAAGAAATGCTCCTTCCGGCGCTGTTTACGGCCTGGGATTTATAGGGGCAGCTGTTTATTTTATCTCCCATGCAACCGGGTTATGGATGGGCGTGGTCGGCTTTTTGAAAGCCATTGTTTGGCCGGCTTTCCTGGTTTACGAGGCTTTCAAACAAATGGGAATGTAAGCGGACGATTAGCATTGTTATTGGGTACAAATTCAGCAATGATCCAGCCTCAATTGAGAAGTAATAATTATTTCTCACTGATTACCATGCGATCATGGAGATCTCTGCAATAATCATCTATATTTGTGTGAACTTTAAAACGAATTAACTATGGCAATTGGAATTATTGTAATTATTGCATTGCTTGTGCTGGTACTTATAAGTTTGTATAACAGGCTGGTTAAGCTGCGTAACCGCCGCGAAAATGCGTTTGCCGATATTGATGTGCAACTCAGGCAACGCCACGACCTTGTTCCTCAATTGGTTGAAACGGTTAAAGGATACGCCACCCACGAAAGAGAGCTGCTTACCAGGATTACCGAAGCCCGGAGTGCTGCCATGCAGGCTAAAACGATCGATGAAAAAATTCAGGCTGAAAACAACCTTGCCACTGGGTTGCAGGGGTTGAAAATTGCAGTCGAAAACTATCCCGATCTTAAAGCGAATCAGAATTTTCTGCAATTGCAGGAAGAGCTGAGTGATATTGAAAACAAGCTCGCCGCAGCCCGCAGGTTTTTTAACGCCACCACCACCGAATATAACACCTCTGTCGAATCGTTTCCGGCCAATGTTATTGCAGGAAGTTTCGGATTTAAACGTGAAACGATGTTTGATCTTGGGTCCAACCGGCAGGAAATGGAAGAACCGCCAACTATTAAATTCCCGTAATTATTTTCAGATTTATTGAAGTCGCACCAGCTGAAAAAGCATTGTATGATTCAGTTTGCGAAACAGGTAAGTATATTCTGCTGTCTTTTCATGCTTTCAATATTTGCTCAACAATTTATCAGAAACTAATTTAATCTTAACTTAAAACATGGAGTACATCGGTATTCAGAGCCAGATCCGGAAGAATAATTTTGTCTCGGTCATTTTGCTGATTGCTTTTCCGGTGCTACTTTTAGCAATGATATATACTTTTCTGTTTTTCACCTCGCAGGATTTGCAAACAGAGACCAACCATGCATTTTTACAGCTTATTCCTTATGTGCTGGCGGGTGTGGGATGCTGGTTCCTGGTTGCATGGATGTTCAACACTACTTTTATCCGGCTGGCTACAGGATCGAAACCACTCGAAAGAAAAGAAAACAAACGTGTTTACAACATACTCGAAAATTTGTGTATCGCCAATGGAATGATGATGCCCAAAATGTTCATAATTTACGATACTTCCCTGAACGCCTTTGCCAGCGGACTAAGCAGAAACAATTACGCTATAACTTTATCGAGCGGTATTATCGAAAAACTTGACGATGCCGAACTGGAAGGCGTGATGGCCCATGAACTTTCGCATATCCGGAACCGTGATGTACGGATGCTTATCATAACGATTATTTTTGTTGGTATATTCTCATTCCTGGCCGAAATGGCATTTCGTAGCCTGCGGTTTGCCGGTGGTGGACGAAGCAAGAACGGAAAAGGCTCCGGGATGATTATACTGGTGGCAATAGTTGTTTCCGCGGTTTGTTACCTGATTTCGATGCTGCTCAGGTTTGGGATATCGCGATCGCGGGAGTTTATGGCCGATGCAGGCTCAGCCGAAATGACCAAGAATCCGCAGGCCCTTGCCTCCGCATTGCGTAAAATAGCTGCCGACCCGGCCATCGAAGCCGTTGAGAACCGTGATGTGGCCCAGTTGTTTATTGAAAATCCAAAGCCATCGGCTCATGGTTTTTCGTGGGATAACCTGTTTGCGACACACCCTCCCATTGCAAAAAGAATTGAATTGCTGGAACAGTTTGTGTGAATATGCTGTTGGCGGAATGCTACATTTGTACCTTTCCCCTTAATACCTTAATGCTGGGTTTCAGGGTTACAGAGTTACAAAGATAATCTGCATTTAAACTTTTGCATTTAAACCTTTAGATCTTCACATCCTTGCCATAAATGCATCTTTAATGTGGTTCAGTACCACTTTGCCCCCACCCAGTAATATCCCGATAACATCAAAACGGGTCTCGCCCTTAAAATCTGCCATAAGTATGTAGGCTTCGGCCGTGCGGACAATTGCTTTCATCTTGGCTGTTTTTACTTCCATTTCCGGCTCACCAAAATAATCGCTTGTCCGGGTTTTAACCTCTACAATCACAAGCCATTCTCCATCACGTGCAATAATATCCAGCTCGTCGTGGCCAAAATGCCAGTTGCGGTGTAAAATCCTGTAACCAATCTTAAGCAGGTGCTTTTCGGCCAGGTCTTCACCTATTTTGCCAAGTTCGTTGTGGTCGGCCATGAGTCAAAGGTTTAAAGAGTTTGAAAGGTTTGAAGAGTTCAAATGCCTGCGGCGTTAAGGGTTTGGAGTTCAAGGTTCAATGCTTTGCGTTCAAAGGGTTCAATTAGTTCTATTGTTCTTTTATTCAGATGTTCCTGCTTCGTCGTTCCTCCTCGCAGTGATGTGTTCAATGCCTGCGGCGTTCAACGGTTCAATGCTTCGCGTTCAAGGGTTCAAGAAGTTCTATTGTTCTTTTATTCAAATGTTCGATTGTTCAAATGTTCAATGCCTGCGGCGTTCAAAGGTTTCTTCTTAAATTTCAAGTCTTAAATTTCATGTTTCAAATCGTCAAATTATCATCCGGATTTATTCGAAGGGTTCTCCCCAACGGGGAGATGTCCGAAGGACAGAGGGGTCTTTGCCCTGTTTTAAATTTCAAGTCTCAAATCCAAAGACTCAAGACCAAAATCCCAAATCCGAATTCAGAAATTAATTCTCTCACTTCAAAAATATCCTTATCAGGTACAAAATGACGTAAATAAAAACAAAGAATCCTAAAAAGTATAGTGCAGGTTTCATGATTTTGCGCAGCATATCCGTTGCTTTTGCCTTTTCGCCTGCTTGATGGAACTGCAGCGAAACACCGTTTGTGCCAATGTTTAACTGAACCTCCCGGCCCATGATCAGGGCCCGGTTATCGGCAATGTGACCCGCCGGAAAATTAAAACAAACCGGTATTCCGCTTTCGTGCGCATATTCAGAAATGATTTGTTCCGCCTGCTTCCCGAAAGGAATGGGGTTGTCATTCATTTTGTTTAACCCTCCGACAATCAATCCTTTAATGTCTGCAAATTTCCCGTTTCGCTTCAGGTTCATCATCATCCGGTCTATGTGATAAAGGTACTCGTCCAGGTCTTCGATAAAGAGTATTTTATCTGCGGTTTGAATATCCGATGGCGTTCCGATAAGCGAGTAAAGCATGGATAGATTTCCCCCGGTCAATATGCCCGAAACATTTCCATCCTGGTTCAGTGAATGAGTGCTCAGGTTGTATTCAAGGTCTTCGCCGAATAATGCCTTGCGCAACGACCCTACGGCTTCTTCATTACCAACATCAGGGAAATTAATGGGCATGATGGCATGCAGGGTTTCGATTCCAAACTGGGTTTGTATATGCGAATGCAGCACGGTGATATCGCTGTAACCCACAATCCATTTGGGATGCTGCTCAAAAATACTGAAGTTAAGCCGGTCGATAATCCTTACGGTGCCGTAACCACCGCGCGCACAAATAATTGCCCTGACATCTTTATCATCAAGCATCATCTGTATATCCGAAGCACGCTCTTCATCCGTTCCTGAATACTGATCACTCTCGCCAAATAAATGCGGTCCGGTTACCACCTGCAAACCCCACGAACGGAATGTGCTGATGGCTACATCCATTTCGGATGGACTGACCTTTCGGGCGGTTGCCACTATAGCTATTTTATCGCCGGCTTTCAGGTAGGGTGGAGTGATCATTTAAACGAATTTGAAATATCAAAAGTAATGAATCCCCGGGTAATACTTTCTTCTAATATTACCTTAAATCCGCAACAAATAAATTTTAAAGAACAAGCTAATTATTTTTGGGCATTTAGGATATTTTTCGATGCATTTTCAAAAGGATTTGCACTAAATGGTAAAGTTTTTATGGGAAATGGTATCGCAAACTGAATTATC
>JBBQSY010000126.1:0-9535 GCA_038213495.1 Bacteroidales bacterium
TTTTGATTGGCGCCATAAAGTATTAAGTTCATTGTCAGGTTTTACGCCCGATTCACTGTCTGATGTGGTTGAATGCGATGAATTAGAATTAGCCCTGAGCAATAAAGGGTCAAGAAACCTGGAACGAAAACCCAGAAAGAGGGGTAGTGATTTCAAACGAAATGATGATTCTGAAAAACCGACAGTAGTGCAAGTAGTTACTGCTGTTCAAAGAAACGGAGAAAAATATCTAAAGGCAGTAGAATCAAAGCGATTGAGTGCTGATGAAATCACCAAGGCTCTTGGTGGCAGAATAACTGACGATACGACTTTGATCACGGACAAACACCCATCTTTCAAATTATTTGCAAGAGAAAATCCAGCATTAAAGCACAAGTCCGTATTAGGCAAAGAACATGTGAATAAAAACAACAAAAATATTCATCTGCAACATGTAAACAACACCCATTCGCAACTAAGAGTATTCTTGTCTCCATTTAATGGCGTTAGTTCTAAGTATCTGCAAAACTATCTCAATTGGTTTGCTTATGCCGGAAAATTATCTGGAACCAAAACAACCATCAAGCTGTGGCTTATTACAATACTCGCATCACCACACGCTTATGCGTTGTTCCGATTATTTAAGGATAATGCTGTAAATATTAGAACTTAGCCAATTGTTTCAACTTTATTGTACTTTTTATGTAACTTGTAGTCACCACTTTGATTAAAATCTAATCATGTGTCGCAAGTTTATTATAAGTAGCACCCTCGAAACAATAAAAAATCGTTACAACGTCGAATCATCCTCCATCAAATTTTGGGATCCTGGACATATCTTTTCTCCAGGAGATGAAGCATTAATTATTACCCAGGAAAATTCAAAAGAATTATTCATTCCACTTTCGGTATGACACCCACCTGGGCAAAACAACCTTTGCAGATTATTAATGCCAGAGCCGAAGGTGACAAGAATCCAGCAAATAATCCTGCATTCTCAGGCTCTAAAGCCATATTCCTGAAAGCCGCCTTCCAAAAGCCATTGTTTTTTAGTCGTTGCCTCGTGATTGCCATTGACTTTATTGAATGATCCATTTCGGGTATTCAACAACCTTACCTTGTCTATCTCCGCGATCATGAGCGACCTTTCACTATGGCAGGTCTTTATGAAGTTTGGATAAATCCGGCAACAATAGAAAACCATCATTCTTTTACGATCGTTAAAGTTACAGGCAATACGCTCTTTCATAAACTACCTGATACCCGCATGCCTGTAATCCTGGAAAAAGGCAGAGAATTTCGTTAGCTCAAGACAGACCTGGCACTGCGTAAAATCCATGCTCAATTAGGAAAACACCCTACTAAACTTATGAACGCTTGCCCTGTCAGCAAAGAGGTTAACAATCCCACTTCATATTCAACAGATCTTTTTAAACCAACAGGGGAAAAACTCCTTTCCGAAGCCAGGCCAGAGCGACCGCCATTCCAGCACTACCATCACAAAGTCGTGAAGTAAGTTAATCATCCCAGTTAATGATTGAAAGCTTTATGTGTTTCCTCCTGTCAGGGTATTTTAAGAAAAAAGCAAATAGACTTGCAAGAAAAAATCAACTCTTCCAATACTTCACCGTACTTACAAAAGATCTTTTGACCTCTGGAAACCTTTATCATAGGCATAAATAAATTTTCCCTCTGAAAATAATTAGCTTAAATTGTGATGTATTCAAGATAGAGTCATTAAGCTTTATTTTAAATGCTTACATATAATATTGAAAATCATAACTATACTGCCCAATAAAATTCCTTAACAAATCCGCCACATTTATTTTGTTACAACAGGCAACTGTTTTTGATTAGTTTGCCTTGGTATTTTTTGCTCTTCCTGAATGATATTTGCATTGTGAAAAAGCATTGTAGCATCGTGCGAATAGAATTCACAAAAAAAGCATTTACGACCTGCTAAAATCAATAAATACTCCTGATGATGAATTTTAGTGACAGATATAAAAAATTAAGTGCCGATCATAAAGCCTTTATTGAAAAAGCAAATGAGGAGCTGGCTTCGAGCTGCTACGGTGTTTATTCCCGATATAAATACCCTGTGCTAACGGCTGCCCATACCCCGATATCCTGGCGCTATGATCTGAACCAGGAAAGCAATCCATGGCTTATGGAGCGAATCGGGATTAACGCGGTATTTAATGCCGGCGCTATGTTCTTCAACAACAAATACATTGTGGTGGCCAGGGTGGAAGGCTCAGACCGCAAAAGCTTTTTCGCCGTTGCCGATAGCGACAACGGTATTGATAACTTTAAGTTCTGGGAATACCCGCTGGTTTTGCCCGAAACTGAAAATCCTGATACCAATGTGTACGATATGCGTCTCACCAATCATGAGGATGGCTGGATATATGGCATCTTCTGCACCGAACGCAAAGATCCTGATGCTCCAAAAGGAGACTTAAGCTCGGCAGTTGCAGCAGCCGGAATCGCCCGGACACACGACCTGGTAAACTGGGAGCGGCTTCCGGATTTGAAATCAAAGAGCCAACAGCGCAACGTGGTTCTTCATCCTGAATTTGTGAATGGAAAATATGCGTTGTACACACGTCCTCAGGATAGTTTTATTGACACTGGTTCGGGTGGCGGAATAGGCTGGGCGCTGGTTGAGGACATAACCCATGCTGAGGTGAAATCCGAAATCATCATCGACCATCGCTATTATCATACCATCAAGGAACTGAAGAATGGCGAAGGTCCGCATCCTATAAAAACCCCGAAAGGCTGGCTGCACCTGGCGCATGGTGTGCGTAACTGTGCAGCCGGATTACGGTATGTGCTTTATATGTATATGACTTCTCTCGAAGATCCTACCCGGCTTATCGCGCAGCCCGGTGGTTATTTTATAGCTCCCAAAGGTGAAGAACGGATCGGAGATGTATCCAACGTAGTTTTCTCGAATGGCTGGATAGCTGATGATAACGGCACAGTTTACATTTACTATGCTTCTTCGGATACACGCCTCCATGTAGCAGTTTCAAGCATTGAGAAACTAACTGATTATTGCCTGAATACACCTGTTGACGGATTCAGATCCTCTTCCTCGGTCGATGCCATTTGTAAGCTCATCAAAAAAAATAAAGAGATCTGATCTACTTTTTCCTATCGCCCTTTTCGGGTAAGTACATAGATCTGTCTGGCCGCTTAACAAATAATAATCTTTTGACTAAATAAACTATATGATAACTGCGAAACTCAGGCTTCAGGAAAAGATTGGATATGGCTTCGGCGATCTGGCATCATCCATGTTCTGGAAGATATTCGGAATGTACCTGCTGTTTTTCTATACAGATATTTTCGGATTGCCTGCCGCTGCCGTAGGAACCATGTTCCTGGTCACCCGTGTGTGGGACACTTTGTTTGATCCGGTAGTAGGCGTGCTGAGCGATCGGACCCGTTCCCGATGGGGGAAATTCCGTCCTTATCTTTTGTGGTTTGCTCTGCCATTCGGAGTAATAGGCACACTGATGTTTATAACGCCTTCGTTCGGGACGACAGGGAAACTGGTGTATGCCTACATCACCTATTCACTGATGATGATGGTTTATTCAATGATCAATGTACCTTATGCATCGCTACTCGGGGTAATGTCGGATGATGTAAAACAGAGGAATATACTTTCATCGTTCAGGATGGTGTTTGCCTTTATAGGCAGTTTTATAGCGTTGCTGCTGATCGAACCGCTGGTACGCTTTTTTACTGCGAGCAGCGGAAATGCACAAACCGGATGGACACTCGGAGTGATGGTAATTGCATTTTTATGTGTTGCATTCTTCATTGGTTGTTTTCTTCTGACCCGCGAGCGCATCAAACCTATCGACAGCAAAAATGATTCTCTGAAAGATGATGTGAAGGACCTTCTGCATAACCATCCCTGGTGGATTTTGCTTGGATCTGGCATCGCAGCGCTGATCTTCAATTCGATACGCGATGGCGCTGCCGTGTACTATTTCAAGTACTATGTACAGGATACAGGTATCATAAAACTGCCTTTTTTAAGCGCATCCCTCACCCTCACAACGCTTTATCTTGTACTCGGGCAAGCATTTAATATTATCGGGATCATTTTTGTAACCCCATTATCGAACCGGTTTGGTAAGAAAATAACTTACCTCGGTGCTATGGTAATGGCAACGATTTTCAGCATTGGTTTCTTTTTCCTTCAAAGCGAAAGTATAGCTTTGATCTTGGTTATGCAATGCCTTATCAGTATGTGCGCCGGAAGCATTTTCCCCTTGCTTTGGTCGATGTACGCCGATATTTCGGATTACTCTGAATGGAAAACCGGTCGCCGGGCAACAGGGTTGATCTTTTCATCCTCGTCGATGTCGCAGAAATTCGGCTGGACCCTGGGCGGCGCACTCACCGGTTGGCTGCTGGGATATTATGGATTTCAGGCAAACGTGGTTCAGTCGGCCGATGTTCAAAACGGCATACGGTTGATGCTGAGTATATTTCCGGCAATCGGAACTGTTTTATCGGTGATATTTATTTCCCTATACCCACTCAATGAAAAAACAATGAGCAAGATAAGTCTCGAACTGAACAAAAAACGATTGTCCGTTTAATTGATAAATGTAAAATGATGGATTCCTCAGAAAAACAACTCGTTAGCCTGTATCGTGAGCTGAAAGCAGAGATGACAAACAACATCCTCCCTTTCTGGATGAACCGTGCTTTTGATTCCACAAACGGGAGTTTTTACGGGCAGATACTGAATGATGAAACCATTGTACCTGATTCGCCCAAAGGAGCGGTGCTGAATGCTCGGATTTTATGGGCTTTTTCGGCTGCTTACAACGAAACCGGCCGGGCTGTTTATCTCGAATATGCTCGTAAAGCGTTCAATTATTTCTCCGTATATTTTATGGATGAGCAATATGGAGGTGTTTACTGGTCGATAAATGCCAATGGCAGCATGCGTAACGGCAGGAAACAAGTTTATGCCCAGGCCTTTGCCATATATGCCTTTGCCGAGTATTATGTAGCTTCCGGGGATCAGGATTCAATTTTGCTTGCCTCTGATCTGTTTGGATTTATAGAAAAACATGCTCTTAATGCAGAATTCAACGGATATATCGAAGCCCTTTCGCGTGATTGGAAATCGCTTGAAGACCTCCGGTTGAGCGAAAAAGATGCCAACGAACCAAAAAGCATGAATACGCATCTTCATATTCTGGAAGCGTACACCAGGCTATTTGAAGTATGGAAAGATGATGAACTTGCAAGCCGTCTTCATAACCTTGTTAAAATACATACCGATCATATCCTTTCTCCGGACAACGGGCATTTCAACCTGTTTTTCGGTATGAATTGGGAGCCCAGGTCGGAGCATTATTCCTATGGTCATGATATTGAAGGAGCCTGGCTTATTCAAGAAGCAGCTCATGCTTTAGGATTAAAATCCCTTACTGAAGAAATTGAACAACTCGCTGTACAGATGGCTGAAACCACGCTGCTTGAAGGAATTGCCACAGATGGATCGATTTACAACGAAGGACTTTACGGAAAAATTACCGACAAGGATCGCCACTGGTGGCCACAAGCCGAAGCCATTATTGGTTTTCTAAATGCCTGGGAGATAAGCGGGAATCCAAAATATTTATTGGCCGCAACCAGGGTTTGGGATTTTATCAAAAAGCATATGCGACATCCATCGGGCGAATGGTGGTGGCTGGTAAATGACAAGTACGAACCCGATCTATCGCAGGACCTGGCTGGCGAGTGGAAATGCCCGTATCATAATACCCGCTGTTGTATTGAAGTAATGAAACGGATAAGCAAGCGGTTCGAAAAAAACAAGTTCCCGGAATTTATTAATACCATAACTGAATAAAATTGAAAAAGCCGACACTGCAATATTCAGATCAAATTTTGAAGATAATTATGCTTTCCATAGTCTTACTTTCAGGCTTTGCAGTATGGTCGCAACCTGGTAGTGCAGAATTTCGGCCATCGGATAAAAAAGCGGATAAAGATGTTTTAAATCTTTACCGGAATATGGCCATGCTGGCGCCAAACTACATTTTGGTAGGACACCAGGATGCACTTTCGTACGGTATAAACTGGAAAAAAGGAACTGACCGTTCGGATCTTAAAGATTTTACCGGGTCGCATCCGGCAGTATTCGGCTGGGATATTGGCGCCATCGAACTTGGGAAAACTGTTAACCTCGACTCGGTGCCTTTCGACGAAATGAGGAAAAATATCATTAGCGTTTTCCAGACGGGTGGAGTAAACACCATTAGCTGGCACGCGTATAACCCAATAACGGGAAAGGATTCCTGGGCCGATAATAAAACTGTAAATATCACGGTAGCAAAAATACTTCCTGGTGGCAGCCACCACAAAGATTTC
Source organism: Bacteroidales bacterium (assembly GCA_038213495.1). Classification (GTDB taxonomy): domain Bacteria; phylum Bacteroidota; class Bacteroidia; order Bacteroidales; family UBA4417; genus UBA4417. The sequence goes on from JBBQSY010000126.1 coordinate 6,397, forward strand.
AAGAAGCGACTCGATCTGGTTGCCCTGTTCTTTAAATCATTAAAAGCGCCTGACGGAACGTTGGTTCCGGTCATTTTTAGGCCTTGGCACGAAAACTCAGGTAACTGGTTCTGGTGGGGTGCCATGCATTGCAGCGCTGATGAGTATAAATCGCTTTATCAGTTTACGGTTGAATACCTGCAGAAAAAGCATCACTTGCATAATATTTTGTACGCCTATTCTCCCGATGTTGGTTTTAAAGATGCGGCAGGATACCTGGCCCGCTATCCCGGCGATGACCTGGTGGATATCATCGGTCTCGACGATTACAATTCGTTGAATACAGGCCATCCGGATCAGCTTATCAGTAACCTTGAAGTAATAGCCCAGATAGCCATTGATCACAAAAAAATTGCAGCTCTTACCGAAACCGGCTCTAACAGGGTTGAACGAAAGGAATATTTCACAAAAGAAATGCTTGCCTGCCTTGATCATTCGGAGCTTACACGTTCCATTGCATGGGTACTGTTCTGGCGGAATGCCGATCCGAAGCAATTTTTTGTTCCGGCACCAGGGCATCCGGCTGCACCCGACTTCCTGGATTTCACAAAAAACAAGATTATCCTTATGCTTAATGATATTTCCGGTCTGTATACCGATAAATATGCAATCACAAAACAATGAAAGACATTTAAAATAAGGTTACCAGTTGATTGAGGTTTGGTTGGTAATTGGTTTGGTTGATTGAAGTGAGAACTTCCCTGCGAAAGTGGGGAAGTTTTTTTGTAACCGGAAATCTCATTTCAAGCATCAGAAATTTTGAGAATATTGCAAAGGTACGATAACTTTTCCACTCAGGCGCAAAAGGATTTAAGCTATGAGCGCAAATAATCCATCTACAATAACTGATCTTGCATTGAGTTCTGACCGGCGCACATATAGGATAATAATACCTTTTAAAACAACTTCTTATACCTGCTGCCAGGCGGCATAATATTTTTTACCACAGAAATATGATTTTTTCCAGTTGCAGAGCAGCGTAATATCTTTTTTTTAGTCTTTTGCCTGATAGTAGTTTCTGCATTTTCTTTATCAGATACTGCTAACATAAAGCCGTTATTAGCAGTTAGTTATTTATAAAAAATCTCCACCCTTCCGATCTGTGAATCCTCATTAACAGCAATTTTAAGGTAGCGGGTGTCCGGGTTCTTAATCTCCGATGAGTACAACAGAGGAACCTGGTAAAATTCGCCATTGCCATAATATGCCTTCGGGGTAATATCCAGTTTCTGGTAATCACTGTCATTAGCTGAAACAAGAATATCGAGGTTTTTGCTATTTTTGCCGCAAAACGAATATACCTTCACTTTCTCAATCGCACCCGGCACATAGTAAACCAATTCGCTTTTAGCATTGCATTTTACCCTAAACATATCTTCCTTGTATTTGCGGTCGTCGGAGGTCGCAATGCTCACCTGGCCAGAGGTATAGATGATATTGGCATAGTTTTCCATATTGTCGACCAGTACGCGGTTAATCATCTTAACTGCATTTGAAACTGCTGACATGGCAGAACTTCCTGCACTATTTTTAGCTGTGATTTTGTAAAAATAAGTTCTTCCAACCTTGGCTGTGCCGTCCGAAAACAAAGGGTAATACTGTGTTGAGGCATCATCTATGTTAAAACCGATAATTTTCCAGGGTCCTTTTATAGATTCCGAACGGTAAATATCATAAGCTGATGCACCCATACTGCCTTTCCAGGAAATAAAAGCAGGATTACTGATTGGTAATAATTCAGGTACCTTCGGAACCGGTATAGTCGGAACTTCCAGGCCACTGATTTCAAAGGCCTTACGGCGAAGCATATGAATAAAATTTGTGCCATCGTATTCGTTAGCCGATTCAAAACCGGGCCATTGATACGATTTAAAACGGGTATCCCCTTCGGAGTGCCAGTAAAAGCCCCCTTCGGAACGGTGGTTGCGCAATCCCCATACTAATGCACCGCTGATGGCCTTATTTGCGATAAATGAATCAAAAACTTTCTCCGTACCTGATGTGCTGCTGAATCCGATCTCCCCGATTATATATGGTTTCCGGTCTTTTATAATCGATAGGTTTTTCTCCACACTTTTAAGCAGGCTAACCGGGTTGCCATCGTAATGGTGCGACGAAACAATGTCGATGGCATCTTCCTCCAGAGAATATTCCTGTACTGAAGTTTGATTATCGATGGCATAAAATCCGTCCATTACCAGGTGGTTTTTATCAATGCTTTTAATATAACGGCATATTTCACGGGTCCAGGCTTCGGGGCTGCGAAGCTCGTTGCCGGTTTCCCAGCAAAGGATAGCTTTGTCATCCTTGTATGCAACGCCGGTAATGGTATTTTTTCGGTTCAGAACGTATTCAATCGTCTTTTTAATATCCTCTTTCAGTTGTGGATCGGTCCAGAAATCATCTGAGTTCTTGTTACGGAAAACGGCATATTGCGGTCTGCCGCCAAAGGATTCCCAGTTGTTCACAATCGGGAAAATTACGCGGACATGGTATTTATTGGCATACGAAAGCACCAGGTCCATTTTCTTAAATGATTCTTCATTAAAAACGCCGGGCGCTTCCACGTAAGTGGGTACATTCTTTGGCTCTTTGTCCATCCTGACCGGAACAGTGTAAATGCGTACCACTTTTCCTCCAAGCTGTTTATAGGTTTCGAAAGCATCGCGGATTTCAAATTCATCGGGCAGTCTGTATGGCTGTGAGGCAGTAAATTCAAACTCATCCTCGTTGTAATTCAGCGTTGGCATGTTGATGGAAAGGAACCTGAACTCTTTGCTGCCATCCATCAGTTTATTGCCCTTGCGGGAAATAAAATTCTGCAGACCGGTTTGTGAAAATCCGCTGAGAACAGAAGTAAAAGTTAAAAGAATAAGCAGGGAAAATGTTTTTGTTTTCATAGGATGGAGATGCATTAAATTAATTGATTGATCGGTAATCCCTCATATTATAAGCGTTGAATTCAATAACAGGAGTTTCCATCCCGCCGGAATCAGCCGCAGTAACAGTAACGGTCTTTGCTTCACCCGGCAAAAGGCTGAAATAGTTATCGCTCCAATACGAAGGAAGCAATTCCTGGTGCGAATCCTTGCCCGAAATC
>JBBQSY010000127.1:0-9509 GCA_038213495.1 Bacteroidales bacterium
GTGCCATAGCTTCCAAAATGAGCATAAACAAAATCCTTTTCAATGCAGGGAGTGGGTGTAGCATAGGTGTTTACCCCGTGTTTAGCGAAAACTGTATCGGGTTCGAATAATTTCTTGTCGAAAATGGTTTTCCCCGTATTGAAATCTACACAAACGGCTTTCATCTGTTTACCATCTTCGGTAGCTGTGGTAACCCATATTTGATTTTCATAAACTACCGGTGATGACCAGCCTTTCCCATCGATAGCTGTTTTCCAAATTACATTGGTGGAATCGTTCCATGAAACCGGGATATTGGTTGCATCGGATATTCCATTCAGATTATTTCCCCTGAAATGGGTCCAGTTAGCTTGCTGTGCAACAGCAGATTGAAGTCCGAAAATGATCAGCGGAGTTAGAAATAACTTTTTCAAAATTTTTACGAAACAATTCATAGGTTGGGGATGTTTGGCCTATTTGCAAAACTGGTTGGTTTCGGTTGCAGTTAAAAGTCGTTTGTATCTGCATGCCCAATAAGTGTCTTTATTGCATAATCATAACATGACTGGTATGAAAACATGGCTGAGGTTAAAACTGAGTTTCCAGTAAATCAGCAAGTTTTTTGTATTTTTCATAAATGGTTTTATATTTTTCAGCCTTTTCGGGAATGGGCGTATATTCCGTTTCGAAGCCATTTCCCATGGCATCCTGAGCTTGTTCAAGCGTGGTGTAAACCCCACCCACCACTGCTGCCGCCATGGCTGAGCCAAGGGCACAGGCTTGTGCGCTTTTGGCAACCTTGATCGGCATATTCAGTACATCGGCTACGGTTTGCATAACATAAGGCGATTTTTTTGCCACTCCGCCCAGGGCGATCACACCGTGAATTGGCACTCCTTCATCCACAAAACGATCTACAATCATCTTGGCTCCAAAAGCGGTTGAATCGACAAGCGCTTTGAAAATTCGCGGAGCATCTGATCCCAGGTTCAGCCCGGATATGACACCTTTCAAGTTTTGATTGGCATAGGGAGTGCGCCTGCCGTTCATCCAGTCGAGCGCCAACTCACTGTTATCCTCTATCGGAAGTTTTGCTGCTTCAGCCGAAAGTGCGGGTATTATTTTTTCAGTCAATTCTATGTTTATCCGGTTTCGTATTTCTTCGTCAAGCCAGTCGAAATCTTTTAGCAGATTTTGAACTGGCCAAAGCAACACCTGGCTGAACCATCCATAAATATCGCCGAATGCTGATTGGCCGGCTTCCATTCCCAGCATACCGGGAATAATTGAGCCATTAACCTGGCCACAGATACCTGCTACTAATTTCCCTTCAAGTTCTTTGATAGGCGCAATAAGCATATCGCAGGTAGAAGTTCCCATAACTTTACTGAGGTAGTATGGTTTTATTTCGCCGCCAAGAGCGCCAAGGTGTGCATCGAATGAACCTGCACCGACTGCCACATTCTCGCTGAGTCCGAGCCGTTTGGCCCACTCAGGTGTGAGTGTTCCGATTTTTACTTCGCAGGTAAAAGTATCTTCAAACATCCGATCGCGAAGGCCGGCAAGTAATGGATCAAGTTTTACAAAATATTCTTCTGTCGGCAAACCGCCAAAATCCTCATGCCACATGGCTTTATGGCCTGCAGCACAACGGCTGCGTTTCATTCTCAAGGGTTCGGTTGTACCCGAAATCAGGGCCGGAATCCAGTCGCAATGCTCAACCCAGGAAAAAGCAGCTTTGCGGACTTTTTCATCTTTGCGCAAAATATGCAGGATTTTTGCCCAGAACCATTCGGACGAATACACCCCGCCTTCGAATTTTGTGTAATCCACCCCTCCCCAGGTACGCGAAATATCATTGATCAATTCAGCTTCAGCGGTAGCCGTGTGATCTTTCCATAATACAAACATGGCATTGGGATTTTCAGCAAATTCCGGTAAAAGTGATAGCGGTGTTCCTTTTCTATCTACAGCAACCGGAGTTGAACCGGTTGTATCAACCGATATGGCAACAATATTCTGAACTATACCGGCCGGAGCATCAGCTACCACTGCTTTAATAGTAGATTCAAGACCTTCAATATAGTCGAGCGGATGCTGGCGAAACTGGTTCTTCGCAGGAATGCAGTATTTGCCTTGTTTCCAACGTGGATAATAAAAGACACTTGATGAAATTTCTTTCCCATCTGTTGTATCAATCAATACCGTCCGAACGGAGTCGGTGCCGTAATCGACTCCTAATGTGTACTTTGTCATAATTTGGAATTGTTTTGGATCCTCTGAGAATCGAATTTTTTATATTAATACTTCTTGATTTTTTAAATTTTCAAAATTTCCGGAATTACATGGTAAATTGTTGAAAAAAAATGGCTGGAAGACCGAAGTCAGAAGTCAGAAGAACTGAAGATTCAGGATTTTCTCCTTGTCTCCCCTCCCCATTTCTCCCTCTCGTTCTTAGTAAATCATCACTTTCATGCTTCAAATGATATTTTTATACAGACACTTAAAATCGCTACTTCTGCCCGTAATAAGCATTTTCCCCATGCTTGCGGTTAAAATGTTTATCCAGCAGGTACTGTTTTATCGGGGTTGAGTTTCCTAATTGCGCGGTTAGCAAAGCCATCCGGGCTACTTCCTCCAGCACTACTGCGTTATAAACTGCTTTGTCGGCATTTGTACCCCAGGCAAATGGTCCATGGTTGCCAACCAGAACTCCTGGAACATGAAGAGGGTCAATATTTTTAAATGTTTTAACTATTACTGCCCCGGTTTCTTTTTCATACCCTTTTTCAACCTCAGCCTGGGTTAGTTCGCGGGTGCATGGAATTTCGCCATAAAAATGATCGGCATGCGTTGTTCCCATTGCCGGAATTGCTCTTAAGGCCTGCGCCCATGCAACCGCATACGTGGAATGTGTATGCACTATTCCTCCTATTCCTGGGAATGCTTTGTACAATTCAATATGTGTCAAGGTATCCGAAGAGGGTTTAAAACTTCCTTCGATAACATGTCCGTTCAGATCAACCACCACCATATCATCCGGTTGCATATCTTCGTACGAAACTCCGCTTGGCTTTATGACAAGGAGATTCTCCTTCCGGTCGATGCCACTCACATTGCCCCAGGTAAAAAGCACAAGGTTATGCTTTACTAGATCGAGGTTAGCCTGAAATACTTTTAATTTAAGGTCTTCTAACATGATGTTTTATTAATTGTAAAGTTCCAAATTCCAAGTCCAAAATTCTAATCTGATTTCACTCTTCTTTGATAATTGGAATTTGGGTCTTGGGTCTTGGAATTTAAGAAATCTAAGTTATGCTTTTTCATAATGATTATTCTTTCCTTGGCATTAGTATAAACTACATGAACTTTAGCCCATTGGAAAGATGATAATAAACTTCGTTCCACTGAAGTTCCTTTTTGAAAGAGCTGATGGCGGTTTCTTTACCAATATGAACAAATTCCATCCCTGCCATTTCGCAGAAATCTTCTATATACCTGGCGTCAATTGCCTGGCTGAAAGCTGTGTGGTGTGCACCTCCTGCATAAATCCATGCTCCGGCTCCTGTTTTCAGATCAGGTTGTGGAATCCACAACGCACGTGCAACCGGAAGATTTGGCAAATCAGCTTCAGGGACAACACAATCCACTGAATTAACAATCATCCTGAAACGGTTGCCCATATCAATCAGGCTGGTGTTGATTGCCGGTCCTGCAGGTACATTAAATACCAGCCTGGCCGGAGCATCTTTTCCCCCGATTCCAAGAGGATGAACTTCAAGGTTTACTTTTCTATCGCCTATAGTCGGACATATTTCAAGCATGTGAGCGCCCAGAACTTTCATCCCATTTGGATTGAGGTGGTAGGTATAATCTTCCATAAATGAGCAACCTCCTTTAAGGCCTTTCCCCATCACTTTGCTGACGCGAACCATGGCCGCATGTTTCCAGTCGCCTTCGGCGCCAAAACCATAACCGGCATCCATCAACCGTTGTGATGCAAGTCCGGGAAGTTGTTTCAACCCGTGCAAATCTTCGAAAGTAGTTGTAAAAGCACCAAAACCTCCTTCTTCAAGGAAGCTTTTCATGGCTATTTCAAGACGAGCCTGATAACGGACATTTTCATAATATTTGCCACCTTCTTTACCTTCGGTTGAAATATTGTAGGTGTCATTATATTCTTTAACCAAAGAATCTATAGCGGAATCAGAAACTTCATTTACAATTTTCACGAGATCGCCAACGCCATATCCATTTACTGAAACTCCAAGCTGAATCTGTGCAGCAACTTTATCGCCTTCGGTAACAGCAACTTCACGCATATTGTCGCCGAAACGGGCAATTTTCATATTCTGCATTTCGTTCCAACCGGCGGCAGCACGTATCCAGATTGAAATATTCTCAATCACTTCTGCATCCTGCCAGTGGCCAACCACTACTTTGCGGTTAAGGCGCATCCGTGTCATGATAAATCCATGTTCGCGGTCGCCATGCGCAGATTGATTAAGGTTCATGAAATCCATATCAATTTCACCCCATGGCAGGTCACGATTGAATTGCGTATGCAGGTGAAGGATTGGTTTCTGGAGTTTTTTCAGCCCGTTTATCCACATTTTGGATGGTGAAAATGTATGACACCAGGTAATTAAACCAATACAATTTCCCGCAGTGTTAGCTTCAATACACAGTTTTGTGATTTCATCCGGTGTTTTTAACACCGGTTTGAAAACCACTTTTGAAGGAATTTTATCCAAATCAGTAAATGCTTTCGCGATTACCTGCGAATCTTCGGCAACTTGTTTCAATGTTTCCGGGCCGTATAAATGCTGGCTGCCAGTAACAAACCAGACTTCTAATTCTTTAAATGCTTTCATTTTTTTTAAAATATAATTCCACTTTGTGGAGGGTAATAATTTATACTTAGTGTGGGATAAAAGTACGCATTAAAAAAAGACCCAAGTCTCAAATCCCAAATCTCAAGAACCAAGGCCTACTCTTAAACCCCCGCTTGGAATTGGAGATTGGAATTTGGAATTTGAGATTTAATGAATGTGGAAATTTATCCCGTTTTAAGTATAAGTAACTTTTACCAGAAATAAATGTAGAACGAGATGATGATCAGTAAAATAACTACTGAATGGACGATATCCCAGGAATTCCAGCTGGCACGGGTTTTAGCCTTATCAGCGTCACTTGATGCTCCGTAAGTATATTGTAATTGCTCAAGGGTTGGCTTTTCTGTGCCCAGACTGATAAGTACCATAACCGCAATGCAGAAGAAAAACAGCATGACACAGAAATGCAGCCAGTTCACAGATGCGATCTGGAACAGGATGCCAGCCTGGTCATAATACATTCCGTATAAACCGGTTTTTGCCTGCCCGATCAGTTGAGATGCCTGGTGAGCCGATTCGGGAGTTATACCATTAGCCAGAGCATCCTGGGCTCCTTTAATTGAAGCTACTGCCTGGTCGCCGCCGGCACCGCCAACAGTTGCAACTTTTTCGCTCAGCGATTGCAAGGTTGACATTATTTGTTCTTTTGTTGTAACCATTGACGAATCCAATTGCTGAATCAGTTTTTCGGATTGTGTAACCAGGGCTACCTTTGTGCCATAGATAACATTAAGTGCAAGCCTGAACATGCCGACAGCAAATCCTGAAATCATTCCCCAGAACGCAGCTTTGGCCGTGGTTCGTTTCCAGAAAACGCCCAAAATAAATACAGAAGCAATTGCCGGAGCTAGTAATCCCTGAACAGCCTGCAGGTATTCGTACAGCACTTTTCCAAGTCCAAGCATTACCGGAATCCAGACAATTCCAAGGATTACAACTGCCGCAGTCGCCATTCTTCCGATCAATACATAGTGTTTTTCTTCCCTGTTCGGTTTCATTTTTTTATAGAAATCCTCAACAAAAAGCATAGCTGAAGAATTGAAAAGGGATGCCAGTGAACTCATTAGTGCAGCAAGCAGACCGCAAACCACAACCCCCGTAACGCCGGCAGGCAACAATTGTGCTACCATAGCTGCAAAAGCTGAATCGCTGGTTGCAACATGGAGTAATCCTTTCTGGTTCAATGCAAAGGCAATCATTCCAGGAACAAGGAAGATGAAAACCGGTAACAATTTAAAATATCCGGCCAGGATAGCGCCACGACGGGATTGCTGCTGATTTCTTCCTGATAATACGCGTTGTACAATAAACTGGTCCGTGCACCAATACCAGAATCCTATTATTGCTGAGCCCAGGATAACACCTGTCCACGGAAATTCAGGATCGGAAGCCGACCGCATCAAATGCATGTTTGGACCCACTATACGCTCCACTTCAACCCAGCCACCAACTTTTATCAAACCGACAATAACTATTACAATGGAGCCAATAAGCAACACCGGAGTCTGAAGCACAGAGGTGTACATAATGGCCCTCATCCCGCCCAGAACGGTATACAGCCCGGTAATGAGCACCAATCCTACTGCACTGATCCAGAAGAAATCAATGCCCCACATCTCTTCAATACCAAAGACAGTTTTAAAAACAACGCCGCCAGCATAAACAGTAACAGCTACTTTTGTGAGTATATACGATACCAGAGAAATTACTGATAATACCGACCTTGACCCTGCTGAGAAACGTCGTTCGAGAAACTCGGGCATGGTGAAAATCTTTATCCTGTCATAGAAAGGAACAAAAACCCATCCGAGTATCAAGATCATCCAGGCTTGCATTTCCCAGTGCGCCATTGCCATTCCGCTTATAAACCCTGCGCCGGCGAGGCCAACAAGGTGTTCAGAGCCAATATTGGATGCAAAAATTGAAGATCCTATGGAAAGAAATCCCGCATCTTTGCCGGCCAGAAAATAATCCGTTGTGTTTTCTTCCTGTTGGCGCATCACATAAACGATAATAGCAATGAGCCCAAGGAAAAAAGCTCCTAACACAATCCAGTCAAGTGTTACCATATTTTAATTGTTTTATTGGTAGATTATACTATTTATTGTTCAAGTACTATTTGTTATTTAAATAAAATATTTATTTTTCCTTCATTACACTTAGTATTCATTCCTTCTGATATTCTTTCAATTGATCTAGGTTTCAGGTAAGTTATTATTTGTCCGACTTCTTGCTAATATTCTCTTTTATAATTTGGCCCCTTTTCACTTTTAACTCAAAGTGAAATCCCTGCTCAGCATATTTTTGGTATTTCCTGTGGTCAAATTTGTAGTAGAATGCTCCTTTTTTAGAGGATTCTTTTTCTTTTTCATTAAGTTTGACCAGAAGTCCTGTTTCCAGTATTTGTTTTCGGAAATTTCGTTTATCAAGTTGCTCACCACAAATACCTTCATAAAGTAGTTGAAGTTGTGGAAGTGTGAACTTTTCAGGCAAGAGTTCAAAACCTATAGGTTCACGGGAGGTTCTCCTTCTCAATGCCTCCAGGGCTTTCCCAGCCATTATTGAATGATCAAATATCAAATCAGGCAGGTTATTAATTGAAACCCATTCTGCACCATTAGCTTCCGCAAGTAAGCGGTCATTTTCATTAATTTTTATCAGGGCATAGTACGCTACCGAAATAGTCCTGGCTCCCGGATCCCTGTCCACATCACCAAATGCGCTTAGCTGCTTCATGTATATATTACTTAGCCCGGTGAGTTGATTAAGTATCCTGATGGCTGCTTCATCAAGGCTTTCTGATTTTCCTAAAAACCCACCCATCAATGACCATTCTCCTTTCGCAGGTTCAAATTTTCGTTTTAACAGTAAAAGCTTCAGCTCACCTTCATCGAATCCGAAAATTATGCAATCGAGTGCAACTAAATGCTGATCAAATTCTTTATAAAATTGAGTTATACTTTTTTGCATATTAGTTAGTTATAAAATAAATTATAACAAGTGTATTTAGCACACTTATAGTAACAAATATAGTTGTTTTTTCTTACGGTAAGCATAAAAATATTTTGTTATAAAGAATTATTTCAGGTGTTAAAAAGATGTGATTTGAAAAATTTAAATTCTACCGGGATAGTTTGATCCCAATTTTTAATGAACCTGAAGTCACTACAAACAATACCGGAATGGCCAGGGAAGCGAATCTTTTACATCCCTGAAACCAATCTTAATCGACACTAATTAAAATTTATCCAATTCAATCACCCTGTTTTCGCTGGCCGATTTATAAGCAGCCCATACCAGTCGCACTGTCTCAAAATTGTCGTCACCGGTTGTTTCGGCCTTCGAATTACCAATTATATCCTGAAGAATGTCGTTGTTGCAGGCCACAATGCTTGGTGGTTCCGGTTCTAAGCGGTCGGTTTGCCAGTTATATTTCTGCATTTCCAACTTTTCGTAAGTAGTAGTAGTTCCAACGGTTACTGCAAAGTTGTAATCAGCATCCAATCGAATGCTGCCTTTATTTCCTTCCACAACCAGTAGGATTTGGGGGAAAACTTCTTTTTCCAATGGCGAACTGAAAGAAATCTGCTGAACGCAAACTATCCCGTTTTTCATTCGGAATAAACTGGTGGCAACATCTTCGCCTTTAATGATTGGATTAACCGTTTGAATTTGAGTATAAATGGTTGACACTTCGCCAAATAAATATCTTAAAACGTCGAACTGATGCGAACCCTGATCGGTTAAGGCAAATTGCTGAAGGGTTGCCAGGAACGGTTGTGTTTCAAAAAGTGGAAATGCAGTATTCCATAGCGAATTGCAGCGAAATGGTGTTCCAATAATTCCGGAATCGAGTAAGGCTTTCATCCGGCGAAGCTGTGGCTGCCAGCGGTAGTTTTCGTGCACATAATACTTTACGCCTGCTTCCCTGGTAACCTGCATCATCTGCACAGCCGATTCAAAATCGGGTGCCATGGGTTTCTGGCAAATTACATGCTTTTTGTATTTTGCAGCCAGGTTCACGAATTTGGAATGTGTGTCCACATCTGTAATGATGTCAACTATTTCTATTTCCGGGTGGTTGATCAGCAATTGCTCGGCATCGTCGTAGTAATTCGCAATATGGAATTCTTCAGCTCTTTGCCTGGCTTTTGCAAGCGTGCGGTTATACAAAGCTGTAATTTCAACATTTTGTAATTCGAGCCAGGCACCAATCTGAAACTGCGACCAGAAACCGCATCCGAAAATGGCAATTTTAGTTTTTTTCATTATGTGTTAATTAAAGATTTGACCTGTTAAATTCTGATTTACAGTAATTAGTGCGTATAAGAATTGATGAGTTTTCTTATTGACACTAATCAGGCTTTAATAATGGTGGCAATATGATAAGTTGGGGAATTCGGAGTGCTGTTCTATCAGGATATTATGACCTTGATGCGATGTACAATCCTTGAATAACCTATTAATCTCCAATTTTTTATATTGCATGTGGGTAGTAGCAGATTTATCATTCTATTTTTGTTTCACGATTCTTACTGCGATATAGGGTTTTGCTGGTAATACGATTAAACTATGTCCTGAAAATTTCTTTTCTATCGGGGTTATTGTCATTTCCCAGGTATCAATTATTTCAAC
>JBBQSY010000128.1:0-9381 GCA_038213495.1 Bacteroidales bacterium
ATCAAATATTTTTTTTATAAGATAACTCTTGCACTTTTTAATCTCTAATCTTCCCGAAAGGATTCTAGCTTGTGATCCTCCCGACTAAAGTCGGGATGCTCTACCAGCTGAGCTACCGAGAGATTTGAGGGTGCAAAAGTAACAAATTTTCGTTTTTGTTGATAAAAAATTATTCTTTTATTGACAATCTTCCCCCGGATGAACCCTGTATGCTGCCAATTTGTTATTTTTGGACTATGGATTCATCCGCTAACAAACCATTCAAATCAGCCCTGAAAGTAAACGAAGGCATCGAACAACCGCCTTCGGTAAATTTGGGTGCGGCTCAACATTACAGCAAACCGGGACGAAAACTGCTTTCATCCAATCAATATGTTGAAGGCATCCGGAGCGGGAACCGTACTGTTCTCAGCCAAGCCATCACCCTGATTGAAAGTTCGCTTCCGCTGCACCAGGACCTGGCCCAGACGATTATTGGCAAATGCCTCCCTTTTTCCGGAAACTCTGTAAGGATTGGGATTACAGGCGTACCAGGTGTTGGTAAAAGTACATTTATCGAGGCTTTCGGCAAGCACCTTACATCGCAGGGACGCAAAATTGCTGTTCTGGCAATTGATCCCAGCAGCTCCCGTTCGCGGGGAAGCATACTAGGTGATAAAACACGCATGGAAGAACTTTCAGTCGATAAAAATGCTTTTATCAGGCCTTCGCCGGCAGCCGGATCACTGGGCGGGGTTGCCCGTAAAACACGCGAGACAATAATATTATGCGAAGCTGCCGGATTTGATACTATCCTGGTTGAAACAGTAGGAGTGGGGCAAAGCGAAACCACAGTGCATTCGATGGTTGATTTTTTCCTACTGCTAATGCTGGGCGGTGCCGGCGACGAACTTCAGGGTATTAAGAGGGGGATAATGGAAATGGCGGATGCTGTTATAATCAATAAAGCGGATGGCGACAACCTGAATCGTGTTTCTATCGCGAAGGCCGAGCTTCGGAGTGCATTGCATTATTTTCCTCCCGCCGATTCGGGATGGCAGCCTGTATGCGAATCGTGCTCTTCTGTTACTAAAGCCGGTATCCCCCGGGTTGATGAGATGATTAATGAATATGTTTCATTTACAAAAGCTAACGGGTATTTCGCCGAACGAAGGCTGCAGCAGTCGAAACAAATAATGATGAGTGTGATTGACCAGGTGCTATACGATAATTTTTACCACAAGGCTGAAATCAGAAAGCTGATGACAAAAGTGGAAGCAGATCTGCGGCAGGAGAAAATCAGTGCTTATGTTGCGGCACAGATATTACTGGAGAAGTATTTCGGGGAGAAGAAATGAGGATGTTATTAATTAATTTGTAACTAATTAGCCTGGTCAATGCAACAAGGGTTAAATTCAGGCCACAGATTACGCTGATTACTCAGATAAGTATGTCCCTTAGGCTTGTTTTTTTTGTTATTAAAACTGCTGAAAGCAGTTCTCTGATTCGGTGTAATTCCTTGAAATCCGTAGCAAAATAGTTTTTTAAAGGGTTAAACCGTTACATTGATTATTTTTTTTATTTAAAACCAGGGAATAAGGAATTATGAATTTCGAAGAATCAACCCGGATAACCGATTAAGCATTAAGGGCGTAATATTGCACCAAAAAACGTTTTTCGTTTCTCATATTTTTATATCTTTAGATGTGATTTAAAAGCTATCCGCTATGATACAGTTCGAGGCCCTTTTTAAAATTTCGTACGGTTTATATATTGTAAGTTCAGGCAATAAAAACCGGGGAAATGGTTTTATTTCCAATACTTTTTTCCAGGTAACCGCAGAGCCGCCGCGGTTCGCATCCTGCTGCAATAAAGATAATTTTACAGCATCTTTGATTAAGGAATCAGGCGCTTTTTCAGTTTCAGTGATTCATACCGGAACCGATCCGGAAATTATAAGCCGCTTTGGTTATAAAAGCGGGAAAGATACCGACAAACTGCAAGGGCTTAATGTAAAATACGGCGAAACCGGCGTGCCCATCGTGTTAAACGATTGTATTGCTTTTCTCGAATGCAGGGTAATCCAGACAATAGACGTTGGTACACATTATATGTTTATAGGCGAACTGGTACAATCCGAAATAATTGACGATGCCAAAGAAGCATTAACCTATTCGTATTACCGAAAAGTTAACAAAGGCATTGCGCCTAAAAATGCGCCTACCTACATCGATAAATCAAAACTGGGCTCTGATTCTGTGGCAACCGGTTTAAAAAAGTTTGAATGCACAGCCTGCGGATATATTTACGACGAAGCGGATGAAGATGTCCGCTTTGCAGATTTACCGGAGGATTGGGTTTGCCCTGTATGCGGATCGGAGAAATCGGATTTTATTGAGGTTAAATAAACAAGGAAAAAGGCTGCTTCAAAGAAAACCAGATTTCATTGGAGGCTTACAGTGGTTTCTCTCCTGTAAGTTCATTAATTGTCTTTCGCTTCTTGCGGCTATTTTCGGGCCATATTAAGGAGGCTGCCACACTGGTCCCCAGTATGGTAACTATTGCCAGCAAAGAATGTACGGTTGTAAATCCCCATTCGGTTAACTGAATATGCAGCAGCATTTTAAAACCTATAAATGAAAGCAGTACTGCCAGGCCGTGTTTCAGAAACCTGAACATGGTAATTACGTGGGCAACCACGAAGAAAAGGGAGCGCAATCCCATAATGGCAAATATGTTGGAGAAAAATACGATGTAAGGGTCCTGTGTAATTGAGAAAATAGCGGGAACGGAATCCACAGCAAATATCACATCCGTAAATTCGATAACCAGCAGTACCAGGAACAAGGGTGTAAAATACAGGCGGTTGTTGTCGTACTTGTTGCGGAACCAGAAATGCTGCCTGAAATAAACCGGATGTACAGGGAAAAAGCGGGAAACAAATTTTACAACGGGATGATTTGCAGGATCCACTTTATCTTCTTTATTCCTTTCCACAAACATCTTTATACCGGTAAAAACCAGGAAAGCGCCAAAAAGGTATAAAATCCAGTCGAAACGCTGTATAAGCGCTGCACCCAGAAAAATAAAAATAAACCGCATAATCACGGCGCCAATAATACCCCACATCAACACCCGCTTGTAATACATTTTCTGCACACCGAACGAAAGGAATACCAGTATCATTACAAACACATTATCAACCGAAAGCATATATTCAATAAGGTAGCCTGTAATATATTCCAACGAAAGGTTTTGCCGGTATATATTGAGAGCTTGTTCAGTGTCAGTAATTCCTTTAATGCTATATGTATGCCTGTAAAAATCGATCCTGTACTGAACATCCTCAATTGTTTTCACACCATGTAAGCGTTCGCCGAAATAAAGCAACAGGAAGTAAAATCCAATCGCAAAACTTATCCAAACAAAAGTCCAGATCAACGCTTCGCGGAATTTCACTTCATGGCTTTTCCGGTCAAATATACCCAGGTCAAGGGCAAGGATGGCCGCGATAAAAAGGAGGAAACCGGTAAAGATCAAATGTTCGGATGTTATCATATAAAGCGGTCAGAAAACCGGGTTGTTTAGAAGCGTTCAAAATTAGTCATTTTGTTCGGAATGAGCTTAATATTTTATTGCATGCAATACAAAGTTGCTACATTTGCCCGTTTTTTAAACAGTCCATCTGCATGATCAATTCTTCTGCCATCCGTCTCACTGAAATGAATTCCAGTAAACTTGTACAATATCTCAACAAGCCCTGTGAAGAGTTTACCAAAGCTGATCTGATACACTATATTGAAGATCACAATATCCAAATGATTAATTTCCGTTATCCAGGTGGTGATGGCCGGTTGAAAACACTGAACTTTGTTATCAACAACCGCGAGCATCTTGATAATATTCTTTCTGCGGGAGAGCGTGTTGACGGATCGAGCCTTTTCCCTTTTATCAGTAAAAGCTCCAGCGATTTATATGTCATACCCCGGTATAAAACAGCTTTTGTAAACCCGTTCTCTGAAATTCCGGCCCTCGATATCCTTTGTTCCTTTTACGATAAAGACGGCAAACCGCTCGAAAGCTCACCGGAGTATATTTTGCAAAAAGCGCATAATGCACTGAAAGAGAATACCGGTTATTCATTTGAGGTTATGGGCGAACTGGAGTATTATGTGATCAGTCCTGAAGAAAATCTTTTCCAGGCTCCGGATCAGAAAGGATACCATGAGTCATCCCCTTTTGCCAAATGGGAAAAACTCAGGGTAGAAGCCATGTTTGCCATAGCACAAACCGGTGGTAAGATCAAATACGGCCATTCCGAGGTTGGAAATTTCAAGTTCGATGGAATGGATTATGAGCAGAATGAAATTGAATTTCTGCCAGTACCACTCGAAGATGCTGCCGACCAGCTGGTAATTGCTAAGTGGATTCTGCGCACACTTGCGTTCAAATACGGAGTATCCATAACTTTTGCACCCAAAATTACGGTCGGCAAAGCTGGCAGCGGAATGCATATCCACACCCGGCTCATGAAAGACGGCGAAAATGCCATGGTTGAAAACGGCAAACTGAGCAATACTGCGAAAAAAGCGATTGCAGGTTATCTCGAACTGGCTCCTTCACTTACGGCGTTTGGTAATACAAATCCCACCTCTTATTTTAGGCTTGTTCCGCACCAGGAAGCACCAACTAATATCTGCTGGGGCGATCGTAACCGCTCCGTCCTGGTTCGTGTACCGTTGGGTTGGTCGGGAACCAATAATATGATTTTTGATGCAAACCCGCTGGAGCCATTTGAGCTAAAAGATTTTAACAGCAAACAGACCGTTGAATTCCGTTGCCCGGATGGCTCGGCTGATGTATATCTTTTGCTTGCCGGACTCGCTGTGGCAGCCCGCCATGGGCTGGAAATGGAAAATGCGCTGCAATATGCAAAAGAGACCTACATAAATGGGGATGTAATTGATGATAATGAAAAAGACAGAAATGCGAAACCTGGTCATTTGCCGGTTTCTTGCTGGGATTCAGCCGACAGGCTGCTGGAGCAGGGTGAGATTTATATGAAATATAACGTATTCCCTCAATCGGTAATTGAAGGATTTGCTAATAATCTTAAATCATTTAACGACAAAAACCTCCGCGCAGAACTCGAAAATGACAAAGTAAAACTAATGGAAATAGTAGAAAAGTATTTCCATTGTGGGTAACTATTGCTTCGTGTTGAATATAAATAAGCCGGTAAATCCGGCTTTCTTTTTGTAGATTTATTTGATTCTGCGCTTGTAATGTGGCCCTGCAAACATCTTCCTGAAAAGGCTTTTAAACAGGCATGATAAGTCGCTGGATTAAAAGAAATCAATATTGTACTTTTCACAACATACTGAATGTTTTAATTCGCTTTTTTCTGAATATTTGTTTCCGCCAAAGATATTTATCATAATTTTGTAGGTATTAATTATGCAATTATAAGCTGATCCGTACTTTGTACCTAAGCAAGGCTTCCTTTTTAAACGTGCTGTTTTTAAAAATGCAAAAACAAAGCAGGCAATAGGATCAATAGACATTAATTGTGAACGCTCCATATAATGAAAAAACATCTGCTTCTTTCTACTGGTATTATGATATTAATGCTGCCATTTATGGTAAAGGCCCAACAAAACATTTTCTCACGGGTGTTTTACGATCGTATGGAATCAGGGATACAGGCATCAGCAATTACTCATACAATGGATAACAGCTATATTTTAGCCGGCACCAATGCTAACAACGGATTTGTTTTAAAAACTGATGCCTTTGGCCTTCCGCAATGGAATAAGACGTTTAATTTACCTAATTCAAATTCCGTTTTTAGCAATATTATAAGTTGCAGCGATTCAGGATTTTTGCTTTCTGGAAACACATACAATGTAATCTCCGGCAGAATGGAGGCTCTTTATGTTAAAATAAATTCGTCGGGCGATACGCTGTGGTCAAAAATTACAAGTTTAAATAATACGAATATATTTATCGTGGACGGCGAGCAAACTTCTGATTCAGGATTTATCCTTACCGGGTACAGCAGTCAAAATGATGCACCTTACCATAACAGGATTTTTACAGCAAGGCTTGATGTAAGCGGAAACATGCTCTGGACTAACACTTCTTATGTCGGAAACATCAATCATATTGGATACTCTGTTAAACAAACACCGGATGATGGATTTCTAATCATAGGAACTTTCTCGGATTGCTCCCCATGCTACTCGCATACATTTCTCATTAAATTAACTTCAGCAGGTTTCATATCATGGTCAAAGGAATATAGTCTGAGTTCCGGTGCGAATTGTAATGGATTTGATTTTGTAATTGTACCTGATGGATATGTATGTTATTTGAATTCCGGACTGATGAAAACAGACTTTGCAGGAAATATTGTATGGACAAAATTCTATAACTTTTCATTAGGGGGCAGTTGCAATAATTGTGCACCTAAACTTCTTATGACAAGCGACAGCGCTTTTATTCTGCTGGCAGGTGGGTTTTATGGATTCGGCGGAAGCACTATTGTGAAAACCGACCCGGATGGTAATATATTATGGGCAGATGACCTGGTTTTTAATGCTGCGGATATTTCTGAAACAAAAAATAGGGGACTTTTAATAGCCGGGAACGGTCCTTTGTTAGGCGTTAAGAGCCCGGAAGTATTTGCACCGCAGATCGGAATTATAAAAACGGATTCATTAGGCGCCGGTATGGAATGCGTTTTTTCGACAGGTTTTGCACCCCGGATTGATACTGTGGTTGCCTCAGATAAAGAGTTTACTTCAGAAACAGGCAGCAATTATGATGAAAGATATCATAAAAACGTTTACCCGGATATCAATTCTCTTGATATTGTTGATTACGATGGATGTGTCGATTTTCTCGGCGGATTAGCAGAAACAGGCAAAATCAATAGTTTTACTGTATTCCCTAATCCTGCCGGCAACAAAGTTAGTATTGAATACTCCTCGGATTATAAAGATGCTATGCTTACAATTTACAATACAAACATGCAATTGCTGATGCAACTGCCATTAGAGCAAAAACACACCGAACTTGATATTTCAGAATTTAGCAGCGGCATTTATTTCGTAATGATCAAAACTAAAAATTCAGTCGATGTTCTGAAACTTGTGAAGAAATAAGAATCTTTATTGTTTACACATTACTTTCCCAGGGAAATCTATACGCAATCCTTATGTCTCATTTTGTGCAGATATAAATTATCAATCATTCTGTGATCTTTAATTAGCAAATCGAAACAATCTTTTTTGTATCAAATACCCGGATACCAGCCATATTGTCGCATAAATAATTTGAAACATGTCATAAAGGCGCATAAATTGCCCCAAAATCATTATTTTCCTTGTTGGCACATTAATTGAAAAATGACTTACCAATAACAAAATAAGTTTAACAAAATTTAAAAGGAGAATATACCATGAACAACTTACATTTTGCTTTCCGCCCGTTTTTACCGGCTTTATTTAACGAAGTTATTGAACGCCAGTCGAACGAAACCGAAGTAACCTACAAACCCGCCGCCAATGTGCGCGAGGACGAAAAAAACTACTCCCTCGAACTTGCACTTCCCGGATTTTCGAAAGAAGAAATAAATATCAGTTTCGAAGATGAAGTACTTACCATTACGGCAGGTCATCAGCCTAAAGAAGATGAAAAAGGGCCAAAATACACCTGGAACGAATTTGGATACAAGAGCAAGTACCAGCGCTCATTCCAGCTTCCTGAAACACTTAATGCCGATAGCATAGGAGCAACTTTCGAGAATGGAATACTGCTCGTAACTCTTCCTAAAAAGGAAATACAGGCTTCGGAAGTAAAACAGATTTCAATTGCTTAATTTGAAAATTTAAAGAATCAATTAATGAAAGGGCAGCCCGCAAGGGTTGCTTTTTTGTTTTACGGGATTCAATCAGCATCCATCAGGAATTATTCTGTGATTTTTCGCACCTTTGTCCAGGCATTTCAGCAAATTTTAGAGAGAAAACCTGGTTACCCAGCACCAGCTAATCCCTAATCCATAAATCCTAAACCCCAACTCCTATCCAAAGCATGGTACGACAAGATTTACGCGCACACCTTTCCATGCTGGCGGCAACCATGCTGTTTGGAGCCAACTACTGGATTGCCAAGGGCCTGATGCCCGATCACCTGCTGCCAATGCAGATTATTTTCCTCCGCGTTCTCGGTGCATTAATCATAGCATGGATCATTCAACTGAGCGTTAAAGAATTGCGGGTGTTGAGAATTGACCGTGCCGATTATCCCCGCCTGATCCTGAGCAGCCTTATTGGTGTGGCTTTAAACCAGATGATGTTTTTTAACGGTCTGAACCATACTACACCGGTAGATGCAGCCATTATCAATTCAGGCAGCCCTATTCTGGTGCTATTGTTTGCCGCCTGGATGCTTAAAGAACGCATCGGAAAGTCGAGGCTCGGAGGCATACTTCTGGGTGCAACGGGCGCTTTGATGCTGATTTTACTGGGTAATCCGCTTTTGCCGGGTAGCGGCCATCTGACCGGCAATATGTTTATTGTTGTAAATACAGCCGCCTGGAGTTTATACCTTGTTGTATCAAAGCCACTTATGGTAAAGTACAACCCATTTGTTATGATGCGATGGATGTTTTTGATAGGGTTTATCGGTGTATTTCCATTCACCATTAAACAGGCACTCGATATAAATTTTAACTCGTTTGACGGATATACCTGGTTTTCCATTCTTTACATCATTATCGGAACTACGTTTATGGCATATTTCTTTATCTCCTATTCGTTGAAACGCTTATCCTCTTCGGTAGTAGCTTATTATACGTATATCCAGCCGGTTATAGTGGCGGTTATAGGAATTATTATTTTTGCCGAAATTATTTCCTGGGTAAAAATTCTAAGTGCACTTCTGGTTTTTGCAGGGATATATTTTGTGACAAGGAAAACCAAGTCCTGAACAATATTAAATCACAAACCGGGTTGACACTATTTCCTGTTTTCGGTAAGCAAAACCTAAGAGGGTTTGAATAATGAACTTAGCGAAGGTGTGTCCTGAAGTAAAAGTACGAATTTAAGTTAAGAGAGTTCTTTTACATGCTGTATAAAAGATGAAGGGATTCTTGAAAGAGGATGATCCTTCGCAATAGCTGTGCAGGCAGATATTGCAAACCGCCTTGCGGTGCTGTAGCCAAAAGCTATGGTATTGAACGGACAAGGAAAAGGTGGAGTAAACCATCAGGTATAAATAACGGAGATGAACGTAAGTAAACCACTGATGACGTATTGAGATAGTAACCCGTTGTCAAAACTTCCATTTCTTCGCATGGGATTAAAGAGCATAGCGGTTACCTGATTTACTGGCTATGTG
>JBBQSY010000129.1:0-9301 GCA_038213495.1 Bacteroidales bacterium
CACATTCATTAAATCTCAAATTCCAAATTCCAATCTCCAATTCCAAGCGGGGTTTAAGAGTAGGCCTTGGTTCTTGAGATTTGGGATTTGAGACTTGGGTCTTTTTTTAATGCGTACTTTTATCCCACACTAAGTATAACTACTTACCCTAATTTTATGGAGTATCATAAGTGATGGTATAATTGCACTTTGTTGATTGCGAAAGTTCAAAAAAAACACTGAATGCGTTAAGTAAATTGTCTGATGTTCATGAATAGGCTGATAGCCATTTTGTCAAAAGATAGGATTTTCGCAAAGCTGGCTTCAGTAGTTCGAATATACTGTGTAAATGATTGATTCATTGATTTATAACATATGGATTAATGTGTAAGGCTGCTGTGTTTTAAGATCGCTTTAAAATGGAAAACCCGTGTAAGAAATAATTCTTTGAAACTATACGGTGAGGGAATAGAAAGTAGTGTATTTTTGACAATAGTATTCCGCTATTCCTACTTGATAATAAACTGATAATAGTCAGTGTAAATCCTTGCTTTATGAAAATTCAAATGCCCGATTTTTTTTCATATACGATCAATTTATCGCCAGGCATATTACGACTGGGTTTAATATTTGCAATGATCATATATGGTGGTTTTGGATATCTCGACTTATTTGCGATGCCTACGAATTACAAGGTTGTATGGTTAATACGTTATGCAATAATATTACCACTGTTAATAATTACATTTATTTTATCTTATTATAAACCATTTTACCAGTATAGTAAAACTATTTTACTTCTACTCCTCGGTTTTGGCCAAATCGGCATCATTGTTATGATAGGACTTAGCAAACCGGGCGACATTGCTTACGATACCTATTATGTCGGTTTGATACTCATTATGTTATGGACCACCTATATTTTCAGGATCAGTTTTTATACCACAATTTATATGGCTTTTTCAACCATAGTGTTATACAATCTGATAGCGCTATATCAATACGGGTTACAATCACTATCCTACAACTCGCATGAACTCGCTATAGTGCTTAATAATAATTTTTTCCTTACTTCGGCGGCATTCCTTATTATAATTGGGGCTTTTCAGTTCGAGCGAAATGTAATCGAAAACCGGAAAGTAAATCTGGAACTTGTAAAGGAAAAAACCGGGTTAAAAATCGCTAAAGAAAAAGCAGAAGAAAGCGACCGTTTGAAATCCGCTTTTCTTGCAAATATGAGCCACGAGATCCGCACGCCAATGAATGGGATACTTGGTTTTTCGGAATTATTAAAAGAACCCGGCCTGAGCGGAGAAACACAGCAGGAGTATATCAGCATCATCCACAAAAGCGGCAAACGAATGCTCAATATCATTAACGATATAGTTGACATCTCGAAAATAGAATCGGGTCAGATGAATTTATTCATATCGGAAACCAATATTAACGAGCAGATTGAATTCATTTATACCTTCTTCAAACCCGAGATCGAAGGAAAAGGCATGCAGTTTTCAAATATGAGTTCATTACCTGCAAAGGAATGCTTCATTAAAACCGACCGCGAGAAAGTTTATGCTATACTGACAAACCTTATTAAAAATGCAGTTAAATTCACCGAAAAAGGTTCAATTGAAATTGGTTGTAACAAAAAAGGCAAATTCCTTGAATTTTATGTGATAGATACGGGCATAGGCATTCCGAAGGACAGGCAGACAGCCATATTTGAGCGATTCGTGCAAGCTGATATTGCCGACAAGAATGCGTATCAGGGAGCCGGGTTAGGCTTATCAATTTCCAAAGCGTATGTCGGAATGCTTGGCGGGGAAATTTGGGTGGAATCAGAAGCCGGAAAAGGAAGCGCTTTTTATTTTACACTTCCGTACCAGGCCGAAACGATTAAAGAAAATAATGCCGGAAATGAAATACTGCCTTCCTCCGAATTAACCCCGATCAACAAGTTCAAAATATTAATTGCTGAAGATGATGAACCATCAGAAAAGTTCCTATTGATTGCTATCAAAAAATTCGGAGACGAAATTATAACTGTGAAAAACGGAATAGAAGCGGTTGCAGCTTGCCGCAATAATCCGGATATCGATCTGGTGCTGATGGATATTATGATGCCCGAAATGGATGGGTATGAAGCTACCCGGCAAATACGGAAGTTTAACAAAGATGTAATCATAATTGCTCAAACGGCCTATGCTTTAGAAGGCGATAGAGAAAAATCAATTGCTGCCGGCTGCGACAATTATATGTCGAAACCTATTAATACTGCCGAATTGAAGCAATATATCATTCAATGCCTGAACAAACAGTGATTATCAGGTTCTCGCCAAGGCGGTATTCCAAATAGATTTCAGTGGTAATCCAGGCGTTCAGTCCCGCATAAATTCCGGTGCAGGCCGGCAGGAAAGCAGCCCCCAATCCAATCAACAGAAAAAGAGAAAACAGCCCCAATAGGTTCCGGCAACAGTCTAAATTAAACTTTATCCTGATCCAGCCTGGTGACATGGCCTGATGTATGCTTATATTTCCGGATACTCATTTCAATTAAAATCTGATTGTAACGTAACATTAGCCTTCACTGTGTGAATGATGTAATTTATTTCCGGAATTATGTAACATTGTCCATTACCAAAATATCCAATTTTGCATTAACAATTGCAAATAATTTAAGAATCAGGAATAGTTTTCCTTAGCGGTTATTTTTTCAGGGAGATGCACTTAAAAAGGCAGGTTATCTTCCTGGTCTTATAAAAGACGAACCAAACCTGGCTTTTATACCTGCCAATTACACTGGTTAACATTATAAAAAACAAGGAATTGTAATTAAACCCTTTGTTTAAAAGGAATCTAATTCTTATCCACATCTATATAAGGACTTATGGAAAAACAAGCTCAAGACACTGAAGATATCAATTCATTAGTCAGTCTGTTGTCAAACAAAGATGATAAAGTTCGCAGAAAAGCACGAAAGTCGCTGGTAGTCATCGGAAAACCGGCTGTTTCCTCTTTATCAGAGGTGTTGCAAAATTCTGATGTGTACAAAGCTCGCTGGGAAGCGGCCAAGGCACTCGGAGCAATTGGCGATGCTGCAGCCATTCCGACCCTGGTTAATGCGCTCGAAGACACTGAATCAGATGTGGTATGGCTGGCAGCAGAAGCTTTGAAAAAATTCAGGAAGACCGCATGGCCGGAGTTGTTAAGTGCCTTGATCAAAAGAGGATCGGAATCGGTTACGCTTCGCAATGCGGCTCATCATGTATTAAGGACTCAGCGGGAAAAAGGAAATCATGATTTATTGGAAGCTCTTAGAAAATCCCTCGAATCCGGCGCAGTTCCCGAAAGCACGCCAATGGCAGCATCAAATCTCCTTGAGAAAATGAGGGTACATCGTAAGCAGAAACTATTTATTATAAATTGACCAAATATGAAAGAAGATAAAAAAAGTAGTAGTAATCATGATCTGCAGGATCATATAGAACCTGAAAATAACCATCCACCGAAGTGGAAAAGGGTACATCATACCTGGTGGTTCTGGATTTTTTTGGTTTTAATGCTGGTTGGCATTCTCTATTACGTCATGACCGTCGACTTTGCGTTTGCACCTCAAAAGGAAATGAAACAGAAAATGGAAAATACCAGCACTCCATAGGCAGTTAAAGCATTTGAATCCCAAAAGTTGAGTCTGCTCCGAAAAGTCTTTTACCCCTAAATCCCCTAAAGGGGACTTAGTCCAATTTATTGGTTTTCAACGCATTCCCCTTTAGTGGTCAGGGGTAAAAAAGTTGAAAATCAATAAATTGTGACTTTTCGGAGTGGGCTCAAAGTTGAATAACAAAGAACTTTAAAATCTGTTATTCCGATTACTTAAAGGGAAATGAAGCATGCACCTGGCTCTAAGCTGTTTGAAGCAATAACGGATCGGATTCTCACGATAGGAACGAACACTGAATTCTATTAATAATATAGAATTTTTATGATTTTTTCACAGCAATAAATTGTCAACAGGCATTTCTGTGTTTAACTTTGTATTTATCCGCAGTTCGTATTTCAAGAAGTTAAAATTTCAAATTAATTGATGTGCATAAATGAACCTTAGTTATAAACTCTAATAATCTTTTATATGAAAATCAAAAAAGCATTAACCATCCTTTCATTACTGATTCTATTTGGAGGGATTGAATCCTGCCAGCATCAGGGTAAATCAGATACCTGGAGTGATGCACAGAAAACGAAATGGAAAACAGAATGTGAGCAGGCATTAATTAAAAAGGGAGTGAAAGATAACCAGGCAACAGATGTGTGTGATTGTATGCTTAAAAAGACATCGGAAAAGTACACCCCTGAAGAAGCAACAAAAATCACCATTGAAGAAGAAAGAAAGTTGTGGGAAGAATGCAACTATCAATGGTAAGTAACACATTGACTATTTCCAGGAAAACAATCGGAAAATAACAGGAACATTATTGATTATGCATTTTAGTCCAGAGGACGAAATCCCGGATAATTAATTTCTAATGCCTACCTGTGGAAGAAGTTCTACGAATATGCCGATGGCTGGGGAAAAATATGTTCTGAAGATTTTATTGATGATAAAAAAAGAAAACTAACGGTTCTTTTAAGAAAGTGATCGATATGGGACTTCAAGGTGATAAGGTTTATAGAGAAGTAATTGACGATAAGGGAAGCCGGAAAATATCTTCAGCATCAGGTTAGTATACACCCATGGAAAATATAAAAACGGGATCCTGATTTTGCCCAACGTAAGAAAATGCAATTCAACAAATCAAATATTCACACTAAACTAAAAATAATGAAATGATAAAATTAATTAATGATCTGCCGGACAATGTTCTGGGATTTTCTGCAATCGGAAAAATTACAGGAGCGGATTACGAAGCAATTGTGATACCTGCTTTGGAAGAAAAACTGAAAACACATCAAAAGGTCCGGATGTTATACCAATTGGGGACCGACTTTACCGGTTTTGATCTGGGAGCTATGCTCGACGACGCAAAGATGGGAATGAAACATTTATCGGCATGGGATCGGATTGCATTGGTTTCTGATCAAGAGATGATCAATTCGTTTGCAAAATCCTTTGGTTATCTGATGACCTGCGAACTTCGCATCTATAAAAATGCTGAATTTGAACAGGCAAAAAAATGGGTTTCTGAAAAATTAACTTAACTATTACTTTGAAATTCTTATAGAACCTGAAAGGCTAAGTACATGACAACAAGTAATAAGTAATAATGCGAATCAAGGGTTGAATTCATTTCTTGTCTATTGGGGCGTTAAACTCTTCCAGAGTTTTGAACTCTGGAAGAGTTCGCCTGGCAACTAATAAGTTACAATTTCAACCCTTGATTCGTGTTAATAAGTAATAAGAAATAAAAATGAAAACAAATCGCGCCCGCGTTAAAAAAAGCTGATTGTGGCATCGCCGTTTCGGACGCTACGGATGCTGCCCATGCCGCCGCAGCTATCGTGCTGATGACTCCTGGTCTGTCGGTGATTATTGACGCCATTAAGGAAAGTCGCCGTATTTTCCAGCGAATGAACAGTTATGCAATCTATCGGATTGCAGAAACTTTACGCGTATTATTATTCATGACTTTATCAATTCTTGTATTTAATTTTTACCCGGTTACTGCCGTGATGATCGTGATGCTGGCATTGCTGAATGATGGTGCCATACTGTCTATTGCTTATGATAATGTTCATTACAAAAACCAGCCTGAAGCATGGAATATGCGAATGGTACTGGGAATTTCTGCAGTTTTGGGTATTATCGGGGTTGTATCGGCTTTTGGATTGTTTTACCTGGGTGAACGTGTCTTTCATATTGACCGCGCACACATACAAACATTGATGTACTTGAAATTGTCAGTGGCCGGACATCTTACCATATTCCTTACGCGAACACGCGACCCTTTCTGGTCCATCAAGCCAGCCAAGGTTTTATGGATAGCTGTTCTTGGCACCCAGATAGTTGCAACATTAATAGCAGTTTACGGACTGTTTATGACGCCATTGGGCTGGGGTTGGGCAGGCTTCGTTTGGGGATATGCCTTGATTTGGTTCCTTGTAAATGAGCGTATAAAATTACTGGCCTATAAGATTTTTGATCCTGAAAAAGCTAAAGTTTTTACTCATTAAAACAAGATATTGCAGAAGTAGCCTACTTTTTAAGTTTTAATTTGGTGGTCGCGATTGCTATCGGGAGTATTGATGTTTTTAGGCCTCAGATGGGCGAAAGAATTAATGAATGATGTTATCGTAGTGGATTTGTAAAACCACGCGAAAGGATTACCTGCGGTGAGAAAGTTCGCGTGGCAGCAGGGTGTGTTTACACAATCTACTTTACAGTCTCTTTTTGCCGCTGCATTTCATCCTGTTACCGGCAGACTTCTCCGGAGAGCTGCTACATTTGATCATATCACCGATTGACTTCTTCGGAGAACCGCTGCACTTCATCATATTACCTACTGACTTGTTCGGAGAGCTGCAACATTTCATCATATTACCGGCACATTTCAGCATATTACCTGCAGACTTCTTAGGGGAGTTACCAAACTTCATCATAGTACTGCCACATTTCTTCGGAGAGCTGCCACATTTCATCATATTTCCGCCACATTTCACCGGAGAGCTGCCATCTTTCATTTTGTTACCGGCAGACTTCTTCAAGAGAGCGCAACAGTCCATCGGTGAAAAAATTGTCATTCAGGAGTATCTGAAATTCAATGTTCAGGTGCGCTGTAATCGGGCAAAAAAATAATACAAAATGTAGTGCTGTTAAAGTAATAATAATACAAGTGTTGGATTATTAACAACTTGTGTTAATAACTTTTCTTTATTTTTAGTGGCTGAAATGTCGAAACACATTTTTTCTTCGTACGATTTGTATCACTGGAAGAAAAGCAGTCTTTCTTTTTCTGAAATATTGCTGCGGTTCCTCACTCATGTTTACTCATTTGCTTGTACTACTATGTTAACCGTTTCTGCATTATCCGCTTCTTCCGCGCATCCTTTATTTTCGAGGTTTATTGCTTTTGCAGCATGGTACTGTGTTTATAGGGTTTTACATGTAGCCATAACCTGTTTACGGGTTGGGTATATTGAATCATTTGGCGGGGACCGGACATTTAAAATAAAATACATCCAATTTTCGGCTATTGCATTTGTGCCTGATAAACGGGTGCAATTAGCCCGGCTTTTCAGCAAATCCAGTGCCCGCCTTATGCCGGCACACCGAGCCTGAGGCCGAAGGCATTGTGTACATGCCGAAAGCCCGATCGCCTGATTGGAAATACGGCCGCTAATTTTAAGCCAGAGTACTTATAACCAAAAACCCAAAAGTCTTATTTCTTCGAACCAGAGCCCGACAGCCCGAAGTTCAATTCTTGTTTTACTAATTTTATTCAAAACAAATGAAAAAGTTTATTTCAACCTATATCCGGTATAAGGCAATTCTCAGGATTTTTGAGAAATACCTTGCCCCATTCACTGGGAAACCGGAAGTTCAGGCAGCTATGTAAACATTTGCTGCAAATACTAACCGCATTGGTGAATTACTTGCCAGGCTTGCCCGCTCCCGGAAAACCCTGAGCGGACCCAAGATTGACAAGGAATTAAAACTCCGCCATTCGCTATTCACAATGGCCGGTCTGGGGTGTACTTATGGGTACACGGAGGCAGGATACACCGCAGGTTAACCTTTTTAAGGAAATAAAGACAGGAAGCTGGAAATTCACCACCTGGGCGATGCACAAGGCAGCCGAACAGGTATACGCTGAATTGGCGACCTATCCTGAGGTTGCGGCAAACATTGGTATCACACCCGAAATACTCGAAGCATTCCAGCAACAGGTTACGGAATTTGGTGAACTGCTCGACGCCACCGACGCGCAATACAAAGACCGCAAATCGGATCGTGGAGAACTCCTCACTTTGTTTCCTGCCAATACTGCCATACTACGGGAACAGTTAGAGCCGGTTATCCGGTTCGAAACTGCTGCAAATCCGGGTTTATACCGCGAATATAGGATAGCGCGCAGTACGGGAGCCCGTAAAAAGCAGGGCAGCAACACTGAACTGCTTTTGGATATTTCGGGAATTGTTACCGATATCACTACGGATGAACCCGTTGCTAATGCCACTGTTGATACTGCAGCAAGTGAATTGCTCACTACTACCGATGCCGATGGGTACTACCTCTTTGAGGAATTACCCGCCGGTGATTACATCCTGAACTGCCATGCAAGCGGTTATCGTCTGCCTGAAAAGGTGACGGTGAAAGCAGCTGATGGCGAAAGCCTGCTGGTAGACTTCAGCCTGCAGCTGGAAGCAGGTGGAGCTAATTGCTTTATCAATCAGCATCCCGAGTACCTCCGGCCGGTAAACAACCGGCCGGTTTTTTTTATGCCTTACAATAATGTTTAAATAGAGTTTAAACGAGAATTATTGCGGAATATACAGGCGTATATATCGATACCGGGTACTTAAATAGTTACACAACGGAATACACCGGTTTGCACGCATCTAATTTTCTTTTAGAAAAACTACAGATAGCAGAGAGGTTTTTTGTTTGACGGTTTGAAGTCCCGATAGTTATCGGGATTGATTTGTTTGAAGAGTAACAGGTTTACCTGCGATGAGCTCACTCCGCTCGGTTCAGAGTTTCAGCATTTCGACTTCGGTTCTTACGGTTACAAATTATAATGGGAAGTAATTTTTGGCTAACATAAAATTACGAAGCATGCAGATAATTAATCGTAAATACTCTTATCACGCATCGGGAGAAGCCAGCAAGGGAAATGTTCTACATTTTTTTTAATGAAGCAATACCATAATTAAATTAATTGACGTATATTTGTAAATAGAAAAGGAGTTAACAAAACTTTAATAATTGTACCTGCCTGCGAAAGGCATGAAATTGTACACATAGCTTTAAATAATAGCGTCCTTCGGACTTATAGAAAGTCCGAACATAAGACAAGGTCTGAAGAATTTTAGTTTTGTTAGCAGGGAAGATTAAAAATATAACTGATTGGTTAATCCTGTATGAGTTAATCAAAGATATTAAAAAGAAGGTTATTGGATAATTGTCTGATTGGCAGGAATATGCCTGAAACTGAAATTCAGATTATAAAAAATGAAATAAGCCAGAAAATAGTATAACTTTGATGCTATATACTAGTTGTAAAGCAGCTTACGAAACCCGGGCAGAATGACAAATTAGCGAAAAGTTGACCGGGTCGGAAATTAATTTTAGTTCTTTGAATTGCCTGGCTTCACTCCTTTCTTGACA
>JBBQSY010000130.1:0-9176 GCA_038213495.1 Bacteroidales bacterium
CGAATAACCTGATGCATTTCTTATAAATTTCGGTATTATCCATTACTCCTGTAAATAATTCGGAGCCAGGCCCGTAAGCAAACACAGGCACCATGGTGGCAGTGTGGTCCTTAACCAGAAAAGTACCCTGAACATCGCCGGTAGTGATATTTCCGCCTGTAATTCCAAATCCCCCGGTTTCGTGATCGGCAGTAACAATTACAAGGGTTTCACCGTTTATTTTTGCAAATTGAAGCGCTTTACCCACAGCATTATCAAAATCAACGGTTTCGTCAACCACATAAGATACATCATTATCGTGTCCGCCCCAGTCGATCTGCGAACCTTCTATCATTATGAAGAATCCGTTATTATTCCTTTTCAATATATCAAGTGCCATCACGGTTGCATCAGGCAACATGTTTCCGCGTCCTTTCGACATGGGTGGCATATGCTCATCAGCAAGCAAGGCAGCCAGGCGCTTTGTCAAAGGCACGTCCACATCTTTGAGGTTGCGTGCAATAAAAAAACCACGGCTTATGAGGCTATCTATCAGGTTCAGGCTATCAGCCCGGCGGGCAAAGTGATTGTATCCGCCGCCAATAAAAACATCGATATCTGAATGAAGAAAATCGAACGCGATATCCGCATATTTCGACCGATCGCTGGTATGCGCGATGAATGAAGCAGGGGTTGCATGTGTGATCGCCGATGTTGAAATAAGGCCTGTTGAAAGTCCTCTTTTGCCTGCCATTTCGAGGATGGTTTCAACCGGTTTGCCATTTGTATCAACGCCAATGCTATAATTGTTTGTTTTAATTCCGCTTGATAAAGCTGTGCCTCCGGCGCCCGAATCAGTAATGTAATTGTTAGCCGAATTAGTTACAGAAAATCCGCTGACAGGCATACCTGTCATATTCATTTTTCCATTTTTCGCGGTATAACCGGCATAAACCTGGGCTGTTCCCATGCCATCACCTATCATAAGAATAATATTTTTCGGATGCTGCGCTTTCGGCTTTTTCTTTTTTTCGGCGGGATTTCCGGCAAAAAGCACAGGAAAAAAGAGAGTTACGATAAATATATGGACAATGATTTTTTTCATAATACAAATGTTTCGACTACAAAAATACAAAACGGTTTACAACCTCAACCTACAAAAAAACCGGGAAAAGTTTTTAATTTTCGCCCGGTTTAATCAGAACTTCAAATCCGTTTCAAGGGATTATTTCACAATATTCGGTTTTTCAAGACCATAGCCTTTTTTCCTGTCTTCAGCTTTAAGCATGTAGGCAACAAATACAGCAAGTACTCCAAACGTGGTAAATATCAACATGGGCCAGGTGTAATTATACGAAACATTCTCGCTGGCGGCTTTTGCTGCCGAAACTCCTGGATTTGTTTTGTCAAGTACGATACCAATCAGCAAAGGAACCCCCATCAATCCCCAGTTCTGAATCCAGAAAATCAACGAATATGCTGTTCCCAATTGTTTCTCAGGAATAATTTTAGCAACTGATGGCCACATGGCTGAAGGAACCAATGACAAGGCTACTCCAAGTAACATAACCAGAACTACTGCAACCAACCAATGGTTCATAATTGGTAAAGAGAAAAATCCATGAATAAAAATTAGCATGATCGACCCGATAATCATAATAGTGGCTCCTTTCCCTTTCTTGTCGTAGATACTTCCAAAAAATGGGGTTAAAAACAGTGTACCTAAAGGTAACAAACTTGGAATTAACCCTGCTGTTTCTTCATCAACATGATATTTATTCACCATCAGGTCAGCGGCATACTTTAGGAATGGGAAAACCGAGGAGTAAAACAAAACACAAAGAATAGCTATGAGCCAGAATCCTTTATTTTTAACTATTAAACCAATATCACTCAATTTAAACGGATCTTCAGGAACCACATCTTTGTTATGAACTGCAACGGATGCGTCCAGTTTTTTATCCATGAAAGTATAAACGAAAAAGGCTATAAAACCAATCACCAGTAATACAAGGGTAAATGCTATCGGTGCTGATATTGATTTATGAAAATAATTGGCAATAGGCACAGGTGCAGCCATAGCAAGTAAAGTTCCCAGGCGGGCTACAGCCATCTGCATCCCCATGGCTAGCGCCATTTCGTGTCCTTTAAACCATTTTACAATAATTTTTGAAACAGTGATACCAGCTATTTCAACACCAACTCCAAAAATAGCAAATCCAATAGATGCGATAACTACCTGTGATTTGAATCCAAGAATCATTGCATCAGGAGAGTATACGGTAGAAATAGCATAATATTTAATACTTGCTCCGGCCACCATGACCCCTGAAGCCATTAAACCAGTAAACCTAACACCCATTTTATCAAGTATAATACCGCCTAAAATGAGCATGATGAAAAAGACGTTTAACCAGCCATAAGCACTGGTAAAAACACCGTAATCGGTGCTCGTCCAATGAAGCTGCGATTCCAGCATAGGCTTCAGAGGCGACATAATATCGGTGAGCAAATACCCTGCAAACATGGTTATGGATATAATCCCCAAAGCTGTCCACCTTGCAGCTTTCGAATCCCGTAATGTGTGTTTAATGGCTTCTGTCATTTGTTAGTTTTATTTGTGTGATATAGAATTAAGTTAAGTTTTATTTTAGAACGTGCAAAAATCGACTTTTTCCGCGAATATCAAAAAAAATATTTGCTTCACTAAATTCCTGGTTCAGAGCCATCACTTTTAACTCATCTCCAAAGCGTTCATTAATTTCAAACCAAACGCTTCCACCGGTGACAAGTTTGATTTTTGCTAATGCAAGGATTGCCCGATAAAATAGCAGTGGATCATCATCAGGAACAAATAATGCTGTATGAGGCTCATTATCAAGCACATTAGGCAGCATCAGCGGTTTTTCAGCATGAAGTATATACGGTGGATTGCTGACAATAATATCGCATTGAGCAAATTCAGTCCAACTGGTTTTATCAAGAATATCCGCTTTTTTATAATCTATACCGGCATTGTAACGGGCGGAGTTGACAGTAGCAACATCAAGTGCATCCTGTGATATGTCGATCGCAGTAACATGGGAATCAGGCAGATTGCGCTTTAGTGCAATGGCAATACAGCCACTCCCGGTTCCAATATCGAGTACGTTTATTTTGCGGTTGATTTCTTTTAGGCGGGTATATTTAATAATCCTGCTTACGAGTTCCTCGGTTTCGGGCCGTGGAATCAGCACCGCTGAATTAACCATAAGTTCCATATCCATAAAAAACGCAGATCCCAGAATATATTGCAAAGGAACCTGGTTCAACAACTTGTTTACGCCTTCCTCCAAAAAGTGGATTTTTTTCTTATCCGCCGGCATGGCACCTGATAAAACTCTTTGCGTTGGCGTAAGATTCAGATAATGTTCAAACAGCCTGTCGGCCATAGCGCGGGCTTCTTCATCAGCAAAAGATGCATTTAATCGTTGAACTATATATTTATACAGACTTTGGTTTGTATCTGCCATACTTCAGAGTATAAAAAACTTACCAGGACAAAGATATTTTTTAAAATAGAATAAATTGATAAATAGTAACTATTCAGCCCTTAAACAATCTTTTTTGCCATAGATTTCACGGATTTGCACAGATCAAAAACTGCTGTCAGCAGTTTTCATAATTAATAAAAGGCCACGGTCATTTAAACTTTTCTGTGTAATCTGTGTAATCTGTGGCCTGCTTTCATCCCTAATTGATTGACCAAGCTGAATAATTACAATAAATATTATTTCATCCCTATATCAACACATCAACATTTTACTAAATTTGATGCAATTTAGGTCTAACAATCCAACTATGAAAAAGCCTCTTTACTTTTTACTCTTTGTTCTGCTCGGAACTTCACAAGCAGGTGCCCAGGATTTTCTGCCGTTTGCCTCAAGCAATTATGCCGGAATCACAGGGGTTCATCTTCAACCTGCCTCTATTGTTGATAGCCGCTATCGCTTCGATCTGGCTTTAAGCTCCACAAGTTTTAATATCACCAACAACTATTATGGCATTGACCCATATGTGCTGACGCATCCGGATTTGTTTGGGAATATGGATTTTAAGAGTCCTTATCTGACCCGCAACAACAACAGCCAGGATAAATCGATGATATTCAGCCTGAAACAGGATATTTTTTCGTTTATGATTTCGCTTTCCCGTAAGGATGCTATTGCATTTACACCTTCGGTACGGGCCATCCTTAATTTCGACAACCTTTCGCAATCCCTGGCAAAGCAACTGGATGAATTAAACAATCTAAACAGCATTGTTGGCAGCCAATTCAGCAATAAAAATCTGAGTGCGCAGTTCAATTCATGGGTGGAGTATGGATTTACCTATGCACGGGTGCTGGCCGACAAAGACAAGCATTTCCTGAAAGCCGGTGGAACGCTGAAAATAAACCAGGGGATGGGGTCGGCATACCTTTTGATGAAAGAGCTGAATTTAGGCATCAAGGAAAATGATACAGTTTCGATCAGAACAAACGCAAATTTCGGAACCTCCGACAACCTGAATGAAGATTTCAGGTATCGCTTCAACGCCAATCCTTCGCTTTCCTTCGACCTGGGCTTTGTGTACGAATTCAGACCCCAATGGCTTAAATACAAGTATGATCTGGATGGAAAAACCAATCTATGGCGCAGGGATCAGGACAAGTACTTGCTCAGGATCGGATTTACAGCATCCGACATCGGAAGCGTGCGCTACAAAAGGAATCCGCAAAGCAAGGATTTTAATGCCGATATCGATAATTTATATACCGGGAATCTGAATATTGGATCATTGGATGATTTCAACCACTTTGTCGACAGTACTTTTCTGACCGAAACAGGGCTGCCTGATAGTTATAAAATGAGTCTGCCCCTGAGCCTTAGCTTGCAGGCCGATTTGAGGATAGCAAACGGCTTGTATGTAAATTTTACTCCGTATATGGCAATCAGCCGCTCAGCAGATAAAGTGAACAAGGTTCATTACATTTCGGCATACAACATTGTTCCACGCTTTGATAAAAAGTGGTTTGGCGTTTCTGTTCCTTTTCAATACAATCAATACAAACAATGGAACATCGGGCTGGGATTTCGGGTCGGACCTGTTTGGGTTGGCTCCAACGACGTTATTTCTATACTTGCTTCGTCGAAACCAAGGTACGGCAGTTCCGTTTCGGTTGTGTTTAAAATGCCCCTGTTTTATGGCCATCCGCACGATAAGGACAATGATAAGGTTTCGGATAGAAAGGACAAGTGCCCGAAAGTTCCGGGATTGCTGGCGCTTAACGGCTGTCCGGATGCCGACCTTGATGGTATTACCGACGAAAAAGACAAATGCCCTGATGTGGCAGGGTTGAAAGAATATAACGGCTGCCCGGACACGGACGGCGACGGAATCCTTGATTCGGATGACCAGTGCCCGAATGTGAAAGGAATTCTTGAATTTCACGGTTGCCCGGATAGTGATGGCGATGGTATTATTGATCAAAATGATGAATGCCCTTATAATGCCGGCCTTGCATCGATGAACGGGTGCCCGGACCAGGATGGTGATGGTATTGCCGATAAAGACGATAACTGCCCTACCGTGGCAGGAACGCGCGAAAACAAAGGCTGTCCGTTTATTGATACCGATGGCGACGGGATAATAGATGAGGAAGATGCATGCCCTGCCGTAAAAGGCCCGATTGAAAACCACGGCTGTCCATACCTGGATATGGATAATGACGGCATTCCCGATAAGGACGATGATTGTCCGAGTATCCCGGGAAGCGCAGTATTTAAAGGATGTCCCGATACAGATGGAGACGGCATTTCGGATAAATATGATATGTGCCCGACCATACCGGGAGTAGCACAAAGCAACGGATGCCCGGAAATCAAAAAAGAAGAACAGGACATTCTTAAAAAAGCATTCGATAATCTTGAATTCGAATCAGGAAAATCCATAATCCGATCATCCTCATTCAGTTCGCTCGACCAACTGGCGGGAGTTTTGGCAAAACGGAACGAATTTATGCTATCGATTTCCGGGCATACGGATAATGTCGGAAAACCTGAATCGAATCTTGCTTTATCGAAAAACCGCACCCTTGCTGTTAAAAATTACCTTGTAAAAAAAGGAATTGGAGCGGATCGTATTAAAACTGAATGGTTTGGTCAAACCCAGCCCATTGCACCCAATACAACCCCTGAAGGCCGACGAATTAACCGACGGGTTGAGATGAAGATTGTTTTTGAATAAGAAGTAAGATGTAAGGTGTAAGGTGTAAGGTTTGAAGTCCCGATAGCTATCGGGATTGAATTGTTTGAAGAGTTTGTAAGGTATAAGGATAGAAAAACTGAAAGTATGTAAGAAAAGGGTTAATAAGTGTCTGCAACAGGCAGAAATTTCAGAGTCCCTGTTTCGGGCTTCCGACAGATCATACCATAGTGCTAAATAAATATCAAGCCTTATGAAAACGAGTGAGTCTATTAATATTTTCCTGCAGCAACCTCAGATTGCGGTAGTCGGAGTATCGCGCAATAAAAACAAATTTGGAAATACGGTTTACCACACCCTGAAGAAAAAGGGAATCAAGGTGGTACCGGTTAACCCGCACTTAACTGAGTTTGCAGGAGATAAATGTTACAGCAATATCGAAACCCTTCCACAGGATGTTAAAGCGGTTTTCGTAAATACCCCTCCGGACCAAACTATTAAAATCGTTGAAAGTGCACTGAACAAAGGCATACAACACCTGTGGCTGCAACAGGGATCAACCGACGATAATGTGATCCGCTACCTCGAAGGAAAAGACGTAAATTACATCTCCGACCGCTGCATTATGATGTTTGCCGAACCGGTCGGGTCGTTTCACAAAATTCACAGGTTTTTTTCAAAATTAACAGGGAATTTTCCCAAATAAATGTTGCTTTATTGAACTTCACGAATGGTTATTCCTGATATTCATCCTGTTGAGAAATGTATCTTTTGCACTAAAAGCGTTTCAGGAAAATCTTTTTTTTCCAATTCAAAGTTTAGTGCCATTTATAATATTGCCCCGGTTCTGCCCGGGCATTCACTTATTATCCCAAATAAACATTATAAATCGTTAACAGAATTATCTGACGATGAACTTGGCGAAATGATGGTATTTGCACGAAAAGTTACTTCTGTTCTTATTGAAGTATTCCATTGTGATGGCTTCGACTGGATTATTCAGGATGGCGTTTCCGCAGGTCAAACAGTTCCACACCTGCATTTACATATTATTCCCCGTAAACCGAATGATATGCCGACAACTGAAGAATGGTACAGCAAGATTCCGCAGAATGAAAAACAGATGCTCGACAGCAATGAGCGGGAACGGATGAGCGATAAGGATTATGATTCAATAACTTGCTGGCTGGCGGGAGCTTGCCTGGGCTTATAAATATAAATTATAATTCATGTTTGAGTAGTTGTATAAAAGTCAATTAAAACCTTTAACTATGAAGATACTACTATTCTATATTCTGATTTTAATTCCATCTTCACTATCAGCTCAGGACTGGGCACCAATAGGTGCAAAGTGGACCTATGATCATGATTTTGGAGCATCACCCTATTTAACAACCATTGAATCAGTAAAGGATACTACTGTTTTAAATAAATCTTGCAGGCTGCTCATTACCAGAGAGACCGATGAGAATATGAGACCTGATGGTACATATTACTGGCACACAGGAACTACTTCAGAAGATTTTATTTATACATCAAACGATACGGTTTTTCACTATAACAAGTTTGACAATTCATTTTACCCTTTATACTTTGCTTACCTCAAAGTTCACGACACTGTATTAATCAGGGAAAAGGGTACAAATTGCACAAAAAATGAATATTTCTGCTCACGGTTTGAGTATTTAGTCGACAGCATTTCAAGTATTTTGTTACAGGGAAACTCATTAAATTTGATTTATACCTCTGCTACAAAATCATCCGGTTGGGTTTTTAATCGTTCGGGATTATCCGAAAATTATCCAATTATTGAGAAAATAGGTTCTACAAAATTCTTCTTTGGTGTCAGCATTAATTTTGTAATGGAAGGAGGAATAAAAAGCTTGCGTTGCTATCAGGATCATGAGATTTCGTACAAAGCAGATTATTGGTCACGTGATTGCGACTATATAAGGCCATTAAACGGACCTCTATCAATACCTGATTTCAAAATCAACAGCCAAATTATTTCACCGAATCCGTTTGATTCCTATTTTAAAATTAATATTGATAAACCAACAGAATATTGGCTTTATGACTCTTCCGGAAGGCTGGTAAAAAAAGGAGTAGGAAATGAAGTTAATACGGAATTACTTATCAACGGGTTATATTTGTTGAAATTAAAAATGGATAATAACGAAATCAGGACACTAAAATTATTAAAATACTTGTCCTGATTAAATGTTAACTATCGATATTGTAACTTTGGGTTAAAGCATTTATACTTTGTGAGTTAAACAAAAAACAGCACCACACCCGATACAGCGATAATGGCCCCGATAATTTCGCGGCCGGTAACCCTTTCCTTTTTAAAATACACGGCGGGCGGAATGATCAGGACAGGTGTGAGCGACATAATCGTTTGGGCAATTCCTGCATCGGTGTGTTGAACGGCAATAAGCGAAAACGAAACTCCCAGGAACGGCCCGAAGATTGAACCCACAAGCAGCCATTTCATAGCAATGGAATCACGGAAGGATGTCGGCAATTCCTTATATTTCCCGAGCACTAAAAACAAGATAGCGAAACCTATAAAACCGGATATTACCCTGATGTGGGATGCAGCAAAAGGATCAAAATCACGCATGCCATATTTACTCAGAACCAGTCCTACCCCCTGCCCTGCCGCGGCAACCACACCGAATATGATGCCTTTTACCGGATAGGACATTGAATATTTCCGTTTGCTTCCCGACAAGGCATCTGAAGCCGTACGTGTAAATATTACCAGTGCAATCCCGGTTAAGGTGATCACCATCGCAAGTATACTTATCGGACTCATCACTTCACCCAAAATTATCCAGGCGGCAA
This sequence comes from Bacteroidales bacterium, assembly GCA_038213495.1. Taxonomy (GTDB): domain Bacteria; phylum Bacteroidota; class Bacteroidia; order Bacteroidales; family UBA4417; genus UBA4417. Next base: position 9,055 of record JBBQSY010000130.1, read on the forward strand.
AAGCTGCAAACACAGGTGCAAGCGTCATCATCAGCATGGCAACCCTGGCACCAGTGATTATAAATGCTTTAAAAAGGCTGTAATCGCCGATAATAAATCCGACTATTCCCGATATCGCCAAC
>JBBQSY010000131.1:0-9168 GCA_038213495.1 Bacteroidales bacterium
TAACCCTTACTGAAAATACTCTTTCATCCTGTCGAAAAATCCTTTGTCGCGGGCACCTGGCTGTGGCTTGAAATTATCTGCAGTTTGTAAGTCTTCCAAAACCTCTTTTTCTTTGCGATTGAGATTTTTCGGTGTCCATACGTTGATGGTAACCAGCAGATCTCCTTTGCCATAGGAATTGATGGAGGGCAGGCCTTTCCCTTTTAACCTGAGCATACGGCCGCCCTGTGTGCCGGGTTCAATTTTGATACGGGCCTTTCCGTCGAGGGTTGGTAAATCGACCGAAGAGCCTAAAGCTGCATCGGGAAAGCTGATATAGAGATCATACAAAAGGTTGCTGCCTTCACGGTGCAGGTTATCGTGTGGAATTTCCTCAATCTGTATAATAAGATCGCCTGGAACACCACCGCGGGCTGCTGCATTTCCTTTACCGTTTACCGAAAGCTGAATGCCATCGGAAACACCGGCCGGGATGTCGATACTGATCACATCCTCGCCTTTTATCACCCCATTTCCTGCGCAATGTACACACTTGTGCTGAATGATCTGTCCTTCGCCGCTGCAGGTAGGGCAGGTGCTGCTGGTTTGCATCTGTCCCAGGAAAGTGTTGGTAACACGTGTTACCTGACCTGTTCCGCGACAGGTTGAGCAGGTATTGTATGCTGATCCGCCTTCGGCACCCGATCCTTTGCAATGGGTACAGGAAATATATTTGTTGACTTTTATCTTTTTTTCGACACCGGTATTAATTTCTTCCAACGTTAAACGCACCTTAACTCTGAGGTTTGTTCCACGGTTCACACGCCGTCCGCCACGCTGCTGTCCGCCGCCAAATCCGCCACCGCCAAACGCGCCACCGAAAATATCACCGAAATGGCTGAAGATATCTTCCATATTCATTCCGCCTCCGCTGAAACCGCCACCACCGCCATTCCTCAGTCCGTCGTGACCAAACTGATCGTAGCGTTTACGCTTTTCAGGATCGCTGAGCACTTCGTAGGCTTCGGCGGCTTCCTTAAACTTATCTTCGGCTTCTTTGTTATTCGGGTTTTTGTCGGGATGGAATTTCAAAGCCATCTGGCGATATGCTTTTTTTAATTCAGCATCGCCGGCATTGCGTGTAACGCCAAGTATCTCGTAATAGTCTCGTTTGGTCACTGTGTTTCTTTTGTTGTTTGGGTAATCAAAGTTTTTTTATTCCGGGAATTGAATTATTCCAATCAACTTCCGGTAATAACCTTCGAAAACCTTATTACTTTATCATGAAGAGTGTATCCTTTCTGGACTTCATCCACTACTTTATTTTTCAGATCTTCCGTCGGGGCAGGTATGCTGGTAATGGCTTCGTGAAAATCGGTATCAAAATTTTCACCAATGCTTTTAATTTCCTTTAGACCTTTGGATGCAAATACGGCCTTCATTTTGGCATGAATCAACTGAATGCCCTCCTTAACGGATTCAAGATTATCGGTAGTTGCCATCGAAGCCATTGCCCGGTCGAAATCATCGAGAACCGGCAGAAGCTCTGTTATAACGCCTTCGGAAGCTGTGCGGCTCAGGTCTATTTTCTCTTTCAGGCTGCGTTTGCGGAAATTATCGAATTCCGAATAAAGCCGGAGGTATTTGTCATTCAGCTCGTTAACTTTCAGTAGGCACTCTTCTTCGGTATATACTTTTGGGGTTGCAGCTGTTTCTTCCTGTTCTGTCGCAGGTTGAACGGTTGGTTCTGCAATATTGTCAGTTGTAGGTTCGCTGACGGTTTTGTGCCCGGCATTTTCAGTTCTTTTTTTCTGCTTCATGCGATTAAACATTTTTCAATATTCTGATTATCAGTGATACTAAATGATTTATGCCTCATCAGTATTGAAAATGATGAATGCTTTGATCAAAGAGTAAGTTTTGTATAACAAATAATCTGCCATTCAGAAAGTGAGGCCATTTTGGCAGAGTTCGCGCGAATCAGCGGTATACGGTTTCTTCCACAAGGTTTGATTTCAAGATCCAAGTCTCAAGATTCAAGTCCCAAGATTCAAGTCCCAAGATTCAAAATTTCAAGCTCCAAATTTAAAATCGTCAATTGAATTTCAGAATTATCTTATACTGATTCTCCATGGTTGCTAAGCGCAGCCGAAGCACACGGGGAGTGTCCCTTGCCTGCTGCAAGAGCAGGGAAGGACAGAGGTCATTTCAAGTCCCTGGTCCCAAATTCCAAGATCCAAGTATCCAGTCCTCCATTTTTTTCTATCTAGAGGCTGCTGGAAATGCATTATTACGTTGTATTTCAGATAAATATCAATGGAAAATTTGATATTGAATGCAAGGGAAAGAACAAAATAGTTTGAAAAATCTTGCATTTGTAAATTTGGTTTTCCCCGTCAGATTATTTGCGAAAGCAAATAGCTATCAATAGGGCAATAAACCGATGAAGGATTATTCCCCGGAGGGGATTAAAATAATGATTTGATTATTAATACCCTACGGGTAAATTAATTTCTTTTCTATTGATATAAATGCCCTACGGGCAAAAATGAATCATGATAATTGAGTTTTTCAGCAGACCCTATCTAGACATGATGTCTCCATGTCCCCTTGTCCCTCAGTCTCTCCATCTCTCAGTCCCTGAGTCCCTCAGTCTCCCCATCCTCCATCCCCCCCATCACCTCGTCCAACTAAACCCTCCTTATCTTTGCCCCGATCGCATTCAATCGTCCATCAATATTCTGATACCCGCGATCTATCTGGTCGATATTATCGATGATGCTGGTTCCTTTAGCCGAAAGCGCTGCAATCAGAAGTGCAACACCGGCCCTGATATCGGGCGATGACATACGGATTCCACGTAAGCGGTGTTCGCGGTTGAGGCCGATAACAGTTGCACGGTGTGGATCACAAAGAATAATCTGAGCGCCCATATCAATCAGTTTATCGACAAAGAACAAACGGCTTTCGAACATTTTCTGGTGAACCAGTACACTTCCTTTTGCCTGTATGGCAGTTACCAGGATGACGCTGATAAGGTCGGGTGTAAAACCGGGCCAGGGAGCATCCGATATGGTCATAATTCCCCCATCCATAAATGATTCCACTTCGTAATGATCCTGGGCAGGGATATGAATATTGTCGCCCTGTTGTTCGATAATGATGCCCAATTTCCGGAACACATCAGGGATTATGCCAAGTGCGGGATAGTTCACATTGCAAATGGTTATATCGCTGCGGGTCATGGCGGCCAGGCCAATAAAGCTTCCTACTTCAATCATATCCGGCATCAGGGTATGCGATGTGCCGCTCAATTTCTCAACACCTTCAATCTTAAGCAGGTTGGAACCTATGCCTTCGATTTTGGCACCCATCCTTACAAGCATTTCGCTCAATTGAACAAGGTACGGTTCGCATGCTGCGTTGAAAATGGTGGTTTTGCCTTCGGCCAGTACGGCTGCCATCAGAATATTGGCGGTTCCTGTTACGGAAGCTTCATCAAGTAGCATATAGGCCCCCGTAAGTTTTTCGGCAGTTACACGGGTAAATCCTTTGGTTGAATCGAAGTCGAAGGTTGCGCCTAGTTTTTGTAAACCGATAAAATGCGTATCGAGACGGCGGCGACCGATTTTATCACCTCCCGGTTTAGGGATGCTGCCTTTGCCAAACCGGGCAAGCAATGGTCCGAGTATCATAACAGATCCACGCAAACTCGAAGCCTGGCGACGGAATTCTTCGGTATCCTGGTAATCCAGATCAATGGTTTCGGCCTTGAAAGTATAACTACCGGTGCCGTTTTTTGTAACACCAACACCCATTGCAGCAAGCAGATCGATGAGCTTGTTCACATCCAGAATATCAGGGATGTTATGAATAGTGACCGGTTCAGGAGTGAGTAATACGGCACAGAGAATCTGCAACGCTTCATTTTTAGCACCTTGCGGTGTTATATTGCCTTTCAGTTGAAAGCCACCCTGTATTTCGAACGAACTCATAGTTTCAGTGTATTAGCAGTGCCGAAATTATAAAAAATAGCCCTCGAAACGTATATTCAAAAAAAGATTGTCAAAACCAGAAGGATTTTGATGTATGCAGAATAAATAAAAAACTATGAAACAGATTCCGGACCAAGAAGTTTATCCGATTTCTGACCCGGACTTTGGACATCTCTACTTTCCGAAATTCTTTTTACGCCCGTTATTATCGTTTTTCTTGCCTGTGAATTTACGGCGTTTGAAAGGTTGCTTCTGTTTATCCAGTGCCTGCTGTTTATTTGCTTTCAGGATATCGGTAGTGGAGTGCAGGCGGTCGTCTTCACGCAGTTTAAGTTTGGTGCCCGACAGCAGGCTGAGGTGTTCGTGTATCAGTTCATCATTCACTGAATCGCGGTTCCAGTTAAGGTACATCTTTTTCAGGTTATTGGCAATGGTCTTAACCAATTCGTCTTTTTCTTCACCCTCTTCGTAGGTAACCGCCTTTTCGATCATGCGTTGCATGTATTTGCCGTAAGGCCTTAGTTTAATAGTCTCTTGTGTATAGGGAACTTTCGTTGGAGCCGGAGCTTCTTCGGGACGAGGCGGAACAGGATAAGGAGAATCGATATCGAGTGTAAAATCCGACATCAGGTGAACATGATCATACAGTTTATGTTTAATATCCACCTGGTCGCGCATGTCCGGGTTCATGATGGCAAGGATATTGACGAGAGTGGTCGTCAGTCGGTTTCGCTGTTCACGGTCGGGAAGTGAAGCGATATAAAGGATCATGTTCTGAATGTTCCGGCCGTATTCGGAAATCTTCATGGAGCCGCGGGTGGTGTTGTATTCCATATTGTGAATGCTTTGCTTAAATGAATTGCAGGCCTGTGTAATATAAAAGTAATTAAAGTAAGGCTTTTGAAATCGGTGTTAATCTTGCCTGGTTATAAAACCGGCTCGCAGAAAATCTGATTTACGTATAAAAAAATCCGGAGAGAATCTTATTAAAACTTTGGCAAAGGTAATACTATTTTTTAATTTATATTCCTGCATTTTCATTAGCTGGAATATTTTCAGTAATAAATCATTGCTATAATTCCGATGCAAATATAGGTTTCGATTTTTTGGTATTTATTCTCAGCCGGGAAAAGGGAATTTCACAAAAGATTTTTAACCTTTACGATTAATCCTGTTCATGCCATAAATGTAGAATGAAACCATCGTTTATATGTGTAAATGTTGAAATATGTCTGACATTTGCAATAACTTTTGTTTGATGAACGGGCCTCTGACGGATGAATATCCGAATATCAATCCTTGCTCGTCGTGAATACCGGCAAAACATTTACTATAAGAATGTACTACGATATTGCTTTTAGCGAATTCTGCAATGATCTCCTTATCCTGGAAGTGATCGTTTAACCTGGCCAGCAGATGAAGACTCCTGATATTACTATCCTGATCAAGCGTTATTGATTTACCAAAGCACTCGTTGAAAGTTTCCGCAAATATTATTTTACGCTCTTCAGCAACTTCAATTACATTTTTTACATGGTTATAGAGGTAGTTTTTTTCAATAAATTCTTTTAAAACAACCTGTATTGACGAAGGAACGAAGCGGTGTGAATGTTTGAGCAAGGCTTCCATGGCATCGAGTAAATAAAACGGAACAACCATATAGCCAACACGAATTGAAGGATGCAGAAGCCGGTTGAATGTGCCCAGAAATATGGTTCTTTGTTCCTTGTCAAGGCTGAACAGCGATGGTATGAAGTCTTTATAGTTATTGACTTCATGTTCGTAATCGTTCTCGATGATAATTGTTTTGTGTTCGTTAGCCCATTTCAGTAATTCCAGCCTGCGGTCAAGACTCATTCTTACCCCTGTTGGATAATGACAGGACGGGACCGTATGAAGTAATTTCGATTGAATGTGGCCATGTTTCGTTAATTCGCTGACTTTTAAACCCTCCTGGTCAAGGGATATGGTTTGAATATTGGAGCGCAGTCCTTTAAAAATAGAAATGACATTCGGAAAGGTCGGACTCTCCATTGTCATGTAATCTCCAGGGTTGAGCACTATATTGCCAATCAGGTAAAGCGACTGTAGCGAACCTGAGACAATAATTATTTGCCTGGGATCACATTTGATATTTCTGCTGAAATTCAGGTAATTAGCAAGTGTTTTTTTTAGCTGATCGGATCCGGAAGAAGCCGAATATGTGAGGGCTGAAGATTTTATATGCCGCCAATACAGATTAGTCAGGTTTTTCCATTGGTTTACCGGGAATATATCAAGCGGCGGTAATCCAGGCCGGAACGCAATTCCAGTGTCATCGGTATTGTTTATAAGTAATACATTTTTCTGGAATGACTTGCCGGTTTCCGACAGATCGGGATACCCGAATTTGCCGAAACTTTCAGGGTTTGGCTTCACACTTTCCGTGTTTATTCCCTTTACCCTGTGTCCCGACCCAACCATGGATTCAATAAAGCCTTCGATTAATAGAAGTTCGTATGATTTCAGAATGGTACTGCGGGAAACTTTGAGTTCTTTGGCGAGTGTTCGTGTAGGAGGTAAAACGCTTCCTTCCGGTATATCATTATTTAAAATGGCATCCTTTATAAGAATATATATTCTTTGGTAAAGCGCCGGCTGAGAATCCACCTGCTTACTCTTCAACGTAATTTCATCCAGTGCACGGGAAATCCTTAATAATATGCTTTCCATATTGGTATGAATAAATAAATATAATTGGTATGGCGAAGATAGTGATAATTGAGATTACTTAGCGCCACTCTTATATATTCACAAAACTATATAAGCTTTGTTTTTTTAAGCCTGCTTAAAAAGACTTGATTTTTATTAGCCTGAACGTTTTTTTGCAAATCATTCAAAACCTTGAAACAGATATCATGCTACCAGCCGGAACCATAATTAGTATACTGTTTATTGCTTTGGTTGCATATCTTCTTTTTAAAAGATACAACCCGCAAGCCGTTTTGCTTTTCAGTGGCTTGCTTATGATGTCGTTTGCCCTTTTGCTGGGTATGGATTTGCCCGGGTTAAGTGAACCAACCGGATTTAAATTCTTCGATCTTTTTCAGCAAATACAGGAATTGCTCAGCAGTAAAGGCGCTGAAGTCGGGCTTATGATTATGACCATCGGGGGGTATGTGGCATATATGAAAAATATCGGGGCAAGCGAATCGCTTGTTTATATTTCGATGAGACCTCTTTCGGCATTTAAAAAATATCCTTATTTGCTGGCAGCATTGGTAATTCCGGTTGGGCAGCTTTTATTTATTACTACACCTTCGGCCACCGGCTTAGGATTGTTACTCGTTGCGTCCATTTTCCCGGTTTTGGTTAACCTGGGTATTAGTAAAACATCAGCGGTTTCGGTTATCACTGCCTGTACGGTTTTCGATATGGGACCATCTTCAGCCAACACAGCACGTGCCTCCGAATTAATCGGGAAGTCAAATATTCACTACTTTATCGAAAATCAACTTCCTTTAGCCATTCCCTTAACTGTGGTAATGGTAATAATGTATTTTTTCGTGAACCGGTATTTTGATAAAAAAGAAAATCATGTAGCCGAGATAGTTGATTTTAAAGATAAAAAATTAAGTGCACCCTTGATTTACAGTATTTTGCCGGTTCTGCCCCTGGTATTGCTGATTGTGTTTTCGAAATTTCTTACTCTGTTCAATCCACCCATCAATTTGAGTACAACTACAGCAATGATTTTTTCATTGTTTGTTGCACTGATCTTTGAGATGATACGGAAAAGAAATATCAGGGAAGTATTCAGCTCTCTGAAAGTCTTCTGGGAAGCAATGGGAAAAGTCTTTGCTTCAGTCATCACCCTGATCATATGTGCCGAGTTATTTTCAACCGGACTCATAAGTCTGGGATTTATTAACAGCCTGGTAAGCTTATCAATGGATCTTGGTTTTGGTGCAGTAGGAATTGGAATTGTGATGACTGTGTTGATTTTTGCTGCATCCATGCTTATGGGAAGCGGAAATGCGTCTTTCTTTTCCTTTGGTCCGCTGGTGCCTGGTATAGCTTTAAAAATGGGAGTGGAGAGTGCAGGTATAATACTACCTATGCAACTTGCTTCCAGTTTAGGAAGAGCCACATCGCCCATCGCCGGTGTTGTTATTGCAACTGCCGAAATTGCAGGAATAACGCCTTATCAGCTGGCAAAACGGAACTTTATTCCCTTAACCACAGTTTTACTGGTAATGTTACTTTATCACTTTGTTCTTTAGCGCTTGTTTGCCTGACAAATAAATTATTCGCAAAAGCATTTTAACCAAACGATTCAAAATTCATTTATATGATGCTCAAATTAATTAAGAATGCAGAAGTATATTCCCCTGATTACCTGGGTAAAAAGGATATTCTTATCGGCGGAGATAAAATTTTTGCTATAGACGAAAGTATTGATACAGGTACAATGGCTGTTGAGCATATAGATGCAAAAGGGAAGATTGTAACTCCGGGACTTATTGATCAGCATATTCATTTAACCGGTGCCGGCGGGAAGCAGGCCTTTTCGTCGATGACACCGGAGATAAATATAAGTGAACTGATTCAATGCGGAACAACAACAGTGGTAGGGATGCTCGGCACAGATGGCATAACCCGGACTCTGCAAGGTTTGTATGCAAAAGTGAAAGCCCTGGACCAGGAAGGCATTACTGCATATATGTTAACCAGCTCTTTTGGTTATCCCCCGATCTCCCTGATGAACAGCGTGCTCGAGGATATAATATTTATTGACAAAGTTATTGGGTGTAAAACAGCCATAAGCGACGAAAGGGCATCTTTCCCAACCGAAAACGAATTGCTGAAATTGCTGCGCGAAGTTCATGTAGGTGGGCTTACATCGGGTAAAGGCGGAATTTTGCATGTGCACCTGGGCGCACTCGAAAGCCGCATGGATATTTTACTCGACCTGGTGAAAAAATATCATTTCCCCATTCATCATATTTCCCCAACCCATGTTGGCCGCACAAAAATGCTTTTCGAACAGGCTATTGAATTTGCAAAACTTGGTGGGATGATTGATATTTCGACCGGGGGAACCAAATACGATATGCCATATAAGCAGGTGTTGTATGCATTGGAAAAAGGTGTTTCCATTAACAATATCACTTTGAGCAGCGATGGAAATGCAGGCATGGCTAAGAAAAATGCT
>JBBQSY010000132.1:0-9039 GCA_038213495.1 Bacteroidales bacterium
TTTTTGCAAATCCTGGGCAAGGAAACCCATATGATTTCTGTTATAAAAAGCTGTATCCTGAGGCTGTTCTATTGTTTGAGATTTTGCAGTATCACCTTGAATAGCAGATTCCGTATTTAAGGATGAAGCAAGCAATGCTGCGCCATTAGGTTTTAACCGGTAAGTTACGCCTTGCAGATTCAATAATGAGGCAACGGTTAAACCAGAAAGGTTTTTTATATTTTCTTTAAGCCGTTCATCGGAAGTTAATGTAACACCTGCAGCTTTAACACTAATGGATGCATTTATATTTCCAACAACATCTAAATTATATGCTGGAGTAATGCTGGGACCAATTCCTATGTAGCCGTTTGGTAAGATTGTTAACGCATTATAAATACTCCCGCTAGTTTGAACACGCAAAACCATTCCTATACTTCTCGTGGAATTATCCCGAGCTGATACAAAAGAATAAGGTGTATATGAATTATAAGAGCCAATTCTGAAGTCAGACCCTATAGACATCGTTGAAGAATTATAGTTGGTAGCATCTCCAACTTGAAATTGCGAACTAATTGCAGACGTGCCTGTTGATACACCAACCTTACCTGAGTTATCCACTTTTAATTGTGCGTTGGCAGTAACTGTTATCATAGATAGTGCTATGATCAAATAAGTACTTAATTTTTTCATAATTTATGGTTTTATGGTTTTTTTAGGATATAATTTTGCAAAGTCTCCCCGCCTTGCATAGGGTATAAAAATGGTTTAAATATTTTAGATTTGGGGTTTAAATATTTATCTGTCCAGGTTTAAAAATCGAAGAATAAAAACGATCTTTACACAAAGATATAACAATTATTTACTGAAATGCAAGGGGGGGGGGCATAAAAATTGAAAAAATTATTAACAATATCTTATCATAAACGACTAATATGCAGTTAAATGAATATGAATTATGGTGGCAATATATAAAATTAAATATGGAGAGCAACGATTAGATTAATGAATTAAATTATTGCAGGTTATCAGGATTACCGCATTCATCAGGCATCTTTGTACGTAAACGTTATTCCTGATTTAATACTACAAAAAAACACAAACAAGGAAAATATCTTGTATCGCTTCATGTTCTGTTTTTATGACAAATACCTTCCTACAATCGGCATTCTTCGTCCCTGCCCGAAAGCCTTGGGCGAAACGCGCAGGATTGGCGGCGTTTGATGTCGTTTCCATTCATTCATATTAACCATGCGTAAAACTCTTGTTACGATTGCTTCATCAAATCCGGCAGCAACAAGGTCGGATGGGCTTTGGCGTAGTTCGATATAATTGTATAAAATCTGATCAAGAATATCATATTCGGGAAGCGAGTCGCTGTCCTTTTGTTCGGGACGAAGTTCAGCCGACGGTGGTTTGGTAATACTGTTCAGCGGGATTATTTCGCGGTCGCGGTTAATATAGTATGCCAGATTGTAAACTTCGGTTTTGTAAACATCGCCCAGCACCGAAATTCCTCCGCACATATCGCCATACAAGGTGCCGTACCCGACAGCCGCTTCGCTTTTGTTGGAAGTGTTAAGTAAAATATATCCGAATTTATTGGCAAGAGCCATCAGCAAAACAGCACGAGTGCGGGCCTGGATATTTTCCTCAGCAACGTTAAAAGGCAAGTTTTTGAAAAAAGGTTGCAGCGATCCGAGTAGGGCAGAATAGCCATCAACAATACTGATTGTGTCGTATTTGCAATCCAGGTTTTTGGCTAAAGCAACAGCATCGTCAATGGAATGATCGCTTGAATATTCCGATGGCAGAAGAACTGCATACACATTTTCTTTCCCCAAAGCTTTGGCAGCAAGGGATAGAGTTACAGCCGAATCAATTCCTCCCGAAAGGCCAAGAATGGCTTTTGAGAAACCCATTTTTGCAAAATAATCCCTGATCCCCATCACGAGAGCATCGTGGACCAAAGCTGTTTTAGATTGATCTTCATCTACAACAGGCGAATCTGAAGTAACCGATCTGTTATCCGGATTAAAATCTACCATGCAGATATCTTCATGAAAAGCTTTGCATCCGGCAACTCTTGTTCCCATGCTGTCGAGCACGCAGGAATTGCCATCGAATAATAGTTCAGTCTGAGCACCTACCTGGTTTACATAAACCAAAGGAATTTTGTACTGTTCTGTGTTTGCCAGGAGAATTTCAGGCCTGATAGTTTGTTGCTCGTAATTAAATGGTGATGCCGAAATATTGATCATGATATCCGGACTTTGTGCCGACAATACATCCATCGGGCTTAAAATATAAAGCGGATCAGGAACAAGATTCCAGATGTCTTCACAAATGGTGAGGGCAATTTTTACACCCTTGTAAATAACGCATTTAAATTCGCGGTTTGGCTCAAAATAACGGTTCTCATCGAAAATATCGTACGTAGGTAACAGCGCTTTATTTGCCAGCGACTGTACCTTGCCATCTGCCAGTAACCAGGCTGAATTGAAAAGGTTTTTGCCCATAATATCAGGGTTGTGCGAAGGCGCTCCAACAATTGCTGCGATTCCGGTACACCGGGCGGCTATGGCATCAACAGCGCTATAGCTTTTCTCAATAAAATCGTCAAATTCGAGGAAATCGCGTGGCGGGTATCCGCAAACCGATAGTTCGGCAAATACAACAAGGTCGGCACCCTGCTTCCTGCATTTTTCAATGGTTTCGATGATTTTAGCCGTATTATGGTCAAAATCGCCGATGATGTAATTAAGCTGAGCGAGTGCGATGCGCATGGTGTAACTTTTATACAAAAATAAAGCCCGGATGAATACCCGGGCTGAAAAAAGAAAAATATTTTATTTTTAGAAAAGCACCGAAATGCCAAGTTCCATGAAATTGGGCATGGCTTTCTGGTTTTTCTCGGTAAGGATATTGGTGAAACCATTGTTAAACGTAAGTTCTACACCTATTTTAGGACCTTCGGTAAGTTCGTATTCGCCTCCTACACCTATGATTAGAGATTCACGGGCAAAACTAATCTTGTCGTAATTTTTTTTAGAGGTAGTAGTGGTCACTCCAGCGGTGGGAGTAAATTCGTCGATGGATTTTGAGCCGATCTTAAAGGCAGTACCAAGACCCACATGTCCGAAGTATCTTATTCCGCCTATCGGGTTTGTCCGCATCTTAAGCGCAAGTGGGATTTCGATGTATTTCAGAAAATAATTTCTGTTCATAATACCGCTGGTTGTAACGCCATTTATGAGTTTGGTTTCCGGGAATCTTAGCTTTCCGCCGTTGAAAAGCATATTAAATCCGCTGGTAAGGCTGTAGTTCTCGGTAAAATTTTTCTCGGCTACGAAACCCCAGGCAAGCCCCAGTTTAGCTCCGTTTCCTTTAAATGTATCCACATTGGGTTTCATCCAGTCTATCTGCGGCGCTACTTTTAACCCGAAGTAAAAATCAGGGAACTGTGCGTTTGCAGCATAGGCAAAGAATGATATCAGTATTGCTAATGTTATTTTTGTTCTCATAATGATGTTGATATTAGATTTTATAATAAGCTACAAAGATCGTGAAAAAAAAGAGGTTTATCAAATAAACTATCTGTAAAAGTGATATTTAACTTGTTAATATATACAAATTTTCTTTTTGAATACTAACTTTGCAGATCAAACGTTCTTTTATTTAAAAAACGGAGCCATGAAAAATTCACTTCTGATAATGCTTTCAGTAGCTTTTGGATCAGTAGTTAATGCCCAGGGTGTTTTCAGTCTTGGGCCCAAAGTGGGTTATAATTCCTATGAGTTAACGGATAATGCGGATTCGGTGCGGGCCAGTATCAAAAACTCATTGCAGATAGGTGCGTTTATCCGTATTGGTGGGAGATTTTATTTTCAGCCCGAGGCAAACTACCAGGTCGACAAGTCAACTCTCGATCAAAGTTTTGGCACCATTATTCTGAGCCAGGATGTGACCCTGAAATCCCTCAAAGTACCGGCACTGATAGGGATAAAACTTATTAATAAAAATAAATTTAACCTCAGGGTAATGGCCGGTCCGGCAGTTAAATTTATTCTGGACAAAAAACTGGATCCTTCGTCAATAAATGAACTATGGCCAATTCAAACCACTGATGATCTCAAAAACAGTATCTGGTCGGTTCAGGCGGGAGCGGGTATGGATATATTTTTCTTAACCCTGGATGTACGTTACGAAATGGGTATCGACAACACTTATAACGGTCAAAGTAACTTGTCGATGAAGCATAATATGTTTAATGTGAGTATTGGAATAAAATTGTTGTAGCCTCCAGTATCCTGTTTGTAAAATTATTTCTGAAGAATTCTTTTATTAAAACGCCGCTGAAATTACGGGTTCCATGAACCCGGTTTCGTAGCCATTAACCTGTATTGAATCAAAAAAAATACGGATCCTGAAAAATTACACCTGACATTTATTATATGAACCTAACCTGCCTGAAACGATTCATTGTTCTGTTGCCGATCATACTGGTTTTTTCTTTACAGTCCTGCCGGAATAAAAATTCCCAGGTTGCCATGCCGGCACAACCCGAAGTACAAGTGAAGGCGGCAGAAAGCAATATCGTTATAAAGCGCTACGAGAAAGCGCTTTTCAGCCTGGATAAAAAACATCTCAGGCAGGGAATGGCGACCCTTTATCCTGATTATTCATATTTTCTCGGGAATCAATGGCAGGACACAATGAATATCCTCCGGATCTATAATTTCCTGAATGACCCAAATATCAATGAATTATATGACCTGACTATAAAAAAATATCCGGATGTAACGATTCTGGAGAAAGATCTGACGGTTGCATTCAGCCGGTTCAGGCAAGCCTATCCTGAAAAACCCGTTCCGCAGGTTTTTACCTATGTTTCGGGACTGGATATCGAAAACCCTGTTTATTATTCCGACACGGCCATGGCCATTGGCCTGGATATATTTTTAGGTAGCAATGTCACCGCGTACCAGAAAGCAGGGCTTCCCAAATATAAAATCATGCGGTTTACCCCTGATCATATTCTGCCGCAATGCATGCTGGCAGTGTCCGACAACCTGATCCGGATGGATGAAAAAAGCAATACACTGCTGGATCAGATGATTATGGCAGGCAAAGAGCTTTATTTTCTTGATGTTACACTTCCCGGTATGAAAGATGAATATAAAATCGGGTATACGCCCGGTCAGCTTGATTGGAGCCGCAGAAATGAAAGCAATATTTGGGCTTTTATAATAGAACACCAGATTTTGTTTTCCTCGGACCCGCAGGGAATATCAAAAATGATGACTGATGCTCCTTTTACTTCAGGATTTGCTGCTGAGTCACCCGGCCGGCTTGGCGCTTATATGGGCTGGCAGATTGTACGAACCTATATGAAAGAAGCGGATGGCGTTACACTAAAACAGCTGATGGAAGACACAGATGCAAAAAAAATATTAAAAGTATCCGTGTTTAAACCGGGGAAGAATTAGGGCGTGGTGAAAGTGGTTAAGGGGCAATCGGTAGTCATGCAATGGTCATACAATGGTCATACAATGGTCATTCAATAGTCAAACAATTGTCATACAATGGTCATACAATGGTCATTCAATGGTCATTCAATTGTCATTCAATAGTCAAACAATTGTCATACAATGGTCATACAATGGTCATACAATGGTCATTCAATTGTCATTCAATTGTCATTCAATTGTCATTCAATGGTCATTCAATTGTCATTCAATTGTCTTGCAATAGTCATGCAATAGTCAAACAATTGTTTTTCAATTTTCACTCTTCACTTTTTACTCTTCACTTTTAAAGGTCATTCAATTGTCATACAATAGTCATTTGATTGTAACTCTGTAACTCGGTAACACTGTAACTCTGTCACATTGAAACCCTGAATCCCGATAGCTATCGGGCCTGAAACCCTGAAACTATTATTTCCCCTTGATTCTGTTCAGTCCCGCCTGGGCTTTATTGCTGATACTTAACTGGTATTCCTCAAAATCCATTTCCAGCACTTTTGAATAATATATTTCAGCCTGCTCAAAATCGTTGCGTTTTTCATAGATCAAACCCAGTTGAAGCGCTGAGTTGGCTGCAAAATAAGAAGGTAATTTTTCGCCGTTTGCAATAGTTTCCTTATAAAAAGGAATGGCTTCGTCAGGTTTCCCCCAGTTATGATAGATCCTGCCAAGACGATAGGAATATTCGAGGCCGGCGTGTTTATCTTCCGACTTAAAATCATCAAGTTCATGTTTGGCACGTGCATAATAGCCTCCATCACAAAGAAGTCTTGCTTTTAAAAGGGCTAAATCGGGTTGGCTGTTTTTTGAAGCAAATGTCAGAGCTTCGCGATCGTTATCAACCAGGTCGTTTCCTCTGAGTTTGATGCGTTCAACATAGAGGTTGTATTGCTGAATGTCGTTCCGGATCAGGTAATACCAGGCAAGATGCATGTAGGCCGACCGTATGTAATTTTTCCCTTTGAAAGTACCCAGGAAGTTCAGCAACGGATAACATGCATCCTCATCGAGCCGGTTCAACTTAGCTACGCCCAGCATATAACTGAGGTAATGGAAGGGATACCTGTTTATGGTGAGCGGAAAATCGGTAAGGAGCGTTATAACTTTATCATTTTCACCTGCCCGTTCATAAATGTTTGCCAGCATATATACCAGCAGGGGGCTTTCCTTAATTATTGGGGCAAGAGGCGATGAAATGAATTTTTCAGCCAGACCGAGTGCAGCAGGGATATCTGCCGAAAGATTCAGTGTTACAAACGACAGCAGGAAAGCCGTTTCGGGCAGCAGAAAGTGCAGTTGGGGATCGGCGACTACCTGCCGATAAGCTTCCTCTACTTCGGAAGCACCTTCAGGGATTGTTCCTTCGAAACGGAGTGAGCGCACTGCCCAGCCGTATTTAGCGGGCACTGTACCTATCAGCGCATGTAAAATACCCAGCCCGGCTTTATTCATTGCAAAATCAGGATAGTTGCGCTGGTTTTCGACAAGCAGGCGGTAGGCACGGTTTATATCAAGACTTGCATTTACATACTCGCCGAATTTAATTCTCGCAACGCCTGACTGAAAAAAGATCAGCGCCTGGCTGTAAAGGTACCAGGGAGAGTCTTTCCCCTGCCGGGCAAGTTGCTGAAGACGGGTGTCGCGGTTGTTCTTTAAACGGATAAAGTCTTTTTCTTCTTCACCGATAAGTACTTTCAGAAAATCAATATAATTATCGATAATATAAGGGACCTGGTTGTCAGTGTTGAGTTTTTTCTCTGCCTGCATCCTTGATGCAGCCTGCGAAAACCGGAGGCATATCACGTCACTATAGGCCTGCCTGCAGTTTGCATTGAATGTAAAAGATGCCTTGGCAAACGGTGAAACCAGTATAAAAAAGAGAGATAATGTTATAAGCCTCATAGAATATGCTTTGCGCTAAATGATTTTAAATAATAAGCAAAAATCCGAAATTAAAAGGAATAAAGGAACGTCCTCAAAAAAATAGAGCCGGTAAATTAATAACCGGCCCTCAAATATAACTGTATCTGCTTCTTAGCTTAATGAATCCGCCAATTCTTTGTCGACCAAAATTCGGCCACAGAACTCGCAAACAATAATTTTCTTATGCAGTTTAATATCAAGCTGGCGTTGTGGAGGTATATAGCTGAAACATCCGCCGCATGCATCCCGTTCAACCGGAACTACTGCCAGTCCGTTGCGGGCATTTTTGCGGATTCGCTTGTATGCAATCAGAAGCCTCTCTTCGATAAGCCTTTGCTGTTGGTCTGATTTGGAATTGAGTTCCGTTTCTTCGAGTTCGGTTTCGGCAACAATATCGGTGAGTTCGCTGCGTTTGGCTTCCATGTCGTTACGGCGATCGCTCAGTTCGTGCTGTGCATTTTCGATTTCCTCTTTGCTCATGGTAAGCTGAGCAGTGAATTCGCGTATGCGTTTCTCAGCTAACTGGATCTCGAGACTCTGGAATTCAATTTCTTTGGTGAGTGCATCGTATTCGCGGTTGTTCCGCACATTGTTCTGCTGCTCTTCGTAGCGTTTTATCAGGGTCTGACTTTCTTTTATGGCCAGCAGTTTATCTGAAACCTGCTTTTCGAGCATTTCAATTTCCTGGATATAATTGTCGATGCGGGTTTCAAGACCTGCCACTTCATCTTCAAGATCTTCAACCTCCAGTGGCAATTCGCCGCGGACAATTTTTATGCGGTCAATCTTTGAGTCATTTTGCTGAAGGGTGAATAAAGCAACGAGTTTTTTCTCAACCGAGATCTCTGTTTCATCTTTTATATTCCCGGCTGGAACAGGATTTTCGACAATTTCGCCTGAGTCAACGGCAGTTGTAACCTTATTTTTTTCTTCACTGATTGATTCAGCTGGTTTAGCAACACTTTTTGCCATAGCAGATTATGATGTTTTATGTTGATTTACAAATAATTAACCGGATTTGTATTGGTTCCGGAAATAAAGAGTGCAAAAGTAGTAAATTTTTTCTTTAATAAGGTATATATCAGTTCTTTTGTAAATTGTTCGCTTTCGAAATGCCCGATGTCGGCTAAAATCATCTGATCTCCGGGTATAAAAAAGTCGTGATACTTGATATCGCCAGTCATGTATATATCAGCATTACAGGATATTGCGTCGTTTATCAGGAAGCTTCCGGAACCGCCACAAACGGCAATTCGCTGTATTTTTTTATTTTTCAGACTGGTGTGTCGTATACATCCGACTTGCAGTATTTTTTTAACATGTGATAAAAATTCTCCTGCATCAACTGCCTCCGGAAGTGTTCCGATCATGCCGGCACCTGTACGCTGATGTTTATTGGCCAGCGGGTAAATATCGTAAGCAACTTCCTCGTATGGATGTGCCTGTTTAAGTGCCTCAATCACTGTGTCTTCGAGGTGAGCTGGAAAAATAGTTTCGATACGCAGTTCCGATTCAGTGTGCAGTTTTCCCAACTCCCCGATAAAAGGATTTGCGCCAGCCAGAGCCCTGAAAGTTCCTTCGCCTGCGGTGCTGTAACTGCAGCAATCGT
>JBBQSY010000133.1:0-8988 GCA_038213495.1 Bacteroidales bacterium
TATAAATAACTGAATACTAACCCTAAAAACCAAAAACAATGAAAAAATTTACGCTTTTTTTTATGGCATTTTTCATGGCCATTTCCATGAAAGCCCAGTTTGCACAATTCGATGTAACATTTGACACACAAGCTGCCGACATTGTTGCAGTTGACATTGACAATGACGGTGACCTCGACATTATTGTAAGCGGCGAAGTCGGGGGGCCAATCGCCAGAAGTGCTATTTTTATCAATAATGGCGGAACATACGCTTTACAGGGAACAGAAAATGTAATTACCCCGGGACACTTTGCCGACATTAAACTTGGTGACATTGACGGTGACGGAGACCTGGATGTGATTTTTAACGGAAACAGTAACGGCGATATGGGAAAAGGCATTGCGCTTAACGATGGTACCGGCAATTTTACCCGCTCAACATTGGATGTAACTACAGCAACCATCTCCTGCGGTTTTGCCGATTTCGACAACAATGGGTTGCTGGATTATTATGTTATCGGAAATGGAACGGACAATACAGGAACAATATTTTTCCAGAATGTGGATGGAACTTTTACGAAAGACCAATCCTCCTTCGTAGATCTCAATTTAGTTGATCCGGAAATTTCTACAGTTGATTTTAACAATGATGGCTATATCGATATATTTCTTGACGGTTGGGATGATACAGGGAAATCGCGATATTCATCAATATTGATCAACGACGGATTCGGGAAATTCATTGCTATGGCACAACCACAACTGATCCGCAAAGGTTTTGGTTCTTCGGTATGGGGTGATGTTGATGGTGACGGCTTTATGGATTTGTTGTTTAATGGCGATGGCGGCGCTGATGGCGAAGGCAGCTCCGACATTTACCGTCTGTATAAAAATAACGCCGGATCGCTCGAACCAAAAGCAACTTTCAACGATTATCGTCAGATAAGCGTAGGAGATGGTGCCCGCCTGGTTGACTGGGACAATGATGGCGACCTGGATATTATCCTCACAGGCTGGAGCGGGACAAAAGGCCGCCAGGTAACCATGCTTTTCGAATGTACCAGTGCAGCTAATTTTACATATGTTGAAAATGCTTTAAGCAACACCGACTTTCCGGGCGTTTCTGAAAGCAGCATCGAAACTGCCGATCTGAATAACGATGGGAAAATCGACTTGCTGATTACTGGCTACAACGGAAACCAGGCAACACAGGTAGGTAAATTTGACCGCAATATATGCGGATACTACCTTAATCAATCAGCTATTGCAAACACAAAACCGACTGCTCCCACAACTTTGAATCAGCAAATTACCCTGTCGGGCCAGGAAACGATGGTTGCATTTACATGGAATGCTGCTACTGATGCACAGACAGCTCAAAAATCACTGACCTATAATCTTGCACTCAAAAATATTACCACAGGTAAGTGGTTTTATACTCCTATGGCTGTGATGGGTGGCGCTACGGATGGCTGGAGAAAAGTCAGCATTCATGGAAACGTGTTTTTAAACAAGAGATGGGAAATTTACAATTTACCCGATGGCAGTTACGAGTGGACAGTGCAGGCTATAGATGCAAATTTCACGGGTGGCCCATTTGCTCCGACAAAAGCCTTTACAATAGGAACTGTTGGTATTGATAAAACCATTTCGGGTGTTGAAGTTATTGCTTACAATGGCAAACTCAGCATTAAAAACAGAGGCAATAGCGTTCTGGATGTCAAAGTTTATACTGTTACCGGCAGTCTCGTTAAGCAGTTTCGCAATGCAAAAGAAATGAACATGGAACTTCAGAGGGGCGTTTACCTTGTAAGGTTGACAGAAGGTGGTAAAACCTATGTTCAAAAAGTTGTTTTATAATTTTTCTTTTACGTTCCCGGGATAAATTATTCCGGGAACGTTTAATTATTCAATCTCCAGAAGGGATAGTATCTATCTTCTGATTTTAAGGAATAAAAGTATTTTAACATGACAAACAGACGGCGTTTTCTTAAAATCGGCATTCCTGTTATTCTGGTACTGATTGCCGCAACATTTGCGACTGCCATGATGATTCAACGGTACAACGCAAGCAAAATGTACACAAATCCGTTAGGTGTAAAACTCGGTGATCCATTCGTTATGCTTGCTTCCGACGGAAACTACTATATGTATGGGACTGATGAAACAGGAAAGTTCGAGGGCTTTGGCGCATATTCATCCACTGATCTGATTAACTGGAAATTTGAGGGTCAGGCTTACAAAGGAAACACCCGGGATTCGTGGACTTCAGGAAATTTCTGGGCTCCCGAAGTGTACGAGCGGAAAGGGAAATTTTATATGTTTTTTAGCGCCGACTGGAAACAAAATCCGACAAACGAAGGAGAGAATTTCAGGATTGGCGTGGCCGTTTCCGACAAACCAACCGGGCCGTTTAAAGAGATTTCCAATAAACCATTGTTCGATCCCGGTTACCCGGTAATTGACGCTGATGTCCTGGAATATAACGGGAAATCCTATTTGTATTATTCACGGTGCTGCTATAAAAATCCGGTGGAAAGCGAAGTTGCTGACTGGGCACGAAAAATCAATCTTTTCAAGGAAATTGAAGAAAGTTGGGTATATGGAGTTGAGATTTCCAATGATTTTACATACATAATCGGTCAGCCGGTTCTGTTACTTCAGCCACCCAAAACGATGTCGGACAAACAGTCGGAATGGGAAAGCCGCTCAGTAACCGAAGGCGAAGTTAATCGTCGCTGGACCGAAGGCTCATTCGCCTTTGCAAACGACAACAAAATATACATGATGTATTCGGCTAACTTTTTTGGCGGGAAAAATTATGCTGTAGGATATGCCACTTCGGATCATCCGCTTGGGCCTTTTACGAAAGCCGAAAACAATCCTGTTTTGCAAAAGAGCACCAGCCAGGGCGGAATTGTTACAGGGACAGGACACAACAGCGTTGTATGGGCGAAAAACGGAAAACAGATGTATTGTGTTTATCATGGTCGCACAACAAAAACCGGAAACGCACGTGTTGTATTTATCGATAAAATGAAAATTGACGGGAACTGTTTGCTTTGGGTAGATGGCCCTTCAACCAGTCTTAAATCATTATAAAACATAATTTCCTGATGATGAAAAATTTTAAAAAACCTGCTCTCGTTCTACTGATTTTTGCAATCATGTTTTGCGTTAATGGAGCAGCCACGGCTCAGACTAAGGGTGTAAATCAGAATCAGCGTTGGTCCAAAGAAAAAGCGGCAACCTGGTACGCAAATCAGCCTTGGCTGAGTGGCTCAAATTTCCAGCCCAGCTCAGCCATCAACCAGGTCGAAATGTGGGCGGCCGAAACCTTTGATGCGCCAACCATTGATAAAGAACTCGGCTGGGCTTCGGAGCTTGGATTTAATATTATGCGTGTTTACCTGAGCAGTGAAGTATGGAAAAATGATCCGCAGGGTTATAAAAAACGTATGGATCAATACCTTGCGATTTCGGATAAACATGGCATAAAAGCATTATTTGTCATTTTCGACGATTGCTGGAACCCTGAAACCGTTGCCGGAAAACAACCCGCACCAAAACCAGGTGTTCATAATTCAGGCTGGGTGCAGGATCCGGCCTGCAGCCTGCGCGCGGATACAAGCAAACTATATCCGGTATTGGAAAAATACGTGAAAGATATTATCGGAACTTTCAAAAACGACAAACGCATTTTGCTCTGGGATTTGTACAATGAACCGGGCAACAGCAATCACGGAAACGCATCGCTGCCATTGGTGAAAAATGTTTTCCGGTGGGCACGGCAGGTCAATCCCTCGCAACCTGTTTCTGTTGGTTTGTGGTATTTCGGGGCTAATGAGCTGAATACTTTTCAGGCTGAAAATTCCGACATCATTACCTATCACAATTATTCCGATGTTGGCGATCACCAGATGTGGATCAATTTCCTGAAAATACTGGATCGCCCCATGATTTGTACCGAATACATGGCCCGAAGGAACAACAGCCGTTTTCAAAACATAATGCCTTTGCTCAAACGGAATAATATCGGAGCCATTAACTGGGGATTTGTATCAGGAAAAACAAATACCATTTTTGCCTGGGACGAACCCAAACCCAATGAAAAAGAACCTGCTCTCTGGTTTCACGATATTTACCGCCAGGATAAAACTCCTTTCGATGCCAAAGAAGTGGAATTTATCAAAAAAATGACCGGGAAAGTTTCTGACATCAGGTTGATTGACTCAAAAAACTTTAACGGAACAATTGATGGCAAGCAAGTTTCACTCTATACCCTGAAAAACAAGCAGGGAATGGTAGCACAGATCACCAATTTCGGGGGAAGGGTAGTAGCCTTGTGGACGCCCGACCGGAATAATAATTTTGCCGATGTAGTTACCGGCTGTAATAGCCTGAAAGAATATCAGCAGGCTAAAGAAGTGTATTTCGGGGCACTGATCGGTCGCTACGGAAACCGCATTGCCAAAGGGAAATTTACGCTCGACGGAAAGGAATACAAACTGCCGGTAAACAATGGGGTAAACCAGTTGCACGGAGGCCCTAAAGGATTTCACAATGTAGTTTGGAATGCCCGGCCGTTCAAAAACGCGAAAAATGAAGATGCATTGGAATTAAAATACGTATCCAAGGATGGTGAAGAAGGTTATCCGGGCAATCTGTCAGTAACTGTGGTTTATACCTTAACCAATGACAATGAGCTGAGAATAGATTACTCAGCTACCACCGACAAGCCAACTGTACTGAACCTGACCCATCATTCATTTTTCAACCTTTTCGGATTTTCAGGTGGAGAGGCAAAATCCATTAATTCACATGTACTTCAGATAAACGGGTCGAATTACACTCCCACCGACGATGGGCTAATCCCAACGGGAGTTATTGCTCCCGTTAAAGGAACCCCGATGGATTTTACACGACCCGCCGCAATTGGGGACAGGGTGGATGAGCAATTTACGGATTTAATTTATGGGAAAGGATACGACCACAACTGGATTCTCGACAAAAACGGTGACCAGATGACCGAAGCAGCAGTTGTTTTCGAGCCATCCAATGGAAGGCAGTTAAGAGTGTTGACCACGGAACCGGCACTCCAGTTTTACGGAGGAAATTTTTTCGAAGGAAAAGACACCGGTAAATATGGTGAGAAATACACATTCAGAACTTCATTTGCGCTTGAAACACAGCATTATCCTGACAGTCCTAACCATCCTTCATTTCCCGGTACCGTTTTAAGGCCAGGTGCGAAATATCATCATACCTGTGTTTATAGATTCGAAGTTAAATAAGGGATGAAATACCGGATTAACTTAAGCAAGAAAAACAGTAATATCCAAATCTCAGCTCATTTACTTCATGAATGTAAAGGAATTAAAATCAGCTTTTAAATCAGCATACGGCAAAGCCGCAGATGCAGTGTATTTTTCACCCGGGCGTGTAAACCTCATTGGCGAACACACCGATTATAACGGAGGTTCAGTTTTCCCCTGTGCATTAAGTTTTGGAACTTATTTGCTGATACGTAAAAACAGTGATAAAACCGTTAATTTTTTATCACTGAATCAACCGGAAGCGTTTCACCTGGGTTTAGACGAACTTACTACCCCACTTGGGAAAAACTGGGTAAATTATCCTTTGGGAGTTTTTGCACAATTTATAAAACGGGGTATTGAAATAATTGAGGGTTTCGATATTCTTATCTGGGGAAATGTTCCCAACGGGGCAGGTTTGTCATCATCGGCTTCGCTGGAAGTAGTTACTGCTTTCGCCCTGAACGACCAACTTGGAACTGGCTTCAACCGGACAGAGTTGGCTCAGATCGGCCAAAAAGCCGAACATGAATTTGCTTTGGTAAATTGCGGTATCATGGATCAGTTTGCATCGGCTCATGGCGCAAAAGGCAGCGCCATCCACCTGAACTGCGATACCCTGGAATTCGAACTCGTTCCTGTGAAACTGGAAAGTGTGAAAATCCTTATTTCCAATACACACAGCCCTCACAAACTGGATTCAGGAGCATACAACCAGCGTGTTGCCGAATGTAAGCTGGCAGTTGAACAACTCAGCAAAGTGAGGCCACTGAAACACCTTGCTGAACTGACAGAAGCAGAATTCAAATCCGTGGAATCGGCAATAACCGACGCAACTGCTCATAAACGTGCCCGCCATGTGGTTGGTGAAGTTCAGCGAACTGCTGATGCGGTAAAAGCATTGAAAGCCGGTGACCTTGCCCTGTTTGGCAAACTGATGAATGCCTCACACGTTTCGTTGCGCGACGATTATGAGGTTACCGGACCGGAGTTGGATTGCATGGCAGAAGAAGCATGGAAAATAGAAGGCGTTCTCGGTTCACGCATGACAGGCGGTGGTTTTGGCGGCTGCACCGTTTCGCTTGTAAAAGACGAAGCCATTAATGCATTTATTGACAAAGTAGGTAGCGCCTACGAAGCTAAAACAGGTATTAAACCCGAGTTTTATATTGCTGAGATTGGTAACGGAGCTTGTAAACTCAATTGAATTGAATTCAATTTCATCGAATAAATAATACCCTTTCAACTGCAAGATTTCGTTTTTTAATTCGACTTATTTACTAAATCAATTTTAAATTATATGGTTGAGAATTTTACATTAGGATTGATAGATTATGCCATCATGGCGATCTATTTTGTTTTTGTGCTTGGCATTGGCTGGGCACTGAAAAAATACATGAAATCGAGTACCCAGTTCCTGGAAGGAGGAAGGAACATACCATCCTGGATCACTGGCCTGGCTTTTATCTCGGCAAACCTGGGCGCTCTCGAAGTTTTTGGAATGGGCGCTTCTGGAGCCAAGTACGGTTTGATGACGGCACACTTTTACCTTATTGGTGCTATCCCGGCCATGATTTTCCTGGCGTTGTTTATGATGCCGTTTTATTATGGTTCCAAAGCAAGATCGGTTCCGGAATACCTGAAACTAAGGTTTGATGAAAAAACCCGCGGGTTTAATGCGTTTTCCTTTGCTATCATGACCATTTTTGCTTCCGGTATTTCGATGTTTGCATTGGCAAGGCTGATGGAAGTGATGCTGCACTGGAATTTTAATTACAGCATTATTGCTTCGGCGGTTATTGTATTGATATATACTTATCTTGGAGGTTTAAAATCAGCTATATATAATGAGGTTCTTCAGTTTTTTCTGATTGTGATTGGATTTCTTCCATTGGTGATTATTGGCCTGCAAGATGTCGGTGGCTGGGACGGGCTCACCTTGAAACTGAATGAAGTTGCCGTACAAAAAGGCTATGCCGAAGGCACCTGGACCAGTACCTGGAAATACCTGGGATCAGCTGCCAGCAATCCCATGGGAGTTGATTGGATCGCCATGTTTATGGGCCTTGGCTTTGTGCTGGCTTTTGGATACTGGTGTACCAATTTCCTGGTGGTACAGCGGGCTATGGCTGCCAATTCGATGTCAGGAGCAAGACGCACACCGCTTATCGGTGCTCTTCCTAAAATGTTTCTTCCGATTCTTGTAATCGTTCCGGGTATGATTGCCATGGCACTGATGGCTTCGCCTGAAAAAGGACTTGTGCTAATCGGCAATAACGGGCAGACAGATTACAATATGATCATCCCGACCATGCTGGTGCATTATTACCCTACCGGGTTGCTGGGACTGGGTATTACAGCTCTTATGGCTTCCTTTATGAGCGGAATGGCCGGAAATGTTACAGCCTTTAATACAGTGTTTACTTACGATATTTACCAATCATATATCAATCCTGGAAAATCGGATGGGCACTACCTGAAAGTGGGCCAGTTTGCAACTATTTTTGGAGTTGCTGTGAGCATTGCAGCTGCCTATGTTGCTGCCAATTTTAACAACATTATGGATTTCCTACAGCTAATATTTGCATTTGTAAATGCCCCGCTTTTTGCTACCTTTATGCTTGGAATGTTCTGGAAAAAGACCACCGGAAATGCAGCATTCTGGGGTTTACTTTCTGGTACAACTGCCGCGGCACTGCATTACAGCCTGACCATAGCCGAAGGTAAAGGGGGCTGGATAGCTCATTTGACGGAATACCCAAGCGGCATGGCACAAGGCTTCTATACTGCAATGTATGCCTGGACAGTTTGTTTTGTAGTCACAGTTATATTGACGTTTTTGACCAAGCAGTTAAAAACAGATGACGATCTCCGTGGACTTGTATACTCCCTAACACCCAAAACCTACGATGAGCCTGGCATTGTATGGTATGAAAAACCGGTTGTAATGGCCGTAATAATCGGGGCAATAAGTATAATATTAACAATCATTTTCTGGTAGGAGGCATAACTATGGATATGGATATTCGGATACCCATCGGACTTTTGTTCGTCATTTTAGGATTAATACTGACAGTTTTTGGACTCTACACAATGTCTGATACTGGATTATACGCCCGTTCACTAGGTCGAAATATTAATCTTTGGACAGGATTATTAATGCTGGTTTTTGGTGGGCTGATGCTATTGGGACCATTGCTGGGAAAGAGAAAGAAGCCCCTTTCGATGAATGATTAAAACATTATTTGAACGCATTAAGATGACTTCATATTACAAAAACCAAAGTTTTTCTTTCCCAAAAGGAGGTAAAGTATCGTTATCAAAGTGTGGGACGATCTGGGCAATCATTTCTGGTACTTGGTGGTTACAGAGAGGTTTTATTGTTCGGTGCTTTTACAAAACATAAAGGAGAACATGGCAAAGACGGTATATGAAAAAGCACATAAAGTTACCCACCACATGCATCGAGTTGATGTGGAGATTCTGAATAGTAAATTTTATAACTCAGAAACATAGGTTCGAATCCTGATGAGCTATCATGATAAATATTGAATGATAAACGTTAATAAAATCAACCACTTTAACAATATCTTTCATCAACAAAAAGTTAGATATTTCATCAGAGTTGTCTACTACGAAGCCTTGATGCACAGCATCAGGGCTTTTATTTTTTCGGCGGGGATGCAAATTTG
>JBBQSY010000134.1:0-8945 GCA_038213495.1 Bacteroidales bacterium
GCACTAAAATACAAGTACGCCCCCTTTGTAAAGAAAAAATCTGTAGTACACAAATCGGAACTCGAAAATTGCCAACTTATTGAAAAGCAGTTAGCTCTGTCTGGATAGCTGCAATGTGGGTTAAAAACGCATGCCGGAAACCGGTTGCGATTGAATTTGACATAAGGAAAAGCTCTTCAGGCAGTCTTTTCATTATGCATGATTCAACCGTTGACAGGACAACCAACGGAAATGGGAAAATCACTGATTTGCCGGACGACTACATTAAAACATTGTTTCTGCGCGACAGGAACGGAATCGTAACAAATGAAACGATTCCTCTTTTTTCGGAAGTGCTCAGCCGATTTAAGGGTAAGGATATCATACTTATGCTTGATGTGAAAGGGGATATCGTACCTGAAGTGATCAGCCTGGTCAAAAAAAATCAAATGGAATCAAGATGTATTTTACTGTCATTTGATCAAAAAAGGACAGAGCTAGCTGGCAGGTTAACTCAAAAAATGATGATATCAGTCTGGATCGAAAACCAGGAACAATGGCATGCTCTGCAAAAACTTCAGATTCCTGACAAGCAGTTAATTGCATATATAAGTGAAAGCACTCCTCCGGAACTTTTACAGGAAATCCATAACAGGAAAATTATTTTGATGACTGATATGAGCGAAGGTATCCGAAACAATTCGATTCACTATGAACCTGATTTCTGCAGGCACTTTATTGAAAACAAGAATTTAGGGATTTGTATTTCGGATTATCCGCTTTTTGTAAATAAATTATTCTGTAATGATTAATCCTATCGGAAATGATGCCTGAAGGAAATCGATTGTGAACAAAGCTTTTTGTATTGAATAATTATTGATACTTTTATTCAGAAGTTTATTTCGGATTTAAATCAGGTGTTGGAAATGTGAAATCTGCATGAAAATGTACTTTAAGAAAGAATTTATGATGAAGCAGTTAAAACATTGTTGCAAACTTTTCCTGGTTATTTGTTTTGTCACTTCCGGTTTTTACACATTATATGCTCAAAAAGGGAACGGACAAACAACGGTTGTTCTTTCTCTCGATGGATTTCGCTGGGATTATCCCTCCAAAACCAGCACCCCTTACCTTAACCTGATCGCCCGGGATGGTGTTAAAGCAGTTTCCCTGATTCCATCTTTTCCTTCGAAAACTTTCCCAAATCATTATACCATAGCTACCGGGCTTTATCCAGACCACAACGGATTGGTAAATAATTCGTTTTATGATCCTGATATGGATAGATCATATTCCATAGGCAACAAGGCAGCCCGTTTCGGTCCGGATTTCTATAAGGGTGAGCCAATCTGGATTGCGGCGCGGAACCAGGGCGTAAAAACTGCTTCATTTTACTGGGTTGGTTCGGATGTGGCTATAAACGGCAAACATCCGGATATTTGGAAAGAGTATAACGAAAAAGTGCCTTTTATCAATCGAATCGATACTATAATAAAATGGATCAGCCTGCCTTTGTTACAACGTCCCCGGTTAATTATGGCTTATTACCACGAACCCGATGAAGCCGGCCATGACTACGGTCCTGACGACCTCAGGACACTGAACGTGGTGCATGAGGTTGACAGTATGGTTGGAATTCTGTATAGCCGGATCAAACAATTGCCGGACGGAAACAACATAAATTTTATAGTCGTCTCCGACCATGGTATGGGCGCGATTTCATCCGATCGCAACATAGCTTTGCGCGATTTCATCCCTGAATCCTGGCCTGTGCGAATTGAGGGAGGAAACCCAAATTATAACCTTTACGCAGATGCCTCATGGGCCGATTCGGCCTACCTTTCGCTTAAGAAAGCCAAAGGAATAAAAGTCTGGCGGCCTTCCGAGGTTCCGGCATACTTACATTATGGTTCAAATCCAAGGGATGGTGAAATCATTGTTGTTGCCGATTCGGCCTGGAGCGTGACGTTAAACCATCCAAAAAATGAATTTACCGGCGGAACGCATGGTTATGATACCCGCAACACCGACATTCATGCCATATTTTATGCGGCAGGTCCGGCTTTTAAGAAAGGATTCGTTCAGCCATCTTTTCAAAATATTCACATTTACGTTTTACTCGCTCACCTTCTTGGAATAATACCAGCCAAAACCGATGGGGATATTCAACAAGTTATTGAAATGCTAAATCCATAACCATGAAATACAAAAACACTTTTTTGTTACTTGCGTCATGTTTTCTTTTACCCTTGTTTAATCAAGCTCAAACAACCTTAAATCCATTGCTTCAGTCTGGCCCTATGCCCGGTTATTCCGATATGCGCGAAACGCTTATCTGGTTGCAGACCACGCGCGAAGCCGAAATTTATGCTTTATATACCGACTTGGCAGATGCCAGATATACTAGGCGGACAAATACCGTACAAACAAGGAAGGACGAAGCTTTTACAGCCAGGTTGATTGCTGATTCAGTGGAACCGGGCCATCAGTATAGCTACAAACTATTTATTAACGGCGCGCTGGTTCAATTGCCTTATGCAACTTTATTCAGTACTCCTGCTATCTGGCGCTGGAGGTCGAATCCACCAGATTTTACCATGTTGACCGGAAGTTGTGCGTATATTAATCAACCGGAATATGATCGTTTGGGGAAACCTTATGGCGGTGATTATCGGATATTTACCCATATGGCCAACCGTAAAGCTGATCTGATGCTATGGCTGGGCGACAATCTTTACCTGCGTGAAACGGATTGGAACAGCTGGACAGGAATTGTAAAACGTTACACGCATACCCGGTCGCTGCCGGAACTACAGCCTTTCCTTGCTTCTACCCAGCATTATGCCATCTGGGATGATCACGATTACGGCCCGGATAACAGTAATAAGTCATTTTTTAATAAAAATGAGACACTCAAAGCGTTTCGTCTTTTCTGGGGAAATCCAACGTATGGCACGGGTGTTATCGAAGGCGCAATTACTTCATTCCAGTGGAGTGATGCTGATTTCTTTCTTGTCGACAATCGCTGGTACAGGGATCCGGATGAACTTGATAAAGCCAACAAGACCATACTGGGCGAAAAACAGATTGGCTGGCTTCTGGAAAGTCTTGTTACCAGCAAGGCCACATTTAAAATTGTCGCTATGGGCGGACAATTCCTGTCGGATGCTAATACGGCCGAATTGTATTCAGCCAACGGATTTGAAGAGGAACGGGAGGAAATTATCGAATTTATATACAAATACAATATCAAAAATGTAATATTTATTACCGGGGACGTTCACTATTCGGAGATATCCGTGCTGAAACAAAAAGGGAAGCCAACAATTTATGATTTTACGTTCTCCGCCCTAACCTCCGGTCCAAATACCTCCGGCGAATCGTGGAAAAACACATTGCGTGTTCCCGGAACAGTGGCTATGGAACGAAATTACGGGATGATTAAATTCAGTGGTCCGGCTGAGGCACGCAAAGTGACTGTTACGTGTTTTAATTCCGACGACAAGAAACTTTGGGAACAGGTTTTTAATCAGGAATAGAAAATGTCAGTACCTGTTATCTTTTGCATGTGACCAGGCATTTAATTCAGATTATTTTAACCTTTTTATAATCCTCAGGCTGTGCGTATAGGTGCCCTGTTCCTCGCTAAAAATACCGTTGTGGTCAATAGAATCAATTTTAACCTGGCCTGATGCATGAAGTATTTTGCCCGGACCGATTATTATACCCACATGGATTATCTCACCTGCAAGATTGTCGAAGAAAGCAAGATCGCCGGGGAGGACTTCATCAACAAAATCAATAGTTTCACCTTCGAGCGACTGTTGTGCCGAATCACGCGGCAGTTCCAGGCCGCAGATGCGGTAAACTACCTGAACCAATCCCGAGCAGTCGATTCCCATGATACTGCGCCCTCCCCATAAGTAAGGCGTGTTCAGATAGTCCATGGCGGTTACGGCTATTTTCGAAGGCTGGAATTTCTTTGGAATTGCTTTCCCTTTGCTGATAGTGGTGTATTCGTTATGCCCCAGGTGAAAGGTATTGCTAGCCAGTAAAGGGAGCAGGCAGCCTTTGCCAAGCAGAATGAAAGTGCTTTCGGTTTTACAATAACCAACAGCCGTTTTGTCAGTAACACAATGGTTTGTGCTGTTATTGATCCGTTCGATAAATTCATCCGAAACCGGTAAAGATTGCTTGTGGTCAATCCAGCCCTCATAGTTATCCGAATGTATGCGGATCAGCAGCCAGTTTCCTCTTTCTTCGAGTATACTATAGGTTTCACCAAATAGAAGCTGGGTCACCATTTCACTTTTGTCCGAAGGATCGAATCTTACGGGAACTTGTGCTAAGGGGCATATTGCGTTCATAATCATTTAAATAAAGGCCGATAACCTGATTAAGTCACGAAATCCGGATCACGGATTGGTACATTCAGAAGTCAAAGATAGTAATTGGCTGATTGAAAACAAAAATTCCTATATTCGTATGCTCTATTCTAACACTATGAAGCTGAATATCTCCAAGAGACAATGGCGCAATTATTATCAGATCAATAAGATATTGTTGTTCCTGATTACCCTGGTTATATTACTGGCTTTGTTTCCGCGCGAGGGTAAATTCAAATATGAATTTCAAAGGGGTAAACCATGGCAGCATGATGACCTGATTGCTCCTATCGATTTCGCCATACTAAAGCAGCAGGCTGATTTGCAGAAAGAGCGAAAACAGGCTCTGACCGAAGCATACCTGATTTTCAGGCTCGAAAATGATAAACTCGAAGATGCTAAAAGCGATTTCCGTACACGCCTCAATAACACCGGGCAAATCAGGCTGGCAACCGAGGAAAAAGAACAGGTGCTAAGAGCCTGCTTTACTCTTATCGACAGCATTTACAGCAGGGGGATCATTGAAATGGTGCCGGCTCTGGAGAAAAAAAATCCTGAATTCAGGATTGCCGTACTAAAAGACAATGTTGCCAGGATTGTTCCCCTGGGCAGTTTATTTACTATCAGCAAGGCAAATGAATATATTTTACAGCATATTCCCGGAGTTCAGGGAGTTGACAGGAAAATCATACTGCCTTTGCTACAGGCATCATTGATGCATAATGTAATATACGACGAGGATTTAACCCTCACCCAAAGGGAACAGACTTTAAACGATATTTCGATCACCCGTGGCATGATACAAAAAGGCGAGCGGATTATTGCAAAAGGAGAACTGGTTAACGAAGCGAAATTCCAGCAACTGGAATCTCTGCGTCTTGAGTTTGAATCCGAATCAGGATCAGGGTATAATTTTCAGATGATATTGATAGGAAGGCTCATCCTTATATCCATGGCGCTGCTGGTGTTCGGGCTGTTTTTGTTTACTTTCCGGCACGATATCTGGATTGAAAATCATAACATCGTACTATTGCTGCTGTTGATTACGATCATGGTGTCATTCACCACGCTAATAATGAATATCCGTGTATCCTATATCA
Organism: Bacteroidales bacterium; assembly: GCA_038213495.1. Taxonomy (GTDB): domain Bacteria; phylum Bacteroidota; class Bacteroidia; order Bacteroidales; family UBA4417; genus UBA4417. The sequence goes on from JBBQSY010000134.1 coordinate 5,465, forward strand.
TGGCAGTACCTATCTGCCTTATTCCTATAATTGTCAGAACATTTTATGATACACGTCTCGCCCTCTTTGTTCACATCATTACCATTATCTTACTGGGCTTTCTGGTGCCGAATAGTTTTGAGTTTTTGTTCATGCAGCTTATTGCCGGTATCATTACCATTATAACCATTGTCCATCTGCATCACAGGTCGCAGTTTTTCTTTACATCATTAATGATTATGGTGTCGTATTCTGTTGTTTATATAGGTATGGTACTGATGCAGGAAGGAGCCATCGATCAGATCAGCAGAAGCAGCTTTATACTTTTTTTAATCAGCGCTTTGCTTACACTTTTTTCGTATCCGCTGATATACCTTTTCGAGAAAATATTCGGAATGGTTACCGATGTTTCGTTGATTGAATTGTCCGACACAAATTCAAAGCTGCTTCGCGAACTCGCCATCCATACCCCGGGTACATTCCAGCATTCGCTTATCGTGTCCAATATTTCGGAAGAAGCTGCCAGGGCCATTGGTGCGAATTCATTGCTTGCCCGCACCGGTGCGCTTTACCACGACATAGGGAAAATGGACATGCCCCAGTATTTTATTGAGAACCAGTCGGGGGGTATTAACCCTCACGAAGATCTGTCGTGCGAAGAAAGCGCACGCATAATTACCGGGCATGTAATACGGGGGATTGAGAAAGCCCGGTTGAATAAGCTTCCCGAGGCCATTATTGATTTTATACGCACCCATCACGGAACACGGTACACTCAGTATTTTTACAATAAATTCAAAATCGAAGCCGGCGACCTGCCTTTCGATGAGACTCCATTCCGGTATAAAGGGCCTATCCCTTTCTCGAAGGAAACATCTATACTGATGATGGCTGATTCAATTGAAGCTGCCTCCCGTTCCCTGAAAAACCCGAATGAGCAGGAGGTGAGTGATTTGGTTGAGCGATTGATCGACAACCAGATGGAACATAAACAATTCCGAAACTCATTGCTGACGTTACGGGATATTTCGACTATCAAGAAAATTATCAAAAAGAAACTGCTGAGCATTTATCATATCCGGATCGAATATCCTTCGGGAAGCTAATCTATTCCTTGTCCCTGAATTTTACTTTTGCCAGGTATGCCGAAGCTTCGGGACCACAATTAAAAAGCAGGTCCAGAATACTCAAATTGCTGATAAAACCGTGCTTTTCTTCAAATGTCTGCATATACCTGGGGAAATCCGCCGGAATTTGCTGGCCAGGCTTATTCGCCGGGTGAAATCTATCCCGCATATCAGTTCTGTCAGGAAATTCTTCATACTCTTTGGTAAGCACTATTGTGATTGTTTTTATCCGCAATGCATCCAATACTTTGGTACGTACTTCAGCATTCAGGTCAATCAGAAATTCCTGTTTTTTTAAAAAGAGGGGTTCAAATAAATCGCGGTAAAAAATAAAATAGGGAGATCTGTTATAGGCGGTAATAATGGAGCGCCAATGCGGCAACTGCCAGTTTCCAGTATTATCTATCTTGATATTACAGGTTTTTGTATGATTGCCGTTCACTCTTTTAACCGGAACTGTCAGGCTTAATATTCCTGATGAGGTAGCAATTTCACACCGGTTCCTGTAAGTTTGTTTGGGATAGGTTTCATGTATTTCAATTGCGATATTTTCTGATTGCAAAGCCGCAGCCATCCAGTAAATGGGAGGGAAGTAGGTGGTCGGAAGAAGTACTGTTTGCATACCAAAGATTATCGGGGTAAAAGTACAAAAAAGAAAAAGGGCAGCCTATCCGGCTACCCTTTCCTTACATAGATTACTAAATTAGTTTGATGAAAGCAATACTTCGTTGATCGCGTCGGTCATCGCCTGCTTTGGTAAAGCTCCCATTGCCATCTGTGGTTTTCCGTCTTTCGGGCAGAAAAGCATGGAAGGTATGCTTTGGATTCCAAACGCGGCTGCAAGTTCCTGTTCAACCTCTGTATCCACTTTGTAAATATTGATTTTTCCTTCAAACTCTTTCGAAAGTTCTTCGAGGATAGGAGCAACCATTTTACAGGGGCCACACCAGTCAGCATAAAAGTCAATCAGGCAAGGCAATGCGCCTTCAAATTTCCATTCCTGGTTCTTTTCGTAGTTAAATACCTTTTCTAAGAAGGTTTCTTTTGTTAAATGTTCCATTTTTATTACTTTTTTTTGATTTCAGTTAATTTATTTTTTCAACAGCAAAACTTCTGTTATTACTTTTTCAAAAGTTTCTTTAGGCAAAGCTCCCTGGGTCATCTGGGGATCGCCTTTAGACGGGCAGAAAAACACGGTTGGGATGCTACGGATGCCAAAAAACTGGGCTAATTCGGGTTCTTGGTCTGTATTTACTTTATAAACCGTGATCTGGCCTTTGTATTTTTCTGAAAACTCAGCCATTATAGGAGCTACCATTTTGCAGGGTCTGCACCAATCAGCATAAAAGTCGATCACACAGGGCTTATCCCCTTTAAAAGTCCATTGCTTGGGATTTTTCTCGTAATCATAAATCTTATCAAGAAATATTGCCTTGGTAAGTTGCACAACATTTTCTGTTGAAGATGATGTGCTGAATTCTTCAGCCTGGGTAGCTGAATTGGTGCCGGAAGGTTCAGTCATGCTCGTTGAAGCTACTGCCGTACCAGGATTCTTTTCGGGTGAGGCTGCTCCACCGCAACTACTTAGCCATACCACTGAAAGAAATACTATCCCAAAGAAAGTCTTTTTCATTTTGCTTGGTTTCATTAAACGATTGATTTTTAGTAATGGTGCAAAATTAGTAATATTTTTATTATATCGCATAAATATCACCATTAATTTGTAATTTTGTCAACAATTATCATGCCACTGCAATTTTGTCAGTAAATTGATAGCTGTTTATTTAATTAAACATATGGAAGGCCAAAGAGTTGTTGATCTGAAAGATTTAATCGGACAGTTAGATGCCGGTGAGTTCAGACAATCGTTCAGCACACAGGATGAATGCCTTGAAATACTGGCTCATGCCAAATGGGCAGAAGGATTTGTTTGCCGAAATTGCGGGAACGAAAAATATTGCAAGGGCAGCAGTTCTTTTTCGCGCAGGTGTACACGTTGTAAAAAGGATGAATCGGCAACGGCACATACTGTATTCCACCATTGCAGGATCGATCTCCCGCGGGCGTTCGAAATCGCTTATATGGTTTGCGGTTCACCCTCCATACCGGCATCTGAGATTTCGCAGATTCTGGAAACACGGCATATGACTTGTCTGAATTTTAAAAAGCGCATACTTCAGTGCCTGCAGTCGGAAGGGAAACTCGTTACTTTTGAAAAAATGTCTGCTAAATAAATTAAATGGGGTATCCGATCATCTCCCGTGCTGATTTTTTGATGATATTTTCATAAGAAATAGGCTCAGCCGTTACCCCTTGCTCAATAAGTCTCAGGAACAATAGCCCTCTACTTTTTGATGTTCGTCTATTATACCTGA